>CAKSWQ010000047.1 GCA_934512105.1 uncultured Faecalibacterium sp. | reverse complement strand
ATCAAGCGGTTCAAGCGGCTGAACGACCTGATCCGCACCGGCGATTATTACCGGCTGACCGACCCGGCAGAAAACGCCTATTTCACGGCATGGCAGTTTGCCGCAGAGGACGGCAGCGAGGCGCTGCTGAATCTGGTGGTGACCCATCCGCAGGCAAATCCCTTGCCCATCCACCTCTGCTTCCGTGGGCTGGAAGAAGATGCTGTGTATGAGCTGGACGGCATCGACTATTTCGGCTCTCAGTATGCCCACGACGGCGGCAATGCCAGAGAGGACGGCATTCACAAGGGAATGCGGTTCAGCGGCAGCACCCTGCTGTATGCGGGGCTTGTCCTGCCGCAGCTGTTTGGCGATTACCCCAGCGTGCAGCTTCATCTTACACGAAAAGGATAAAAGAATATGAAGGATCAAACTGCATTTTCCACCCGCTTTGCCCGCCATAAGGACGAGCTGGAATGGCTGTTCATGGAGCTGTACCACAACCGGGAAGGGCTGGAAGTTCTGGAGCGGGAGATGGCAGAAGCCTACAACGCCCGCAGTGCTGAACTGAAAGCGCTGGACAAGGCACGCTCTGCCGACCCGGACTGGTACAAGCGGGGCAATATGTTCGGCATGACCATGTACACCGACCTCTTTGCCGGAAATTTGAAAGAGCTGGCAAAGAAGCTGCCCTACCTCAAGGAGCAGAAGCTGACCTATCTGCACCTGATGCCCCTGCTGCAGATGCCCCATCCCCACAACGATGGCGGCTATGCGGTGGAGGATTTCGATACCGTAGACCCTGCTCTCGGCACCAACAAAGATCTGGAAAACCTGACCCGGGAGCTGCGGAAAGCCGGCATCAGCCTGTGTCTGGATTTTGTCATGAACCACACCGCCAGCACCCACCGCTGGGCCATGGCGGCAAAGGCAGGCGACCCGTGGTTTCAGGCCTATTACCACCTCTACGAGGACCGCACCATCCCCGACCAGTACGAGCAGACCGTGCCGCAGGTGTTCCCCAACACCGCACCCGGCAACTTTACATGGTGTGAGGAGATGCACAAGTGGGTGCTGACCACCTTCCACGACTACCAGTGGGACCTGAACTACGCAAACCCGGCGGTGTTCGTGGACATGACCAAGAGCATCCTGCACCTTGCCAACCTTGGCGTGGAGGTGTTCCGCATTGATGCGGTGCCCTACATCTGGAAGCAGCTGGGCACCACCTGCCGCAATCTGCCGCAGGTGCACACCATCGTGCGGATGCTCCGCATGGTGCTGGAATGCGTCTGCCCGGCGGTCATCCTCAAGGGTGAAGTGGTCATGGCTCCCAAGGAGCTGGCGGCGTACTTTGGTACGCCCGAAAAACCAGAATGCCACATGCTCTACAACGTGTCCACCATGGTCAACCTGTGGAGCGCTCTTGCCAGCCGGGACACCCGGCTGCTGAAGGCACAGCTGGACGCCCTCCACGCCCTGCCGGACAACTGCTGGTTCGTGAACTATCTGCGCTGCCACGATGACATTGGCTGGGGTCTGGACGAGGCGGTGGAAAACCGGCTCGGCATCGACCCGCAGAAGCACAAGGAATATCTGTACCACTTCTACGAGGGCAATTTCCCCGGCAGCTGGGCAAAAGGCGAGCTGTACAATTACGACCCTGCTACCGGCGATGCTCGCAGCTGCGGCACCACCGCCAGCCTGTGCGGCGTGGAGCAGGCACTGGAAAAAGATGATAAGGTCGCACTGGACTACGCGGTGAAGCGCGATCTGCTGCTGCACACTGCCATGGCGTTTTTGCAGGGTTTCCCCATGCTGAACTGCGGCGATGAGATCGCCCAGCTCAACGGCTGGGATTACAAAAACGACCCCGACCGTGTGGAGGACAGCCGCAATCTGCACCGCAGCAGATTCAACTGGGAGGATGCCAAGCAGCGCACCCGGAAGGGCACGCTGCAAAACCAGCTGTGGCAGGGCATGGAGCAGCTGCGCCAAATGCGTGCAGACCCTTGCTTTGCCCCGGATGCGTGGGTAACAACTTGGGACAGCCACAACCCCGGCGTGCTGGCGCTGGTACGCAGGCGCGGCGAGGAAACGCTGGTGGGGCTGTTCAACTTTACCGAGTACCCGGCAGGGGCAAGTCTGGACGCTCTGGGCGGCGAGTATCAAACCCCGGAGGGTGCTTCCGTCTGGCTGGCTGATGTGGAGCTAAAGCCCTATCAGGCACTGTTGGTGCGCCGCTGAAAGGAGCTGCCATGGATATTGTAACGATTGGTGAAGTTTTGATCGACCTTACCCAGACCGGAAAGGATGAAAAGGGCATCCCCCAGTTTGCCGCAAACCCCGGCGGTGCCCCGGCTAATCTGGCAGTGGCAGCCGCCCGGCTGGGGGCACAGACCGCCTTTATCGGTAAGGTGGGCGCGGATGCCTTTGGCCGCTACCTGAAAGAGGTTCTGGCAGAAAACAAGGTGGATGTTTCCGGCATGGCTGTGGATGCAGACCACCCCACCACCATGG
The DNA here is from genome assembly GCA_934512105.1 of uncultured Faecalibacterium sp. GTDB lineage: Bacteria > Bacillota > Clostridia > Oscillospirales > Ruminococcaceae > Faecalibacterium. The sequence goes on along the minus strand of CAKSWQ010000047.1, from coordinate 12,681 downwards.
CAGTCGTGTCAGTGGATGCCGCCGGCGAGCGGGATTTCAGCTTCTACCGCAGCGCCAACGCCGATGTGATGCTGTGCAAAGAGGACATTTCGGAGGACGCTCTGAAGGCTGCCAAAATCCTGCACTTTGGCTCGGTCAGCCTCACCGCAGACCCTTCCCGCACCGCTACGCTGGATGCTGCCGCCCGTGCCAAAAAGCTGGGTGCTACCATCACCTACGACCCCAACTACCGCGCCAACCTCTGGAAGAGCAAAGAGGATGCCATTGCTCAGATGAAAGCACCCCTGCCGCTGGTGGATATCCTGAAAGTGTCCGATGAAGAACTGCCTCTGCTCACCGGAACCACTGACTGCGAAAGCGGCACGGCGCAGTTGGCACAGAAGGGAATCAAGCTGATTTTTGTCACCTTGGGGGCAAACGGCGTATTCTACCGCTTTGAGGACAAGACTGGCCATGTGACTGGCGTTCCCTGCAAGGTGGGCGACACCAACGGCGCGGGAGATACCTTCTTTGGAGCTGCCCTGTCCAAGCTCTGCAAGGAGGAGCTGAACACCCTGACCGTGGACAAACTGGAAAGCATTCTAGCCTTTGCCAATAAAGCCGCCAGCATCACCACCAGCCGCCATGGTGCAATTCCGGCGATGCCAACATTAGACGAAGTTAAGATATAATAAAAACCGACCACGAACCTGTATTCTGAACTGCCCCAGAATTAGTAGACATGAATAAAAAGCACCTCATGTAGGGTGTGTCTTAACCGGACTGACGAAGCGAAAGCGGAGACAGTCCGGTTTTTAGTTGAATGCGTTCGTGGTTGTAGAAGTAAATGTAATCATCGATCATCTTGTTAGCTTCCTCAAAAGTTTCCGGCTTGCGTCGGTAGATGCACTCCGTTTTGAGGATTCCGAAAAAGTTTTCAGCCGACGCATTGTCATAGCAGTTTCCACGCCTTGACATAGACGGCAAAATGCCGTATTCTTTAGTCAGGTCGAAATATGCTTGTGAGGTGTATTGGAACCCCTGGTCGCTGTGGAGGTGCAACTCCCGGCGACTTTCTGTTTTCACAGACTTCATTGCAAGATGAATGGTATCCAATACAAGATTGATTGTCTGACTGGTTCCAGTCCTGTAAGCAACAATGCTTCTATCGTATAAATCACGAATCATGGATAGGTAAAGAACCCCTTCTTGAGTTTGAATGTAAGAAATATCGGTAACCAATTTCTGATTTGGATGCTCGGCGTTGAATTCTCGGTTCAGCCAGTTGTCATATCTGTGCTTGTCCTCGCCCATTTTTCGCCATCTTTTTCTGCGACGGATTTCACTCAAAAGGTCGTACTTGTGCATGATTCTCAAAATCGTCTTTGGATTCTTAGTGATTCCTTCACTGTCCAGCCAAAGTTCCATTCGGCGATAGCCGTATGTCTTTTTACAAGGTTCCTGCTTTATACGAATCTTTTCTGCAAGTTCAAAGTCTTTCGCCGTGCGGTTCATCTGTTTGACGTACTTATAGTAACCGCTTCTGGAAACCTGAAGAATCTCGCACAGAGCTTTTACTGCATACTTTGTACGGTGCCGATAAATGACTGCATACTTGAATCTTGGCTTCACTTCCTTTCCATGGATCGCATAAAATCCCGCAGCAATTCATTCTCCATTTTCAATCGGTTGATCTCATATGCTTGCTCTGCTACAATATCTCTTGGCTGAGCATCTTTCCGAGGTCTGCCTTTTGGGCGTGGCTTGATACCTGCCTCCAGTTTCCGCTGCTGCCGATTGAAACGAACCACCCAGTTTTTGATACACTCTCTGTCTACTCCAAACTTCTGTGCGATTTCTCGATTTGTCTTACCTTCTCGCTTCAGTTCTAAAATTTCTTTTCCGTGTTCGTCGATCTTTACATATTTTCTGGACATAGCAAAACCTCCTCGTGTAGTTCTATTATCCTACACGGGGAGGCTTTTTGTCTACTTTTTACGGACCTGTTCAGTTTGGGGTGGGACCGCGTTTGCGAAGCGCAGCGAAGCAATGAAAGCCCCAGTGGGGCTTTTAAGCGGCAGAACGGTCTGCGATAGCAGATGGAGGGGCCTCGCCCCGACAAGTTCAACAAATGTTTCCGAATTGTTAAGGCGCAAAAATAAGTAGAGAGTTCCGCTGCTCGTGTATGTTGATCGCCGTTTGCTCCGAACGAAGTTCCTGCCCCTGTTTGTGCAGCGGCGTTGACGGAAAGTCGGTATCACGTTCGGTCGGCTCATGAAATTTTCAAGGTACGTTCCCTATAAAAGAAAAATACCGCCCACGCAGCGCAGCGATGGATTTTGTCGGGTGAAGTAAGCGGCAAAATGAATCGGGTGTGTTGCGGGGCGGTAGGTTCTTTCGTGGATTTTGCCTCACGGAAGTGGTGGGTCTCACGGTGATAACCAACCACTTTCTGTGGCTGTGTTCAGAATGAACACGACCACATCTTGTGGATGGCTTTTGACCAATCCACAAGAACGGTGGGATTTACAAGAAAAATACCACTGTATGCAGAATTCGTCAAGAGGGTTTTGAAAAAATTATGATAGTAAAGTGGAGAGAGTAGGACTTATTTTATCGTGCAATCCCTGCCTTACGCCTGATTGATCTGGCTCAGGATGCCGTTCAGCTGCTCCTCGGTCAGGACGTGGAAATCAATCAGCGTGTTGAGCTGGATTCCCATCATCATGGACAGAGAAGAATCATCATCGTCCTTTTTTCCGGTGGCGCTGCCTGCGGCTGCGGCCATACGCTGCAGGATCGGTCCGATGATGGCAGCACCCACCGGGTGGGTCATGACCTGCTTCAGGGTGGAGGCTGCGGTAAAGTGTACCGGCAGCGGCTGCGCTGCCTGCCATTCCAGCAAGCCGGTCAGGCGCAGATCCCGGCTGGATGCACCAACGCAGATCTGGTAAGTGCCGCTTTCTGCATAGAAATCATGCAGTTCCGGCTCATAATAGGCAAGGCTGCGCTTGTCCAGTGTGAACTGCACCTCCTTGCTCTCACCGGGCTGCAGGGACACCTTGGCAAAACCTTTCAGTTCCCGGACCGGACGGTGACGCTCACCCTTGGGCGGTGCCACATAGAGCTGCACCGTTTCCTTGCCGGCGACTGCGCCGGCATTTTTTACCGTGACGGTGACCTGCACTTCTTCACCCTCATGGACGGTGCTGCGGCTCAGCCGGAGTACGCTGTATTCAAAGGTCGTGTAGGAAAGGCCATGACCGAAGGGGAACAGAACATCTGCTTCCGTGGTGTCGTAGTAGCGGTAGCCGACAAATACGCCCTCAGAGTAAACGCTGGTCTCCCGCTCGCCGGGGAAGGAAAGATAAGCCGGGGTGTCGCTCAGCCTCCGGGGGAAGGTCTCTGCCAATTTGCCGCTGGGGTTGACAGCGCCGTACAACAGATTCACGGCGGCTTCTCCGGCACCGTCACCGGCAAGGTACAGCTCCAGAACAGCCGGGACATCGTTGAGCCACGGCATTTCGATGGCAGAACCGTTGTGCAGGACGACAACGGTATTCGGCTGTACCGCAGCGACTGCGGCGATGAGGTGGTTCTGATTTTCCGGCATGGCAAGGGTGGTGCGGTCGTAGCCTTCGCTCTCGTACCGCTCCGGGAGTCCGGCAAAGATCACGGCGACCTCTGCGTCTGCAGCAGCAGCCACGGCGGCCTGTTCCAGCGCAGGATCAACGGTATCCTCATCGGTGCGGTAGCCCTGTGCATAGGCTACACCGGGAGCGTGCTCCAGCGCACAGCTGACCTTCGCACTGTTGACATGGCTGCTGCCGCCGCCCTGATACCGGGGGTGCTGCGCAAATTCGCCAAGGAACACCGCCTTGCAGCCCTTTGCCAGAGGAAGTACGCCCTTTTCGTTCTTCAGCAGAACCGCAGAGTTCTCTGCAACAGAAACTGCCATCCGGTAGTCTGCGTCCCGGTCAAATACGGCGCTCGCGTTTTCAGTTTTGGTCACAGAATCCACGAACCGCAGCAGGTTGCGGACGGCAGCGTTCAACTCCTCCTCCGAGAGCGTTCCTGCCTTGATGGCAGAAAGGATCGAGTTTGTTCCGCGGCCGCTTCCGCCGGGCATTTCCAGATCCTGTCCGGCGGCGATGCCCTTGGCGCGGTCTTTTACTGCGCCCCAGTCGGTCACCACCATGCCCTCATAGCCCCAGCGTTTGCGCAGGATGTCGGTCAGCAGTTCCTTGTTCTCCGAGCAGTGGGTGCCGTTGAGCTTGTTGTAGGCGGCCATCACGCCCAGCGGCTTTGCCTTTTTGACCACCGTTTCAAAGGCGGGAAGATAGATCTCGTGCAGGGTGCGCTCGTCCATCACGCTGTCGCTGACCATCCGGTCGGTCTCCTGATTGTTGGCGGCAAAATGCTTGATGCAGCTGCCCACACCATTGCTCTGGATGCCGTTGACCAGTGCCGCGCCCATCTCACCGCTGAGATAGGGGTCTTCGCTGAAATACTCAAAGTTGCGTCCGCACAAGGGGCTGCGCTTGATGTTCAGACCGGGGCCAAGCAGCAGGGCCAGATTCTCGGCGCGGCACTCGTTGCCCAGCGTTTCGCCCAGCTTTTCTGCCAGAGCGGTGTCAAAGCTGGAAGCCACCGCCGCACTGGACGGGAAACAGACCGCAGGAATGCTTTCGTTGATGCCCAGATGGTCGCCCTGCTCGTCCTGTTTGCGCAGACCGCTGGGGCCGTCGCTCATCATCACGGCAGGCACACCGAGCCGCTCCACCGGCTGTGTATGCCAGAAATCCGAACCGGAGCAGAAGTCTGCTTTTTCCTCCAGTGTCATCTGCTGGAGGATCTTTTCAATGTCCATTCTGTAATGCCTTCCTTTCGTTTGAGGGCAGTCCACAGCCCTCGAATTTTCTTGCCCAAAGTATAACAGGAAAACCGGAGACAGTACGGATGAAAAGTCGTGAAGTAAGATGATTTTTTTGAATTATAATAAATGGCATGACTTTTTGACCGATAACACAAATTTTTGCACCTCTTCTCCGTGGGATTCCCCTTATAATAAGAGTAGAGATCAAAAGGAGATGTAGATGATGCAAGCAACAAATCTGAAAACGAACCATCTTTCTGCGCCCCTCGGCATGGATGCCGGGACGCTGTTTTTATCGTGGCAGTGCGCCGATGGCGTGCGCCAGACTGCCTACGAAATTGAAGTGACCGCCGGAGCCGAAACGCTGTGGAAGAGCGGAAAGGTTTTGGGCAGTGTGATGCACACCGAAACGCCCGCCGCTGTACCGCCCAAGACGCAGGGACAGTGGCGCATCCGCCTGTGGGATGAAAACGACCAGCCCGGCGCATGGAGCGAAGCTGAGTTTGAAACGGGTCTTGCGCAGTCGGATTGGCAGGGCGTGTGGGTCTGCCCGGAAACAGAAGAACTGGACATCGACTGCACCGATGCCATCAACGCCTTTGCAAAGCCCAACTGGGAGCAGAAGCAGGCGGCGCTGGAAGCCGCCGGCAAAGGGCAGGTGCAGCCTTATCAGCCCCACCGTCCGGCCGGTTATCTGCGGAAACGCTTCACCGCCCCGGCGGGACAGCGCAAGCGGCTGTACATTACTGCCAAGGGTCTGTATGCGGCATGGCTGAACGGCAAACGTGTCGGCGATATGGTGCTTGCCCCCGGCAGCTTTACCGCAGATAAGCACCTTGGGGCACAGACCTACGATGTGACCGCGCTTGTCCGTGACGGTGAAAACGAACTGCTCATCGCATTGGGCGATGGCTGGTACCGCAGTACCTCCGGCGTGGATGGTGACCGTGACCTGTTCGGGAAAGAAGTGGCTGTCCTGTTCCAGCTGGAAGTGGACGGCAAGGCGGTCTGCGTTTCGGACAGCAGTATGGAGGCCACCCAGCGGGGCCCGACCCGCCAGAACGATTTGCAGCAGGGTGAAGTGTACGATGCCCGGCTGGAAGAGGAACTTTCCGGCTGGCACGGCGTAAAGACCGAGCCGAACACCCTGCCCATCACCGGCATGAACACCGTGCCCATCCGGGAGCAGGAGGCCTTTGCAGGCAGGCTGCTGCGCACCCCTGGCGGCGAGACCGTGCTGGACTTTGGGCAGAACATGGCTGGCTATGTGGAGATGAAGCTGACCGCCCACGCCGGGCAGAAACTCCGGCTGCTGTGCGGCGAAGCGCTGGACGAAAACGGCAACTTTACCCAGGAGAACTTTCAGGACCGCAACCGCCACAAGGAAGGCGGCACGGCACAGCTGCTGGAACTCGTCTGCAAAGAGGGCGAGAACCACTACAAGCCCAGCTTTACCATCATGGGCTTCCGGTACGCAAAGGTGGAATCGGACATCGACCTGACCGGGGCAGCGTTTACCGCCCACGCTGTCTATTCGGAAATGCCGGTCACCGGCAGCTTTGCATGCGGCAATGCCGATGTGGACCGGCTGGTGCAAAACAGTGTGTGGAGTCAGAAGGGCAACTTCTGCGATATCCCCACCGACTGCCCCACCCGCGAGCGCGCTGGTTGGACGGGCGATATGGGAGTGTTCATTGAAACGGGCTTGACCCTGATGGATTGTTACCCGGTGGTGGAAAAATGGCTGGCAGAATGCCGTTTGAACCAGTACCCGGACGGGCGCATGGCAAACATTGCGCCGCCCACCAGCCGCCCCGGTTACATGACCCCCATGCTCTGTATGTCGGCGGGCTGGGGCGATGCTGCCATTCTGGTGCCCTACGCCCTTTATAAGCGCACCGGCGACCGCAAGATTCTGGCGGATAACTACGAGATGATGCAGAAGTGGTATGGCTTCCTGCTTGGCCGTGCTCAGCAGACTACTGAGGAGCAGCAGACCGGTGCATACGCCAAGTACACAGTGCTGAACGGCTTGGACTACGGCGAGTGGTGCGAGCCGGGCATTACCCCCATGCAGGCCATGATGAACCCGCGCAAGAGCGTGGGCACGGCGTATCTGGCTTATTCCGGGCGGCTTCTGGCAGAAATTGCGCAGGCGCTGGGCAAGGCAGAGGACGCAGCGCAGTACCGCGACACCGCAGAAAAGGCGGTCAAGGCATACCGCGCCGCCTTTACGGATAACGGGAAAATTACTTCTGACCGCCAGTGTGAATACGTCCGCGCCATTGCCTTTGCGCTGCTGGGCGAGGAGGAGAGCCAAGCCGCTGCGGATACCCTGAACCGGATGGTGGTGGAAAACGGCTATCACCTGAACACCGGCTTCCTTTCTACGCCCTTCCTCTGCGAGGTGCTGGCAAAGTACGGCTATGCCGACACCGCCTACAAGCTGCTGCTGCAGGATACCGCCCCCAGCTGGCTCTATGAGGTCAAGCAGGGCGCTACCACCGTCTGGGAGACATGGACGGGCATTGATGCAAACGGCCACCCCAGCGAATCCCTGAACCATTATTCCTACGGCGCCATCTGCGGCTGGCTGTTCGGCGGCGTGTGCGGCATCCATCTGGCAGGGGAGACCCTGACCATCGCCCCCACCCCGAACCCGGCTCTGGGCTGGGCAAAAGCGGTGTACGATTCCCCGGTGGGGCGCATTGAAAGCGGCTGGCAGTATGCAGGCGATGCCGTGACCTACACCATCACCGTGCCCTGCAATCTGACCGCAGAAGTCACCCTCCCGGATGGCAGAAGCCTGACCCTGCAGCCGGGCACCTACACCCTGTAAGGCAAAAAAGATTCCCCGCAAAACACAACACCCCGCACCGGTTACTCCTTCCGGTGCGGGGTGTTGCTTTTATGGGGATAATGAAGAAGAAAATGATGAGAAAATGGCAAATCAGAATTTTTGTGCAAGATATTTTGCACTGAGCTGGAAGCTCTTGACGGGGGAATCGTCCACCCAGTTGCGGTGGCTTTCCAGAATGACGGCATCCACATCCATGGCGAGGGCCTGCGCCATCAGGCTGTCAAGGTCCATATTGCCGGTGCCCAGTTCCATGCTGTCGGTTTTCAGAATGGGGGTGATGGCACTGCCGGTGATGCGGGTGCCCCGGTCGTTGATGTGCCACAGCTTCATGCGGGGACCAAGCCGCTGCATCCATGCCAGCGCGTTTGCACCGCCCTCGGTGAACCAGTAGCTGTCAAACTCAAAGTTGACAAATTCGGGATTCGTTTCCTCGATTAAAATATCGTAGGCGCGCGTTTCCGCATTCACATGCCGCAGCTCGCAGTTGTGGTTGTGGTAGAGCAGGTGGATGCCCTCGGCTGCCAGGGCTTCCCCGGCTTTGTTCAGCCGCTGTGTCAGCGCGTGCATGGCGGCTTCATCGCCGTAATCAAACCGATACATCCCGGTGATGACCACATACTGTGTGCCGAAGCTTTTGGCTTCCTCGGCCACGGCGTGGGCATCCCGCTCCAGAGAGCCAAGGTCGGTGTGCAGGCTGACCACCTGAAGGCCTGCCTCCTGCACCAGCTTGTGCCAGTCCAGATTGCCGCCCTTGCCCACCGGCATCCCGGCGGCCTTGGTCAGCAGCTTTACCACAAAGCCGATGGGGTGGATCATAAATCCACACAGTTCAATGCCGTCGTACCCGGCGGCTTTCATGGCAGCAAGGGTCTCTTTGGCCTGCTGCTCGTTGCTCAGTACAGTGCCCAGCATAAATTGCTGCACGGCTTTGATGGGCATATTTTACCCCTCCAGTTTGAAAATCTTACCCGGCGTGATGCCGTTTTCGTTAAAGCTATCCACGCAGACATAGTATTCCTGCCCGGCGGTCAGGGTAGAAAGGGTCACTTCGTCTGCGTCATACACCAGCCAGCTCAGATAGAGCTTGTCGGGCGCAACGCCGTAGCGGACATTGCAGCCCTGTGCATTTTCGATGTGCTGCCAAGTGATCTTTGCATCCAGTGCATCCACGCGAACCCCGGCGGCTTCGGCCTGTGCGGGCTTTGCGCCTTCGCCGTTGCCGAACACCCGCAGGCCGCTGATGCGCAGCGCCTGTCCGTAGGGCAGCGCACCGCCGGTCACCCGGACGTACCGGGCGCGGATGCCGTCTGCATATTCGTAGTAGCCGTTGGAGCACTCACGGGCAACATTTTCGCGCAGCGTCCAGCTCGCTCCGTCCAGACTGGTTTCCACCGTGTAGTGGGAAATCTGCGGACGGGTCTCGATGTGGCGGGTCTTGCGGTCATCGCCGTAGCTGTCGGCAGGGAAGTCCACCACCAGCTTTTCATCTGCCATATTTACCTGAATGGCGCGGACATCGCTCTCTTTGCCAAGGTCCACACAGAGCCATTCACCCGGCTCTGCACCGGCGGCGCTCCACCAGCTGCGGCAGTCCTCATTGACTGCCCATTCCGGGCTGCTGTTTTCTGCGGTGCTGGAGGCCGTGACCGGCTTTTTGTAGCTCAGCAGCATCCATTCCGGCTGCTGGCTGGCGGCATCAAAGCGGTCTGCCGGGATGCGGTGGGGGTAATCGGCAAAGTTCTGGTTGCAGTAAAGCACGCCGTCCTTGTCGAACCCGGCAGGGAACAGCCCCACCCGGCGCTCAAAGTCATAGTTGACGGAAATGCGCATGGTGGAAGCGTGCCACCAGTTGCCGTAGGTGTCGGCAATGGTGCTGCCGTGGCCTGCTCCGGTGATGAATCCGCCGGGCTTTGCGGAAAACGGATTGGATGCCTGCCGCACAAAGGGGCCCAGCGGAGAACGGGAGGTGTATACACCGTCGGCGTAAGTGTTGTACTGGGTGCCAGGGCAGGCATATTGCAGGTAATAGAGGCCGTCATGCTTTGTCATAAAGGCACCCTCAATGTAGGGCTTGCCGATGGCGTTGAACATGGCAGTCAGGCTTTCGGCACTCAGACCGGGGATATTTGCCATCTGCGGCGGCAGATTCAGCTTGCCGGTCTCAGGGTCATAGAACTGCTTCATGGACTGGTACAGCACGCTGGCTTCCCGGTCCACGATGCCGTTGTTGCCGGGGCGTTCGTAGCCTAGGGTGGTCTCATGGCCGAAGATCAGCTCCTGCGTTTCCCCGATGGGGGTCATGGTGTCCGGGTCCAGCTCTACGCCGTAGATGGGGGAGATGTTGGAGCAGCCCCAGTAGAAGTACACCCGGCCATCGTCATCGCAGAACAGATCCGGGTCCCAGAAGGCAAAGGGGGCAGACACTTCGGTAAACGGCTCAGTCAGGGGGTCAGCGGTGCGCAAAATGGGGCAGTTGCGCCCCTTGCGGCTGGCGCAGAAATAGAGGTAATTGCCCACCTGCCGCACATCCGGCGCGTAGTCGTAGATCAGCAGGCCGGGGTCTGCATGGAAGTCCCAGTTCAGCAGATCCTCCGAATACCAGAAGCCTGCCGACATGGAAACAAAGAGATAATATTTGCCCTTGAAATAAACCAGCGTCGGGTCTGCACCCTCCCGGAAACCCGCCACGCGCGGGCCTTCCTTCATGTGCTGGTAGCGGTAGCCCAGATCAAGGGGGTTGCAATAGGTCTGTTTCATCGAATCACTCCTTGGAAATACCCTGCAATACACGGTTCAGCTGCTTGATGTCCTCCTCGGAAGCGCCTGCCTGCATCAGCATGGATTCAATGGTCATCCGCTGCATGGCACGCTCCATCATGGCCACCAGAGCCGGGTTGTCCTTCACGGCGGCGGCAACATCGCCGCGGGCAGCGGCGGCCTTATCGGAGATCTGCTTCAGGATGGGGCCAGCCTTGGGGTCTGCCATGGCAGCGGCCATGTTGTCCTTCACCGACCAGCAGCTGGCATCCAGCTCCCCGTCAAACCAGTTGGTCACGTTCTTGCGGTTGTCCATGGCGTAGTCCGGGTTGGGGGCGTCTACCTTGTTCACCAAAATCACGCTGCTGTGCTCGCCGGAGCGTGCCTCGATGCTGTGCTTGCCGGTGATGGGCAGCTGGAAGGTGAACACCTTGTCGCCCTGCTTGGTCTCCACCAACTGACCGTCCTTGTACAGCGAGACCTCCGGCAGATTGGAGTAGACCTTGATCTCGGTCACGTCCTCGGCACGGTCTACATAGCGGCTGCCGCACAGGTGCACAAAGGGCTCCTTGCTCCAATAGGCCTTGTAGAGATAGAAGGGGTCTTTTTTGAGCTTGCGGTCAAAGGTGACAAGTCCCTTCTGGTTCTCGCCGTGCTTGCCGCCCTCGTCCCGGCCATCGGCGGCAAAGTCGAACATATTCCACACATGGGTCGCCCACAGCCAAGGACGGTCAGCAATCATCTTTGCCATATGCTCGTGGTAAACGCACTGGTAGCTTTCGGTGTAGTCGCCCTTTTCCGGGTGGCTGCTCTGATACTGGGGGTTGGCATCTGCGCCATACTCCGAAAAGCCGATGCAGCGGTCGGGGTAATCGGCGTGGTATTTGTCAAAGAATTCGTCGTTCTGCTCCAGTTCGCCCAGATACCAGCCGAAGTAGAGGTTGTAGCTGTTCACATCCGGGATCTCCAGAATGGGGCTGGTGGTCTCCAGCATGAACACATTTGCCATGGTGGTCTTGCGGGTGGGGTCCAGCTTGTGGGCCAGCTCGTTCAGCAGACGGTGGTTTTCCAGCAGATCCTCGTTGACAGCAGAGGCGGCGGTGATCTCGTTGGACAGGCCCCACACGGCAATGCAGGGGTGATTGTAGTTCTGGACGATCAGTTCCTCCATCTGGGTCAGGGTGTTGGTACGACCATTTTTCATGTGCATGGTGATGTAGGGGATCTCTGCCCAGATGACAAGACCCTTTTCATCGCACAGGTCATAGAAATACTGCGCGTGCTGATAGTGGGCCAGACGGATGGTGTTTGCACCCATTTCCAGAATGATGGCGATGTCCTCTTCCATCATTTCATTGGTCAGGGCAATGCCGGCACCCTTGCGGTCCTGATGGCGGGAAACGCCCCGCAGGGGATAGCTGCGGCCATTCAGGATGAAACCCTTCTGCGGGTCAATCTCAAACTTCCGGCAGCCGAACCGGGCAGAAGCCTCCTCGCCATTGTCCAGCTTGGCAGAAACAGCATACAGGAACGGGTCGTCGATGCCGTCCCAGAGGTGTGCATTGTCCAGCGTGAAAACAGCCTTTGCGGTGCCGTTTTCCACCGGGGCGGTGATGCTCTGGCCTTCCAGCGCAAAGGTCACGCTCTGTGCGCCCACCACGGCGGCTTCCACGGTGACTTCGGCGGTCTTAGCGGCAAGGTCGGTGACGATGGGCGTTACCTTCAGAGCCGGTGCGCCGTTTGCGGGCAAAGCGAAATGCTCTGCCGGAACGATGTGCAGAGTTACATCGCGGTAAATGCCGCCGTAGAAGGTGAAGTCTGCCTTCTGGGGGTACACGGTGTCGTTGTCGCTGTTGTCCACGCTGATCGCCAGCAGATTTTCCTCTTTGAGATGTTCGGTCAGGTCAACCCGGAAGGTAGAATAGCCGCCCTTGTGCTCGGCCAGCTTTTCGCCGTTCAGGTAGACTACAGCGGTCATAGCGGCACCGTCCAACTGCAAAATTGCTTTGCCGTCTGCCGGGATGGTGGGCTTTGCCAGGGCCAGCGTATACCAGCAGGTGCCGCGGTAGTAATCGTTGCCGCCGTCCTGACCGTCCACTGCGTTCCATGTGTGGGGCAGGGTAATGCCCTCGCCCATCACGGCGGTGGGGATGCCGGGGTTCTCCTTGGTAAAATGCCAATTGCTATGATTCAGCAGGATGGTCTTGCT
>CAKSWQ010000046.1 GCA_934512105.1 uncultured Faecalibacterium sp. | reverse complement strand
AACAAATGTTTGAACAAGTTGAGGGAAACAGCCATGCCAAAAGCAAAATATGAAGGAATTTACCGCAGCATCAAAAAGCGGATCGAAGCGCAGGACTATCCTTACCAGTCCCTGCTTCCCAGTGAAAATACGCTGATTGCAGAATACGACTGCTCCCGCAACACGGTGCGCCGTGCAATTGCGGAACTGATTGCCGACGGCTATGTGCAGTCCATGCAGGGACGGGGCGTTCGGGTCATCTACCAGCCGGTGGGAAAGACGACCTTTACCATCGGCGGGATCGAGACCTTTCAGGAGACCGCCCACCGCAATCATCTGCAAGCCGTTACCCGTGTCATTCGGTTTGAGACCATCATCGCGACCGAACAGTTTGCTGCGGAAAGCGGATTTTCTGAGGGCGATGAATTGTGGGCGGTACAGCGTGTGCGTTATCTGGACGGAAAAGCACTGATTCTGGACATCAACTACTTTTTAAAGGAATTTGTACCCGGACTGACAGAGGAAATCGCATCCCATTCCATCTATGATTTTATTGAAAACGTGCTTGGAATGCAGATCATCACCAGCAAACGGCGCATCACGGTGGAACACGCAACTGCCCGTGACGAAAAGCTGCTGGATATGGACGGCTACGATTGCGTGGCGGTGGTGGTAGACCAGACCTTCAACTCGGACGGGATGCTGTTCGAGTACACCCAGTCCCGGCATCAGCCGGATTATTTCAGTTTTCAGGATATTGCTACCCGAAAGAAAGTCAAAACCACCGGCTAAGCCGGTGGCTTGAGTAAGCCCTAGAAGGGCACCTTACTGGCAAAGCCCCTTAAGGGGCCACGAGCAAGCATCTTTCATCTGCATTACCTGCCCTACCGCTCTAACGAGCTATGTTGCAAAGTGCATCTTCTAAGATGACAATTTCTCTGTCATCTCGCTTCGCTCGAATCTTATAGCTAAAGCATTTTCTACTCCACCAGCAGAGCTGGTGGTTGTCGCTCGCTCAAGCTACCCAAACTAAAGGCGATGTGCTTCGCTATAAAGCACATCGCCCAAACTCAACTCATGCAATTTTCATATCTACCGTCTGCCGCAAAGAGCAGATGATATTTTTCTAATCCTCTAGCCCATGGCTCCCAGCCACATTTTTCAAATATTCCTTCGGATCGCCATTCAGAATCAAATCTGCATAGCCCAGCGGGTCATTGTAGATGAGATAGTCTAACTCTGACCTCTGCGCCATGGTCACGTCCAATTCATCCTCGACCCCAGTGCAGTCGATGGAGATCATTCTCCCATCCCGGAGCAGCAGTTCCACACAGCCGGTGTCCATGTTGAATTTGCAGATTCTTTCATCGTACTTCATGTTTGTGTCCTTTCCGCCTTACGGCACCTTTACAGTTGTGACTTTCGTTACACGTTTTTTCTGATAAGGTTTTGGACACACAGCCGTTTGGGAGGAGCCGGAATTGTCATTTCCGAAGAACACAAAAAATCCGAACCCTTCTCCTATCGAGAAAAGGTTCGGATTTTCATTGTTTGGTGCGGATAAGAGGACTTGAACCTCCACCGAGTTGCCCCGATTAGAACCTGAATCTAACGCGTCTGCCAATTCCGCCATATCCGCATATTCTGTTTTGTTCCTGCGCTTCAGCGCCGGGAACGATAGTTATTATACCAGATACAAAGGAAATGTCAAGGCTTAATTTCAAAATTATTCGACAAATTTTTGCAGCAAAGTTGGTGCACTCTGAATAGCGGCTGCGGGGCGCTTTTTAGGGCAGATTATGGTACAATAAACGATAGGCAGCACCGCACAATTCCCGCCTGACGGCTTAAGCACCGTTCCGGCGGCTGCGGCACGGCATCTGCGTTGCCAAAATGCTCGATAATACACAAAGTATTATCTGCGCTTTTGGCTTAGCATCTGCCGCACCTCGCGCGCCGTATCGGCACTTAGAATTATGCGGTATTGCCTATACGTCCGGGCACCGCCCGGCGATTACGGAAAAACGAGGGAAAACGATGCTGAATGTGATTATTTTTCTGGTGGGCGCGCTGATCATGTTTTACATGGCGCTGCGCAGCGTGCGGGCGCGGCAGCAGCTGCGCACCAAAGGCGTCTGCGTGCAGGCCACGGTAAGCGGCACGGTGCAGAACCGGGACGGCACTGCCTATGTGCTGGAGTTTACCACCGCAGGCGGCAGCCACCGGCTGCAGTACCCCAAGCCCGCCAAAGGCAAGCCCTTTGCCGAGGGCAGTGTGGTCACCCTGTACTACGACCCCGATGCCCCGGAAAAGATGTTCGTAGAGGGCGACAAGTCCGTGCTGGGTGCCGAGCTGCTGTACGCCGGTATCGGCGTGGCGCTGCTGGTGCTGATGTTTGGCCTTATGGGGCGCTGAGAAGGAGGGACACCGCATGAAACTGGAACATTTCGGCATGGCTGAGCCGGGGGACTGCCGGTTGGTATTCACGGCCAGCGCGCAGGAACTGGCCGCTGCGCTGGCAAAGGAGCAGGCCGCCCCGGATGCCCCGCAGGACGAGGAAGAGCTGCTGACGGCAGCGGTGAACCGCACCATTCTGGAGGGCTTTGACCCTCTTTACCGGCAGCTGGTGCAGGAGCAGCAGCTTGTACCGGTGACCGACCCGGATTTTGAGCTGCTGGCGGTCAACAAGGCCGAGGGCTTCCGGGCGGGGGCGCAGTTCTACACCCTGCCGCCGCTGGAACTGGGACGGGACACCGGCTTTGTGCAGGCCATCGAGCCCCACCCGCTGCGCCGGTTGACCATTGAACTGGAGATCAACCGCAATTACGGGGATGAAGAGCGTGCCGCCGATGCCGCAGGCAAGGCTGCGCTGCGTGACCGGGTGACCCGGGAGCTCTACGCAAAGCGCTGCGCACAGGCCAAAGACCGGGCCGAGAAGGAGCTGGTCTGGCAGCTGGGCGACGAGGTGACCGGCCCGGTGCCCAAGCGGCTGGAGGCGGGCAACTACTTTGCCGAGCAGCGGCAGTTCAATCTGGGCTTGCAGGCAAACGGGGTCAACTTTGACCAGTTCTTAGCCGTGCGCGGGCAGACGGTGGAACAGTTCCGGCAGTGGCTGCACCAGCAGGCAGAGCGCAAGCTGCGCAGCTGGCTGGGGCTTTTGCTGGTGGCCGAGCGGGAGGGCTTACTGCCCACCGAAGCCGAGGTGAACGCCGCCCTTGCGCACTGGGACGAGAAGCTGGACGGGGAGCGCACCTTCCCCGCTAACGACACCCGCAAGGTGCGCCAGCGCCTTGCCCGGGCAAAAGCTGCGGCCTTTGTGGTGGCGCATTCCACCCTCACCCCGCCGCCGGCGGAACCCCTTGTGCAGGAACCGGAAGCAAAATAATGTGACCTACACCATGGCGGGCAGTCTGCGGGCTGTCCGCCATGGCATTTTTTTGCAAAAAAAGAGACAGCAGAGCGCCCGCAGGTGCTCCGCTGTCCCGGATATTCTCGTTTTATTCCAGATGATGCTTCCGGCAGAATTTTTTGCTTACCCAGTACATCCCGCCCCACAGCAGGACGGAAAGCACAAGGTAGACCGGGTTTTTCAGGGAGCTGACCAGCGACTGCCCAAAGACGGCCATCATGGCCACCATCAGCCCCTTGCCCAAAAGGACGGTGCGCAGATAGCGCTTTTCGTCAAAGTCCGACATGCCGAAAGCAAAGTGCATGAAGGAGGTGGGGGTGAAGGGCAGCAGCGACAGCATGAACAGGGACGAGGTGTCGAAGCGGTTCACCCACTGCTGCGCCTTTTCCAGCTTGGGGGAGCGGCTGGCTACCTTCCAGAAAAAGCGCTTGATGAGCCGCCGCCAGAACAAAAACATGACGGTACCGCCCAGCGCAACGCCTGCCCAGCTGTACAAAAAGCCCAGCAGACCGCCGTGTGCGGCCACGTTCAGTGCCACAATGGCGATGAGCGGCAGCGGCGGAAAAAAGGACTCCACCATGGCCAGCAGAATGGGCACAAGGGGGCCAAGCCCCTCAAAGCCCGCCAGCAGCGCCTCCCAGTATTCCAGTGTTCCAAGCTGGTGTACCCAGCCCATCAGTGCGGTTTGCATCCTGTGTCCGATCCCTTTCTGTGCAGCCGGGGCCGGGGCGTTCCCGGGCAGGCTGCATCATGCTTAGTATATCCATTCTCTATGACAGAGCCGTGAACAGAGTGTGCATTTTTCGACACGTTCTGTGCTCTGCTATCTATACTACGAAACGGAAGGGGATTTTCCTGCTTTTATTTTTCCGCAGCCTGCTTTTCGGCCTTGGCGCGCATCCGCTCCAGCTGGGCGGTGCGCAGCTTTTCCCAGTGGGCAAGGCTTTCGGCGTCCGGCATCTGGGCGCAGCGGGCAAAGCTCCAGTGCAGGCCGTCCCGGCGGGACAGCTTGTACCGCTGGAACACGCCCTGCCCGGCGGCGTTGCCGCTGCCGGTGCAGCTGGGGCACCGGCACAGGGTATACCAGCTGTTGCTGCCCTTTTTCAGCCAGAGCTCGTCCGGCTGCAGGGTGGTGCCGCACTCCGGGCAGGGCATCTGGCTGATCTTGGGGTCAGCCCGCCATGCGTACTGCTCCACATAGCCGTGGAACACCGTAAAGTCCCGGTAGTCGCCGGGGGTCTGGCACAGGCTCTGGCGCAGGGCCTCGTCCTCGGTGGGATAGGCGGCAAGCCCGGCGCGCAGGTCCAGCAGACGGCAGACATCGGCAGTGTACAGGGTATCGGAAAGCGCATCGTGGAAGGGGCGCTCCATGGAGATGCCCATACGGGTGACCACGCTTTCCAGCGTCATGCCCTCGCCCTCCTTGCGGGGATGCTCCCGCAGAAAGACCTGCTGCAGATCGTACCACACGGTGGGCTTGGACTCGTCCAGATTGCACAGGAACAGGTTCTGCTTGAGCACCGGCACATCATCCAGACCCCACTCGGCAAACTCGGCATCCGGGCCGCACCACTGCATAAAGCGGCGCAGTCCCTGCACGATGGGCTCGCCCTTGTCCAGATCTGCCTGCGTCAGGCCGGTCACTTTGGCGATATGGTGCTGCAATTTGCGGAAGATGCGGGGGCGCAGATGGATGGAAAAGGTATCCAGCACGTTGGCGTCCTCGTCGATCTTCACGGCGCCGATCTCCACGATCTCGCCCCGCAGGGTCTGCTGCACCCCATGGTAGTTAAAGGTATACGGCTGGTAGCCGATGTTCCATTCCAGATCAAATAAAACCAAGTTACGCGGCATTGCTTTGTTAGTCCTCTCGTAAAATAAACTTCTCCACGGCCTCGGCCACGCCGTCGTGGTTGTTGTCGGCGGTGGTCACATAGTCGGCGCAGTCCTTTACCGGCTGCTCGGCGTTCTGCATGGCGACACCCACCCCGGCGTAGGCGATCATGGAGCGGTCGTTCAGGCCGTCACCGCAGGCCATCAGGTTCTCGCGGGTCAGCCCCATGCGGCGCAGAAGTTCCGCCAGACTGCCGTCCTTGGCCACGCCCAGCGGCACCGCCTCAATAAAGAAGGGGCTGGAGGGGTACAGGTCGGCGCGGCCTGCAAACTGCTGCTGCCCGGCGGCGCACACTGCGTCCCGGCGGGCGGGGTCCAGCGTGATAAGCATCTTGCACACAGGGTAGTTCACATAGGATGCCAGATCGTCCACATGGATCATGGGCAGCTTGGTGGTAAAGCACTCCTTGTTGGCCCATTCGTCCTTGTCCCGCTCGCAGACGATGCCCTCGCGGTTATAGGTCAGGATGGCAATATCCTGCGCGGCGGCAAAGGCGCACAGCTCGGGCACAAGGGCGGGGTCCAGTGTCTTTTCCACCAGCGTTTCGCCGGTGCGGCAGTCCACGATCTTGCCGCCGTTGTAGGACAGGATGCAGCCGCCCTTTTTGTCCAGCCCCAGTTCCTCCGCCAGCGGCTGGATACCGGCGGTGGGCCGGCCGGACGCCAGCACGATGGTCACGCCTTTGGCGATGGCGGCGTCCAGCGCGGCGCGGGTGCGCGGGGTAACGAGCTTCTGGTCGTTGGTCAGGGTGCCATCCAGATCCAGCGCCAGCACTTTGATATCAGACATATTAAAAAGATCCTCTCGTTATAGAAGTGTATCTCAGCTTGCTCTCTCTATTGTACAATGAAAAGCCCCCTGCTTGCAACCCTTGCGGGGCGGTTCGGTGCAAAAAGTGACCCTTCGGCGGGCGTTACAGGCCGATTTTACCTGCTTTGCCCGGATTTTACACCGCCGCCCTTCCGTGCGCCAAAGGTTTACCTAAGTGTTACACGGGGCTGGTTTCGCCGCTGCGGGCGGTGCGCTACAATACAGGTGTTCCCACAAGAAATAGTATGACCGCCCCAAGCCGGGCTGAAAAAGAGAGGATATCTGTTATGAAGAACGCGAAAATTTCCCGCCGCAGCTTCCTGAAGGCCGGTGCTGTTGCATCGGCAGTGGGCATGCTGTCGGCTGCCCCCGTAGCCGCTCACGCCGCCGAGGCGGATGCTTCTGCCGCAGCAGACGAAGAGAATGGTCTGCTGGATGTATTCAAAAAGCCCAAGTACGTTTTCCTGTTTATCGGTGACGGCATGGGCACTGCCCAGATCCAGTCCGCACGCTTCTACAAGGGCACCGTGGACAACAACGGCGCTGTGACCGAGGCTGACCTGAGCTTTACCAGCTTCCCGCAGGTGGGCAGCGTGACCACCTACGACAGCACCTCCTTCTGCCCGGACTCTGCTTCCACCGCCACCTCCATCGCCACCGGCCACAAGACCGAGAGCGGCGTCATCAATATGTGCCCTTGGACCCGCGATGTGCCCTACGAGACCATCGCCGAAAAGCTGCACGCCCAGAAGGGCTATAAGGTGGGCGTGATCTCCACCGTGAACATCGACCACGCCACCCCCGCTGCTTTCTACGCTCACCAGAAGACCCGCAAGAACTACTACCAGATCGGCGTGGAGCTGGCAAACTCCGGCTTTGAGTACTTCGCCGGCGGCGAGTTCCAGAAGGTGAACGGTGATGGCACCGGCCCCGACAACCATACCGTGGCTGCCAACGCCGGTTACAACGTGGTCACCACCCAGGCCGATGCGGCCGCTCTGACCGCCGGTGCAGGCAAGACTCTGATCATCGCCGAGAATCTGGGCGACGGCAAGGCCATGAACTACGCCATGGACGCTGCCAACGGCGAGTGGCAGCTGACCGATTACGTCAAGAAGGGCATCGAGCTGCTGAACAACAAGAAGGGCTTCTTCCTGATGACCGAGTCCGGCAAGATCGACTGGGCTTGCCACGCCAACGATGCCGCTGCCTCCATCCACGATGTGCTGGAGATGAGCAACGCGGTGCAGGCTGCTGTGGACTTTTACAACGAGCACCCCAATGAGACCTTGATCCTTGTCACCGCCGACCACGAGACCGGCGGCATGGCCATCGGCTACAAGACCACCAACTACGACACCTTCCTGACCAATCTGGCACATCAGAAGATGTCCTACGCCAAGTTCGATTCCACCTATGTGCAGGGCTACATTGCCAACAAGACCCCCTTCGAGACTGCCATGCAGGATGTGAAGAACGTCTTTGGCCTGACCCTGCCCACCGACCCCGCTGCCGCCAGCGCAGGCAAGCTGCTGCTGACCGACTACGAGGTGGAGAACCTGCGCAAGGCCTACGAGCGCACCCTGAAGGAGGGCGCCTCCAGCCAGAGCAAGATGAGCCAGCAGGATTACGAGCTGTACGGTACCTACATCCCCTTCAGCATGGCTGTCTGCCATACCATCAACCACAAGTCCGGTATGGACCACACCACCTACGCCCACACCGGTGCCATGGTCAACGTGTACGCCATGGGTGTCGGCGCCGAGAAGTTCGGCGGCGTGTACGACAACACCGAGATCTACCACAAGCTGGCTGAGCTGACCAACGTTCAGTAAGAATCCCTGATTTTCCCACCTCACTTCCCACTCCACTTTTCCACAACCAAACCGCAAAATGTGCAAAACCCTCCCGGCCGAAAGCGCAAAGACTGCGCCCGGCAAGGAGGGTTTTGTTGTATTGTCAATGCTGAATGCTTCAGGCCTTCATTTCGGGAAAGCCTTCCAGCTTGGAGGTGCAGTGGGGGCAGCGCACAGCCTTGATGGAGATCTCGCTCTGGCAGTAGGGGCACACCTTGGTGGTGGGCTCCTCCGGCTCGGCGGGCTCTTCGGGCTTTTTGTGCAGGGAGTTGACAAACTTGATCACAACGAACAGCACAAAGGCAACGATGAGGAAGTTGATGACAGAGTTGACGAACTCGCCGATCTTGATGCTGGAGCCGCCCAGCCCGATGACCACATCGGAAAAATCCGCCTTGAAAAACAGGCCGATCAGCGGGTTGATGATGTCCTCCACCAGCGCGGTGACGATGGCGGTGAAGGCACCGCCGATGACAACGCCCACTGCCATGTCCAGCACATTGCCGCGCATGGCAAACGCCTTGAATTCTTCAAAGAACTTTTTGATGCCGCTTTTTTTCTCTTCCATAGATAAACTGCTCCTTCTTGTCCCCTTTTTTTACCGCAAGGGGTTATTTATTTTTATAATAGCGTATTGCACAGCAATTTGCAAGAGTAAAGCATCTCATTTTATGGAAAATAAAAATGTCCACTCTTACGAAAAAAACGATCCCGGAAAGTCTGCGAACTTTCCGGGATCGTACAATTTAAAAATAATATTCCGCCGGTTTATGTGCTATAAAAACGTTTATGCTGCGGGCTGCTCTGCGGCAGGTGCGGCAGCAGGCTGCGGGTCAGCAGTCACCGTAATGGTGCGGCTGATACTGCTGCAGGAGTAGTTGCCCCCGGCCTTGGCGGTCTGGGTGTAGGTGCCGGGCTCGGTGGGTACACCGTTTATTTTGCTGCTGAACCACAGGAAGGTCTTTTTCTTGTAGGTGTAGCTCACTTTGCCGTTTTCAGCCACCTGTCCGTCCGAGAGGACCCTGGCGGTCAGATCGGTGTTCTGCAACTCAGAAACGGTCATACTGGCCGGGGTCTCGGCTGCCCAGCTCAGGCTGACGTTTTCCGTCTTGGGCTTGATCTTGAACATGGCAAACCCGGCGGCGTTGATATCGCTGCTTTCCAGCGCGATGGCACCGGCAAAATACTTGCCGCTGTCCTTGGGCTGCTCGTCCAGATAGATGCGGCTCAACGCGCCCTCGGGCAGATACTTGCGGATCAGGCTCAGCGCCAGCTTCATGCCGTTGGAAACGTTCTTCACGGTGGTCAGGTAGCTGGCCGGGACAAAGAAGCTGACGGTGTCCATCACCGACACCACCTCATCCGCCACCCGCAGCAGCACGCTGACGTCATTGCCGTCGATCAGCTGCTTGAGGTAGCTGTATACATTGAATTCCTCGGTCTGGTCCGGGGTCTGGGACATCTTTTTGGGCAGGGGGATCAGTTTGAGCAAAGTGCGCAGCTTATCCGAGATCATCAGGGTCACATAGCCGTAGGCTTCGCCGCTGGTGCCCAGTACCACAGCAATATACTGGGTGTTTTCGGGCCGGGTCTCCACCTCCAGCTTGTAATCGGAACCATAGACAAGGGTACCGGTCGCCCTGATGCGGATGCTGACGATATCGTTTTCATCCTCTGCCGCGCTCTGCTCTGCGGCATCGGGCAGCGCCTCGCTGACAGCAGCGGTGCTTTCCGGCTGCTGCGCCGCCGAGGCGGGCATCGCCAGCACACCGAGCATCATGCTGACCGCAAGCAGCAGCGAGATCCATCGTTTGGCCTTCATACGAAAACCTCCTTTGTTGTTTGGTATCTTACCCACATTTTACCGCAAAACAATCCTATGGTCAATAACGGGATTCAAGCCGGGCGCATCACTCCCCGATATAGGTAAAGCGGGGCTGGGTAACGCCGTCCCGGGTCACAGTCTCCAGCCACATGGCGGCGGGGCGCACCCACAGCCCGCCCTCGCCGTACAGGGCGCGGTACACCACCATTTCCTCCTCAGTCTCGCTGTGGCGTGCCACGCCCAGCACCTGATATTCGTTGCCTTTAAAGTGGCGGTAGCGCCCGGGGCGCACCGGATATTGCAGTTCCTTCATAACAGTTCCTTTCTTTTCTGCAAAAAGGGCTGCTGCGCCGGGCGGGTGCAGCAGCCCACAGACCTTATTTTATAAATATTACAGCGCGCTGTCTGTTCCATCGCCGGGGGTCTGTTCGGCAGAGTACAGCAGCATCAGGTGGTTGGCCGAAGCTTCCAGCTGGCTCTTGGCCTGCCGCAGGGCGGCTTCCTCGGTCTCGTTCATCTTTTCAGGCTTATCCTTGCGCAGGCAGCGGCGCAGGTTGGCAAGGTCGGCCTTCACACGGGCTTTCTCGTCCTTGTCCAGTTCCTTTTTGCACTTGGAAAGTGCTTCGTCCACCTTGTACGCCAGCACCTCGGCCTGATTGTGCAGGTCCAGACGCTCCTTGCGGCGGCTGTCCTCGGCCTCGTAGGCGGCGGCGTCTGCCATGGCGCGCTGGATCTCGTTTTCGGAAAGGTTGGTGCTGCCGGTGATGGTGATGTTCTGCTCCCGCCCGGTGGCAAGGTCCTTTGCAGATACCTTCACCACGCCGTTCACATCGATATCAAAGGTGACCTCGATCTGGGGCTTGGACGAAAAGCTTGCCCGGATGCCGTTCAGCTTGAACTTGCCCAAAGACTTGTTGTCCCGCGCAAAGTGGCGCTCGCCCTGCAGAACGTTGATCTCCACGCTGGTCTGCATGGGACGGGCGGTGGTAAAGATCTGGCTCTTGCGGGTGGGGATCATGCTGTTGCGGGTGATCAGCGGGGTGGCGACCCCGCCCAGCGTCTCGATGGACAAGGTCAGCGGGGTCACGTCCATCAGCACCAGCCCCTGCGCTGCCGCGCCGGTGGCCCCGGCCAGCTTGCCGCCGCCCTGCAGCAGTGCGCCCTGCACCGCTGCGCCCATGGCAACGCACTCGTCCGGGTTCAGGCTGTGGCTGGGCTCCTTGCCCAGCAGCTCCCGCACCTGCCGCTCCACGGCGGGCATCCGGGTGCTGCCGCCCACCAGCAGCACCTTGCCCAGCTGGCTGGCAGAGATGCCCGCATCCCGCAAGGCGTTCTGCACCGGGGTCACGGTGCGGGACAGCAGATCGCCGGTCATCATCTCGAACTGCGGGCGGGACAGGGCGATATCCAGATGATGGGGCCCGTCCTTGCCCACCGTGATAAAGGGCAGGTTCAGCTGGGCAGAGGGCGCACTGGAAAGCTCCTTCTTGGCCTTTTCCGCTTCCTCCTTCAGCCGTCCCATGGCGGCGGGGTCGCGGGTCAGGTCGATGCGGTCAGACTTTTTGAACTCTGCCACCGCGTACTCCACGATGCGCTGGTCAAAGTCATCGCCGCCCAGATGGGTGTCGCCGCCGGTGGCAAGCACCGTAAAGGTGCCGTCCTCGATCTCGATGATGGACACATCAAAGGTGCCGCCGCCAAGGTCATAGACTAAGATCTTCTGTGCGGCTTCGTTGTCCAGACCGTAGGCCACCGCGGCGGCGGTGGGCTCGTTGATGATGCGCAGCACGTTCAGCCCCGCAATGCGGCCTGCATCCTGCGTGGCCTTGCGCTGGCTGTCGTCAAAATAGGCGGGCACGGTGATAACGGCCTCGGTGACCGGCTCGCCCAGATAGCTCTCGGCGTCCCGGCGGATCTTGGCAAGGATCATGGCGCTGATCTCCTGCGGGGCAAGGTCCTTGCCGTCAATGTGCGCCCGGTAGTCCGAGCCCATGTACCGCTTGATGCTGGAGATCGTGCGCCCGGAGTTGGTGGCGATCTGGCGCTTGGCTGCGCCGCCCACCAGACGCTCGCCGTCCTTGGTAAAGGCCACCACGCTGGGGGTGGTGCGCTCGCCCTCTGCATTGGTGATGACCACGGGCTTGCCGCCCTCCACCACTGCCACGCAGGAATTGGTCGTACCCAGATCAATGCCGATCACTTTGCTCATACTGTTTCCTCTGTTTCTTGTCCGCCGTGTCTGCGGGCTGATTTTTCTCCAGTCTATCTTACCGGACGGCTGTGACCATTTTTTAGTCCAATTGTAAAGATTCTATGTTATATGCCGCCGGAGCCGTGGGCGGCTCGTGGGTCAGCTCGTAGAGCAGCTGTTCGGCCTCCTGTAACCAGCGGTCGGCGTCCGGCTCGTGCTCCCGCTGTAAAATGGTAAAGGCCTGCTTTGCCTCTGCCGCCTGCGCCAGCGCCTTTTTGCGGGAGGTGTAGCGCGTTTCGTACTGCGCCAGCCGCAGGCAGACCCGGGGCGTATACTCGATATCCGGCACCGCTGCCGCGCTCTGCCGCGCCCGGCGGTACCACAGCAGTGCCTTGCCGTTGTCGCCCCGGGCGGCGCAGTCGTCGCCAAGGTTCAAAAGGGCGGTGGGCTCACCGCTTTCGGCTGCGGCCTTCCACAGCTTGCGCGCCTGCGCAGCGCTCTTGGACGCCCCGCGCCCCTGATACAGGCACTCGCCCAGCAGCGATAGCCCGGCGGCGTTGCCCTGCTCGGCAGCTTTCTGGTAGCACTCTGCCGCTGCCGCCCAGTGTCCGGCGCGGGCGGCTTCCTTACCGGCTTCGGCTTCCTCTGCGCCGGGGCCCTCCGGGGTGTGGCCCGCGTGCAGCAGACCGTTGAGCAGCGCACCGTCCAGCGAGGCCGAATTGCTCCACGGGTCCAGCACCACGCCGTCGATGCCCGGAGTGTCCAGTGCCAGCTGCATGGCCTGCTCCAAGGTGCGGTCGGCCATGGGGCGGCTTGCGGTACTGCGGTCTGCACCGGCCGCTGCCACCGAGGTGAACAGCGGCAGCCAGCAGCGCCCCTTGTCGTTGCGCAGCGTCCACAAGGCAAGCCCATCGGCCTTTTCTGCCGGGACAGGGTGCTCCATCCACGGGGCGGGCGCACCCTGCGCTGAAAGCGCCGTTTGCAGCGGCACCAGCACATGGGTCTCCAGCTCCAGCGCATAGTTCAGCGCGCTCATCAAAGACCAGAAGCTCTCCTCGTTCTGCCCCTTGTACAGCCTCTGTACCGCCTGCTCGATGGCCGGGCAGCCGGTGCCGCGCGGGCTGTACACCGGTGCGGTGCGGCTGCGGCGGCTGCCCACCGGGCGGAAGCGTACCCCGCCGTCTGTTCGTCTTGCCATTGTGTTCACCATACTTCCCTATCAATATCAATCCTAGTATAACAGGATTTGGCAGCTTGTACAATGCAAAACACAACTGCGGCACTGGATTTTCGGTATACATCGCGTTATAATAAGGTGTATTTTGACCCCCAAAGGAGGAATTTTTTTGAACCGGATGCTTAGCTACCTGAAGGGCTACAAGCGCGAAAGCGTGCTTGCACCGCTCTTTAAGATGCTGGAAGCCACCTTTGACCTGTTTGTGCCGCTGGTAATGGCGGATATCGTCAATGTGGGCATTGCAGCACACGACCTGCGCTATATTCTGGTGCGGTGCGGCATTCTGCTTTTGCTGGCCGTTATCGGCCTTGTTTGCAGCCTGACCGCACAGTACTTTTCCGCCAAGGCGGCAGTGGGCTACTCCACCGCGCTGCGGCACGCCCTGTTTGCCCATATCCAGAGCCTGAGCTTTTCAGAGATGGATACGCTGGGCACCAGCACCCTTATCACCCGTATGACCAGCGATGTCAATCAGGTGCAGAGCGGGCTCAACCTGTTTTTGCGCCTGTTCCTGCGCAGCCCCTTTGTGGTGCTGGGTGCTATGGTCATGGCCTTTACGGTCAACGCCCGGGCGGCAATGATCTTTGTGGTCACCATCCCGCTGCTCAGCGTGGTGGTGTTCGGCGTGATGGTGATCACCCGGCCGCTGTACAAGACCGTGCAGACCCGGCTGGACCGGGTGCTGGGTCTGACCCGCGAGAACCTGACCGGCGTGCGCGTGGTGCGCGCCTTTGATAAGGAGCAGAGCGAGATCGACCGCTTTGAGGACGCCAACGCCCTGCTGACCGGGATGCAGCTGCATGTCGGCCATCTTTCGGCGCTGATGAACCCGCTGACCTATGTGCTCATCAACCTTGCCATCGTGGCGCTGCTGTATGTGGGCAGCATCGAGATCAACGTGGGCGGCATGGCCTCCGGCGATGTCATCGCACTGGTGAACTACATGAACCAGATCCTTGTGGAGCTGGTAAAACTGGCGAACCTCATCGTGCAGGTCAGCAAGGCGCTGGCCTGTGCAGGACGCGTGCAGGCGGTGCTGGATACAAAGCCCGGTATGACCTTCCCGGCAGAGCTCTTGGGCGAAGTGCCCGCAGATAAGACCGGCGATGCCGTGCGCTTTGACCATGTGGGCCTGACCTACGCCGGCGCAGGCGCACCCAGCCTGACCGATATCAGCTTTACCGCCCAAAAAGGCCAGACCATCGGCGTCATCGGCGGCACCGGCAGCGGCAAATCCAGCCTTGTGAACCTCATCCCGCGCTTTTACGATGCCACCGAGGGCAGCGTGGAGATCTTTGGCCGCCCGGTGCAAAGCTACCCCCGGGACGCTTTACGCGGCAGAGTAGCGGTGGTCATGCAGAAGGCGCAGCTCTTCGGCGGCACCATCCGCTCCAACCTTTTGTGGGGCAACAAGGATGCCACCGACGCCGACCTGTGGGCGGCGCTGGAAACGGCGCAGGCCGCGGACTTTGTGCGCGCAAAGCCCCTTGGGCTGGACGAGCCGGTGGAGCAGGGCGGACGCAACCTCTCCGGCGGACAGAAACAGCGGCTCACCATCGCCCGTGCGCTGGTGGGCAAGCCGGATATTTTGATTTTGGACGACAGCGCCAGCGCGCTGGACTACGCCACTGACGCCGCCCTGCGCAAGGCTCTGGCGGCGCTGCCCGGGGCACTGACCGTGTTCATCGTCAGCCAGCGTGCCGCCAGCCTGCAGCACGCCGACCAGATCTTAGTATTGGATGACGGCCATCTGGTGGGCATCGGCACCCACAGCGCGCTGCGCAGCAGCTGCCCGGTGTACGAGGAGATCTACGAGAGCCAGTTCAAGAAAGGGGAGGCAGAAGCATGAGTGCAAAAGCAAAAAACAAGCTGACCCCGCAGCAGCGCAAGGCCACTCTGAACCGGGTGCTGCACAAGATCCGTCCATACAGCGCCTTTGTGGTGTGCAGCCTGCTGGTGGCGGCGGTCAGCGTAGCCGCCCAGCTGTATATCCCCATCCTGTGCGGCGATGCCATTGATAAGATGCTGGGCAAGGGCAATGTAGACCTTGCCGGGGTGCTGCGCATTGCAGTGAGCATTCTGGTAGTGGCTGCCGTAGCCGCCCTTGCACAGTGGCTTTTGAGCGTGTGCAACAACCGCATCACCTTCTCGGTCAGCCGTGACCTGCGCAACGAGGCGCTGCGCAAGATCCAGACCCTGCCGCTGTCCTATCTGGACAGCCACCCCTCCGGCGATATCGTCAGCCGCATGGTGGCGGATGTGGACACCTTCGCAGACGGCCTGCTGATGGGCTTTACCCAGCTGTTCTCCGGCATCCTGACCATTTTTGGCACTCTGCTGTTCATGCTGCGGGAGAATGTGCCCATCACGCTGGTGGTGGTGTGCATCACCCCGCTGAGCCTTGTGGTGGCGGGCTTTCTGGCAAAGCGCAGCTACGGCTACTTCCAGAGCCAGAGCACCGTGCGCGGCAGGCAGACCGCGCTGGTCAACGAGATGATCGAAGGCCAGAAGGTGGTGCAGGCCTTTGGTCACGAAGCCGAGAGCCTTGCCGCCTTTGACGAGGTGAACGGCCAATTGCAGGACGTGAGCCTGAAGGCCATCTTCTTCTCCAGCCTGACCAACCCTGCCACCCGCTTTGTGAACAACATCGTGTATGCGGGCGTGGGCCTTGTGGGTGCGCTGTACGCTGTGCGCGGCGGCATCACCATCGGCCAGCTGAGCGTTTTTCTGAGTTACGCCAACCAGTACACGAAGCCCTTCAACGAGATCTCGGGCGTTGTCACCGAGCTGCAAAACGCACTGGCCTGCGCTGCCCGGGTGTTTGAGCTGCTGGACGCCGAGGATCAGGTGCCGGAGGCCGAAAACGCCGCCGCGTTGCAGCCGGACGGCCATGTGCAGTTACAGGATGTGTCCTTCCGCTACCTGCCCGACCGCCCGCTTATCGAGGGGCTCTCGCTGGACGTGCAGCCCGGCCAGCGCATCGCCATCGTAGGCCCTACCGGCTGCGGCAAGACCACCCTGATCAACCTGCTCATGCGGTTCTATGATGTGAACGGCGGCAGCATCAAGGTGTCCGGCACCGACATCCGGGATGTGACCCG
This sequence comes from uncultured Faecalibacterium sp., assembly GCA_934512105.1. GTDB lineage: Bacteria > Bacillota > Clostridia > Oscillospirales > Ruminococcaceae > Faecalibacterium. The sequence goes on along the minus strand of CAKSWQ010000046.1, from coordinate 677 downwards.
CGCCTCTCTGCGCGGCAGCTACGGTATGGTATTGCAGGACACCTGGCTGCGCGCCGGTACGGTGCGGGAGAACATTGCCTACGGCAAGCCGGACGCCACCATGGACGAGGTGATCGCCGCCGCCAAGGCTGCCCACGCCCACAGCTTTATCCGCCGTCTGCCCGAGGGCTATGACACCGTCATTGCAGAGGACGGCGGCAACATCAGTCAGGGCCAGAAGCAGCTGCTCTGCATCGCCCGCGTGATGCTCTGCCTGCCGCCCATGCTGATTTTGGACGAAGCCACCTCCTCCATTGATACCCGCACCGAGGTGCGCATCCAGAAGGCCTTTGCCCGCATGATGCAGGGACGCACCAGCTTCATCGTGGCGCACCGCCTTTCCACCATCCGGGAGGCAGACGTCATCCTTGTCATGAAGGACGGCCACATTGTGGAGCAGGGCAACCACGACCAGCTGCTGGCGCAGGGCGGCTTCTACGCCAAGCTCTACAACAGCCAGTTCGAGGGTGTGCAGACCTGAGAAAGCTGTTGTATCCTATCCAGACCGTAATAATAAATGGCAAAAATTCGCTTTGTTGATTAAAACAGGCCGAACGGGTGCTCGTTCATAGAATGTTAATAATATATTAACATTCAGTACACCACTTTTCGGTATACATAGGGCAACAAAGGCGCGC
>CAKSWQ010000045.1 GCA_934512105.1 uncultured Faecalibacterium sp. | reverse complement strand
AACAAGGAAAAGGTGTTCACCCTGTTCCCCCGCCTGAAGGAGCGCCGCAAGCAGCTGGCGGGCACCATGTCCGGCGGCGAGCAGCAGATGCTGGCCATGGGGCGTGCGCTCATGAGCAACGCTTCCATGCTGATGCTGGACGAGCCCTCCATGGGTCTTTCGCCGCTGCTGGTGCAGGAGATCTTTGACATCATCCGCGACATCCACAAGGAGGGCATGACCATCCTGCTGGTGGAGCAGAACGCACAGATGGCGCTTTCGGTGGCCGACCGCGCCTATGTGCTGGAGACCGGCCGCGTGGTCATGGACGGCACCGGTGCCGAGCTGCTGACCAACGAGCGCGTCCGCAGCGCCTATCTGGGCGGGTAAACGGAAAAATAGTTTGATTTGCAGTTCCGAAACGCCCATGGGCGTTTCGGAACTGCTTTTTTCTGCTATCACTTTACTTTCGTAAAAAATTGTGCCATAATGGGTGCAGTATTCCGGCTTTGCAAAAGCCACGCCCCGGCTCGGGAAAGCGGGGCGCAAACCACACAGAATGAGGGGTAAACGTTATGAGCAAGATCATCATCCCGGCAAACTACACACCCGCGCTGAACCTGTACGACACCCAGCGCGCCATCGGCACGGTGAAGCGGCTGTTCGCCGATACCCTGTGCGCCACGCTGAACCTGTACCGCGTGTCCGCGCCGCTGTTTCTGGAGGCTTCCACCGGCCTGAACGACGATCTGAACGGCGTGGAGCGCAAGGTGACCTTTGATATCAAGGACAGCGGCACCGAGGCACAGGTGGTGCAGTCGTTGGCAAAATGGAAGCGTCAGGCACTGAAGGACTACGATTTCCGCGTGGGCAAGGGTCTGTACTGCGATATGAACGCCATCCGCCGGGACGAGGAGCTGGACAACCTCCACTCGGTCTATGTGGACCAGTGGGACTGGGAAAAGATCATCACGGTGGAGGACCGCAACGAGACCTACCTGAAAAACGTGGTGCGCTGCATCGTGTCTGCGGTGTGCGCCACCGAGATGAACCTGCACGCCATGTTCCCCCAGCTGCAGGATCTGCCCCTGCACACCCCCAACGTGACCTTTGTCACCACGCAGGAGCTGGAGGACAAGTACCCCGACCTGACCCCGAAGGAGCGGGAAAACGCCTTTGTCAAGGAGAACGGTACCACCTTCCTGATGAAGATCGGTGCACCCCTGCGCAGCGGCAAGCCCCACGACGGCCGCGCCCCGGACTACGACGACTGGGATCTGAACGGCGACCTGCTGTTCTGGAACGACCCGCTGCAGTGCAGCTACGAGCTGAGCAGCATGGGCATCCGCGTCAGCCCGGAGAGCATGGACAGACAGCTGACCATGGCGGGCTGCGACGACCGCCGCGCCCTGCCCTTCCACAAGGCAGTGCTGAACGGCGAGCTGCCCTACACCATCGGCGGCGGCATCGGCCAGAGCCGCCTGTGCATGCTGCTGCTGGGCAGTGTCCACATCGGTGAGGTGCAGGCCAGCGTCTGGGACAAGGCCACCCGCGAGGCCTGCGCCAAGGCCGGCATCCCGCTGCTGTAAGCAGAAAAAATATTTTTTTATTTGAAATACAGCCAAGCCTGCGGGCTTGGCTGTATTTCGTTTTCACGGGAAGGGTCGTAAAGATAAGCTGCATCTGCCGCGCCGCTTCCTTCGGAAGCGCGGCGCTGCGTCTCTCCCGTGAAAAAGAAAATCGGGAAGATCCGCAGATCTTCCCGATTTTCGAATATAAAACTAGAGTTCCTTGAATCATGCCCAGAGCAACGCGGAGGGCATTTTAAATCGTCCCCCGGCGGGCATTCCAGCTTATCAGTTCTGCTTTTTCCAGCGGCGCATAACGCCCATGCCCAGTGCATAGGGGCCGGTGTGCACCGCGATGGTGCAGCCGATCTGCAGCAGCCCTACCTCGCATTGTGCGCCGGGGTACTTGGCGCGCAGGGCGGCACGGGTCTGCATCCACAGACGCTTGCCCTCGTCGGCATCGTAACCATAGCCCACCGTGATGCGGTAGTCATCCGGGGTGCCGCCGTGGGCATCCAGATAGTTCATCAGCTGCTCCAGCGCCTTTTCAAAGCTCTTCTGACGGCCGCGGGCTACGCCGCCGGAGAAGATCTCGCCCTCCTTGAACAGGATCATGGGCTTCAGCCCCAGCATATTGGCGGCGCGGCCGGTCACCTTGCCGATGCGCCCGCCCTTGATGAGGTAGTCCAGATCACCCACGGTGAAGAAGATCTGGTTGGTGGATTTTTCCGCTTCCAGCCAGGTCACAGTCTCGTCCAGCGTGCAGCCTGCGTCCCGCATGGCCACGGCGTTTTCCACCACGGTGGATTCGGTCACCGTAGCGGCGGCAGAGTCGATGACCTCGATGCGGGCATCGGGGTAGTCCTCCAGCACCAGATCCCGGGCGTTGCGGGCGCTGCCCACGCAGCCGCTCATCTTGCCGGTGAACACCAGACACAATACCTCCCGACCCGCCTCGGCGTGTGCGCGGAAGGTCTTTTCAAAGTCCTCGATAGAGGCCAGACTGGTCTTGGGGTAGGCCGCCGGGTTATCCACCATGAACTGATAAAAGTCCCGCACAGGGATCTCCAGCCCTTCCTTGCGGTAATGCTCGCCGTCCAGCGATACATAAAAGGGCACGACCTCGATGCCAAGCTGCTTGGCGGTGTCCAGCGTCAGGTCGCAGGCGCTGTCGGTAATGATATCAAACATCTGTGACGCTTCCTTTTCTGAAACTCAGGGGCTGCTTTTTGCGGCAGCTCAGCCGCGGTGGATGTAGGCCTCGCGCTCTGCGCCCACCGAGATATAAGTGATCTTGCAGCCCACAGCCTTTTCCAGATACTCCACATAATCGCGGGTCTGCTGGGGCAGGTCCTCCCACTTGCGGGCTGCGGTGATATCGCAGTGCCAGCCGGGCAGGTACTCCACCACGGGCTGTGCGGTATCCAGTGCCTCACCCATGGGGAAGCGGGTGGTGGTGGTGCCATCGGTCAGCTTGTAGGCGGTGACCATGGGGATCTTTTCCATGTAGTCCAGCACGTCCAGCAGGGTCAGAGCCACCTCGTCGCAGCCCTGGCAGAACACGCCGTAGCGGCTTGCCACCAGATCGATGGGGCCCACGCGGCGGGGACGGCCGGTGGCTGCGCCGTACTCGTGGCCAGCCTCACGCAGGGCGTGCTTCTCTTCCTCGGTCATGGCCAGCTCGGCGGTGAAGGGGCCGTCGCCCACACAGGAGGAGTAGGCCTTCATGACGCCGATGGAGTTGTGCAGCTTGTGGCCGGGGATACCGGCACCGATGGGTGCATAAGCACCGATGACGTTGGAGGAGGTGGTGTAGGGGTAGATGCCAAAGTCGATATCGCGCAGGGCGCCCAGCTGTGCCTCAAACAGCACCTTCTTGCCGGCTGCATCGGCATCGGCCAGATACTGACCCACATCGCAGATATAGTCCTTGAAGATGGCGGCATATTTTTCCAGCCATGCCCACATCTCGTCCACGCTGATGGGTGCTGCGTTGTAGCTGCCCTCCATGACCAGATTCTTGGAATCCACCATGGTGACCAGACGCTTCTTCACAGCGTCGTCCAGATGCAGCAAATCGCCCATGCGCAGGGTCTTTTTCATGTACTTGTCGCCGTAAGCGTAGGCAATGCCGCGCTTGGTGGAGCCGAACTGTGCGCCGGTTTTGGACAGGCGTGCCTCCTCCAGACCATCCTGCTCCACATGGTAGGGCATGGTGATGGTTGCGCGGTCGGAGATCTTCAGGTTCTCCGGGGTGATCTCAATGCCCTGCTCGCGCAGCTTATTGATCTCGCCGTCCAGATGATGCGGGTCGATGACCATGCCGTTGCCCATAACGCACACGACGTTGGGGCGCAGGATGCCGGAGGGCAGCAGGTTCAGCACGAACTTGCCGCGCTCGTTTTTAACGGTATGGCCTGCGTTGTTGCCGCCCTGATACCGTGCAACGATGTCGTACTCCTGGCTGATCAGGTCGACCATGCGGCCCTTGCCCTCATCGCCCCAGTTGATACCCGTAATTGCAGTAAGCATAATAAATGACCTCTTTATCCTTTTTTCAAAAGACAGCCTTTTCCGTGCACCTTGCCCGGGATACGCTACCTTGGGTAAAACGCACCGGTTTGCTGCCCTTGCGGCACGCACCAATGCTATTATAGTATAGCACAGTCTGCCGCGCAAAAAAAGGGGGAATGCACCTTTTTGCGGCAGTTCCCTTCGGCATAAGACAATTTTGGATGTGTGCTGCACTGAGGAGCACCCCCTCAGTCTGCTCACTGCGGCTTTGACGGAAGGGGTATCTCCCACCCGTGAAAATGGCATATCGGAGCGTCCACAGACGCTCCGGTATGCCGAAATTTAAAATATTCGTTCCTCTGAATATGCGCAAAGCAGCGCGGCGCGCATTCAAAATCGTCCCGTTCTCAGCTGCGCTCCCCGGTCAGGTCGGTGCGGCGGGTCACCTTATGGATGGTGCCGTCCGGCTCCTGAATAGACGTGCGCTCCAGCTGGCTGCGCAGGCTGGCCTTGATGTCGGCCAGATACTCCTGCCGCAGCGCCTGCTGCTCGGCTTTTTCGGCCTCGGTCAGGCCGGTGGTCTTGCTCTTTTTGGCCAGCGCATTGATGCGGGCGATCTTTTCTTCCGTCATGGGGGAACCTCCTGTATTTCATCGTAAAATATGCTATAATGTAGGCAAGACCATTATAGCAAAGGATGATACCAATGGCAACACAACGCAATTATGCCCAGCAGATGGACGCCGTGCTGGCAACCCTTGGCGATACCCGCCCGCGGCTTTTGCTCCACGCCTGCTGCGGTCCCTGTTCCAGTGCCGTGCTGGAACAGCTGTGCCGGTATTTTGAGATCACGGTGCTGTACTACAACCCCAACACATGGCCGGCGGCAGAGTACCACCGCCGGGGCGAGGAACTGCAAAAGTTCGTGGCAGCAGCCCACCCGCTGGGGGTGACCGTGGTGGAGGACACCTACGACCCGCAGCAGTTCTACACCGCCGTAGCCGGGCTGGAAAACGAGCCGGAGCGCGGCAGCCGCTGCACCGTCTGCTACCGGCTGCGGATGCGCCGCGCCGCGCAGTACGCCCGGGACAACGGCTTTGACTGGTTCACCACCACTCTGTCCATCAGCCCCCACAAGGACGCTGCCCGCATCAACGCCATCGGGCAGGAGCTGGAGGCAGAGTTCGGGGTCAGGCACCTGCCCTCGGACTTCAAAAAGCACAACGGCTATCTGCGCAGCCTGCAGCTTTCGGAGCAGTACGGCCTGTACCGGCAGGACTACTGCGGCTGCGAGTTCAGCGCAAAAGCAAGAGGCATTGAGGGGTAACGCAAAGAAAGCCCATCCGCACGGCAACGTGTGCGGATGGGCTTTTGTTTATTCCTCCGGCAGTCTTGCCACCAGCAGGGTAATGACCACCAGACCCACGCAGGGCACGATGTTGGAGGCCATACCGGCGGCAAGCCCTGCATGCTCGGCCACGATGCCAATGATCCACGGCATCAGGATGGCACCGCTGGAGGCCACCGGCAGCATGATGCCCATGCTGGTCACGCTGGTCATGCGGCCTGCGCTGGCCACGGCGGTGGGGTTCAGCCCGGACATCGAGATGGCAAAGGCGAACAGCAGAGCGATGGCTGCGCCCTGCGTATGCGCCATGACCAGCAGCACATAGAACACGGTGCACAGTACGCTCATACCCACCATGGCTTTGCGGGGGTTTTTAAGGGGGAACACAAAGGCGATGAGCAGCCGTCCCACCAGCGTAGCGCCCCACATCACGGTGACGGTGTAGGCCGCCAGCGTGCCCGCAATGATGCCGCTGCCCTTGAAGTAGGTCACCATCCAGCCGTTGACGCTCTGCTCGGCGGCGTTCTGGAAGAACAGCAGACCGGTCAGCAGCCAGAAGCGGGCAGAGCGCAGAAAACTCCAGTCGATGGCTTCTTTCTCCGCGCCGCCTTTGCCCTTGCCGCCGCGCAGCGGGGTAAAGACATACACCAGCCAGAGCACAAGGCCCACGGCTGCCAGCAGAAAGACCGCCAGTTCGGTGCTAACCCGGGCTGCTGCCGCAATCAGGAAGGGGCACAGCAGAGCGCCGCAGGCGTAGCAGCTGTGCATCAGGTTCATGCCCCGGGTACGGTCGGCAGAATTATCGCTGACCAGAATGGTACAGGTATTGATGACGCTGCCCTTGGCAATGCCCACTGCAAAAAAGGCCACCGCCAACAGCGCCACTGCACCGGTCAGCCCCATAAGGGCGTAGCCCACCGCGTAGCCGATGGTCAGCAGCAGCACGCTGCGCTTCATGCCCAGCGCACTGGGCAGCATGCCCATCAGCAGCCCTGCCAGCAGGTTGCCTGCGCTCATCAGAGAGAGCAGCGTACCGGTCATGCCGTAGGCAAAGCCGTAGCGCTCCTGCAGCAGGCTGACCACCACACCCGCGCTGATGGCGCAGATGCCGCTGAAGAAAAAGGTCGCAAAGCCCGCATTGCGCAGGCGCGTGTTCTGTTGTTCCATGGTGTACCTCTCTTTGTGGAAATATCCTTTCTCTATTTAACCATTTTTTCACAGCTTTGCAACCGGATTTTCTTACAAAAAGCAGCAAAAAAGCTGCCGCACAAACCGTGCGGCAGCCCTTCGCTTTTAGGATAAGTATTTCTCAGTCCAGATCTTCGGCTTCCAGCACCGCGACGCCTTCGCTTTCAAAGGTCTTGCGGAGGATATCGGCCAGACCCGGGTTGGGTGCCTTGTTGTGGATGCACAGAATGATCTTTCCGTTCAGGCTGGCAGCTTCCACACCCACGGATGCGCCTTCCGGCGGTACCCAGACACCAAAATCCGTGGTGTACTGTGCCAGTTCCGGGGTAGCGGGCATCAGCGGGTTGCCCAGATAGCTGAGCCAGAAATCCGAAATGGTGCCACCGATGTACTCACCCATCTGGAACACCCGCTGCTTGATACGCAGGGGTGCTTTTTGCTGGTTCACCTTGTACACCCAGCCCATCTGCTCGGTCATGCGGCGGCGCTTGGACTGCGGCTGCAAGTCCCGCTTGATGTCTGCATCCACATCAGATACAAAATCCGCAAGGCGGGTCTGGGCTTGCAGCTGTACCGTATGCTCAAAGCTGCATACGCAGTTGTACAGCGCATGCGGCACACCGGCCACATCGCGGGTATCAGAGGAGTAGGAATACTGGATATTCTCCTTGCCCAGATACTCCCGCATGGCCATGCACAGCAGACCCATCAGAGCGCTTACCGGCTTTGCGTTGTTCGCCAGTGCTTTTTCCACAAGGCTCTGCTTGCTCAGGCACACCCGGGTGCGGCGCAGCGCACCCTCGTAGGTCTGCACCACATCCCGCTGGATGGCGTCGCTCCCGCCTTCCACGGGCGGGTACTCTGCCAGCATGGCTTCCATATCGTAGGGCGGGTCGCACACGATCTGCTGCACCGCAAAGGCAGTGCCGTAACGCAGGTTGCAGTACTGTTCCAGAATGCTGGTGAACAGGGGCGATACCCCGTGGCCGTCCATCAGGAAGTGGTGCCAGTCAAAGTAGATGGTATCCCCTTCGCAGCTGATGCAGAACAGATAGCCGTTCGTCTGTTCCGGGATATTGCGCATGGTACTGCCGGGGTACACAAGGCAGGGCTCATTGTTGGGTTCCAGCCACATTTCCCGCTTTTCCTGCACCAGACGCTGGGTATAATAAGGCGCACTTGCCAAGGCCGCTGTCAGTGCCCGCTGCAAAAGGGCGAGATCCACCACATCCCGCAGCGAGAACTGATACCGACACTGGACTTTTTCCCGACGGAAAAAATACATGACGCCCTGAAAGTTATATTCCGTCGAGCGCTGTTGTGTTTCCATTGGTTTTTACCCCACGTTTGCTGCCAGATAATCCACCAGATCACCCATGGTGACAAAGTTGCGCAGCTCCTTTTCCGGGATGCGCAGACCAAAGGTCTCCTCGATATCTGCCACGATGGTCAGGATCTCCATAGAGGACAGATCCAGATCGTCCATCAGGACGCTGCTTTCGGTCACATCCTCCGGCGACACCTCCGCGACATCCTCCAGAATAGCCGTGATCTGAGAAATGATTTCTGCACGTTCCATCGTATTATGCTTCCTTTCTGTTGCGTTTTACTTGCGCACCAGCTTGCCCGCACCGTTGCGGGGCAGCGGCGTTTCGCTGAACTCTACCACGCCGATGCGCTTGTACAGGGGGACGGTGCGGTTCATCTGGGTAACAAAGTCACGCACGGTCTGCTGGTGCTCCTTTTCACAGTATACCACAACACCTATCTTTTTGCCCAGTTCTTTTACGATACATTCCTGTACGACGGGACATTTTTCTAACATGCCCTCCAGCTCTTCGGGGCTGATGTTCTCGCCGCTGTCCAGAATGATCAGGTTCTTCTTGCGGCCGATGATGTAATAGTAGCCGTCCTCGTCCACCCGGGCAAGGTCGCCGGTATGCACCCAGCCGTCCTTGTCGATGACCTCTGCGGTGCCCTCCGGGTCCTTATAATAGCCCATCATCACGCATTCGCCGCGCATACACAGCTCGCCGTCCGGCTCGATCTTGTAGTCCATGTACTCGCTGCCCTGACCCACGGCACCAATGTGCTTTTCGTCCTGTGCAAAGTTGATGATACCGGCAGCGCAGGTCTCGGTAGCGCCGTAGCACTGGATGACGAACATCCCGTTGTGCACCATATCCAGCAGCACCTGCGGGTCAAACATGGCAGAGGAGCCAATGGGCACCCACAGATCGCCCAGACGGTCGCGGCGGCCGCGCATCACGTCCTTGTGCAGAGAATTCATGATCATCGGCACCACAGACATGATCTGGCTGGGCATCTTCTGGATATCGCGGTAGAAGTTACGGATATCGCTGCCCAGGTTCAGCGGCCAGCCCATGACGGTGGTGGAGAACAGGTCGATAAAGGCGCCCAGATGGAACATGGGCAGCACCATGTAGTGGCCGGGCAGGGGCTTTGTCAGGTCGATCTTTTCCGCCAGCTTTTCGGAGATGCGCCAGAACACATGACCGGAACTGAACAGGTTGCGCTCGCTCATCATAACGCCCTTGCTCATACCGGTGGTGCCGGAGGTGAACATCAGCACCATCAGGTCATCGTGACCGATGGGGTGCAGTTCTGCCGCAGGCTCATAGCTGCGGAACTCGTCCATGGGATGCAGCAGGCTGCCGTAGGCGGCCTCCAGCTGCTCCTTGTTGCCGTAGTCCTCGCCGTCGGTCAGGATGGCTGCGGGCTCCACCAGCTCCAGCTCGTGGGACATCTCCGCCCAGCTCTTGCGCTGGTTCATCGGCACCAGCACGCAGCCTGCCATGATCGCGCCGAAGGTGTTTACCACATATTCGTAGCTGTTCTTGCTCAGCAGGCAGATCTTTTTGCCCTTCACATCCGGGATGGTGCTCTGGAGGTAGGTGACCGTGCGGCGGACATCCTGTGCCAGCTCCTTAAAGAGGACGGTGGTCACCGTGTCGGTCTCCTCGGTGTAGTAACGGAAGGCCACGCGCTCGGGGAATTCCTTTTCCATGCCCTGCGTAATGGCATCGTACATCGTGTTCACGAATTTTTCCATTGTAGGTTCCCTCCTGTTTTGTTCTGTTTGTTTTATACTTAGCGTACCAGCTTGCCCGTAGCGTTGCGGGGCAGCGGAGTTTCGCTGAACTCCACCATGCCGATGCGCTTATACAGCGGCAGGGTGCGGTTCAGTTCGGTAACATAATCCCGCACGGTCTGCTGCTGCTCTTTCTCACAATATACCACAGTGCCGATCTTTTTGCCCATTTCTTTTACGATACATTCCTGCACGGCGGGGCATTTTTCCACAAGACCCTCCAGTTCCTCGGGACTGAGGTTCTCGCCGCTGTCCAGAATGATCAGGTTCTTCTTGCGGCCGATGATGTAATAGTAACCGTCCTCGTCCACCCGGGCAAGGTCGCCGGTATGGAACCAGCCGTCCTTGTCAAGGACCTCTGCGGTGGCCTCGGGATCCTTGTAATAGCCCAGCATGACGCTGTCGCCGCGCATACACAGTTCTCCGTCCGGCTCGATCTTGTAATCCAGATAATCGTTGCCCTGTCCCACAGCGCCGATATGCTTTTCATCCTGTGCGTAGTTGATGATGCCGTCGCCGCAGGTCTCGGTAGCACCGTAGCCCTGCACCACGAACATCCCGCTGTTGGCAACATCCAGCATCACCTTCGGGTCGAACATGGCGGAGGAGCAGATGGGCACCCACAATTCGCCCAGACGGTCACGGCGTCCGCGTATCAGATCCTTGTGCAGGGTGTTCATGATCACCGGCACCACTGCGATGACCTGACTGGGCATCCGCTGGATCTCCTTATAAAAGTTGCGGATGTCATTGCTGATATTCAGTCCCCAGCCGCCGTGCGCCCAGGAGAACAGGCAGATGAAAGCGCTCAGGTGGAACATGGGCAGCACAACATACTGGCTGACTATAAGTTCCGGGTCGTGCTTATACTCCATCATGTGCTCACCGATCTGCACATGGGCGCGCATGACGCTGAAGAAGTTGCGCTCGCTCAGCATCACGCCTTTGCTGCGGCCGGTGGTGCCGGAGGTGAACATCAGCACCATCAGGTCATCGTGGCCGATGCAGCGGGGCATCTCTGCCACCGGCTCGTAGCCGCGGAAGCCGTCCATGGGGCGCAGGATGCTGCCATAGGCGGCTTCCAGCTGCTCCTTGGTGCCGTAGTCCTCGCCATCGGTCAGGATGGCGGTGGGCTCCACCAGCCCCAGCTCGTAGGACAGCTCGTCCCAGCTCTTATGCTGGTTGAGCAGTACCAGCACGCCGCCCGCCAGCATGATGCCGAAGGAGTTCACGGCGTATTCGTAGCAGTTTTTATTCAGCAGGCAGATCTTTTTGCCCTTGATATCCGGGATCGTGCTCTGGAAGTAGCGGACCGCACGGCGGATGTCCCGCGCGTAATCCTTATAAAGGACGGTGGTCACCTCGTCCGTATCTTTATTATAGAAGCGGAGCGCCACACGCTCCGAAAAACGCTGTTCCATGTTCAGCGTAACCAGATCGTACACGTTGTCCAATACTTTTACCTTGACCATTACAATTCCCTCCCGCGTTGTTATTTCATGCGGCACCGGTGCGCCGCACTGTGCCCAGTATACAATATCTTCCAGTGCAATGCAATACTTCAGCAACATTTAATTTCTTATTTTGACAATTTTTAGTTGCGTATTTTAGGGTGCATTCCGGCCAAATTCTACCTTTCGTTGCATTCTGCCGGTTTCTGTGCTACAATTTTTAGCGCAAAATACCAGTTTCGGTACAACGCGGACTGCAAAACAAAATTGACAGTCTCTATAAAAAGCATTATACTAGCCATATATCATGACAATGCTGTATAAAAATCGATCATTTGCGCCGCATCCGGCTTTTTCTTGAGGGGTATTGGTCCGGCGCAGGGAAGGAATCTTTCATGGAAACAACCAAGCCCCGCACTGTCAACTCCATCGGGATGTTTGATATGCTCAAGGGCGCAGGGATGCTGTCCATCGTGCTGGGGCATACCGTAGAGCTTTATCCGCTCCAGCTGTCGAGCGGTCTGTCGCTGTTCTCCTTTTTTTGCTTTACCTACCGCGAAACCCTGATGGCGGCCTTTTTTATCGCCAGCGGCTACGGCTTCCGCAAGCGCTCCATCGGCAAATGCATCCATCAGCAGCTCAAAAGCCTGCTCAAGCCCTTTTGTTACACTGCGGTTTTCACCACAGTGCTGCACTTCATCATTCATTATAAGACCTTTCACTATCTGCCCGGCTCTCTGACCGAGAGCATCAAGGTAGCGGGCGGCTTTCTGCTGGGCCTGCCCCACACCGCCACCTACTTCGGGCAGGAGTTCTTTTCCTGCGGGCCCATGTGGTATCTGCTGGCGCTGCTGATGGGCTGGATCTTACTGGACGTTATCCTGAACATCTTCCCGGAGCGGTACATCCCCTGGGCAGTGGGCGGCGCTGCCCTGCTGGGCTGGGGTGCCAGCCTTGTATGGGAGCTGCCCTTCTGCCTGATCCAGGGTGCGGCGATCACGCCGTACCTGTACCTTGGCTACCTTGCCAAACGTCAGCACTGGCTGGATCAGCCTTTGTCCCGCCGGATGTCCTGCATCCTGTGGGCAGCCGTGCTGCTGATCCCGGCGGCCGCCTTTGCCACCGGCAGTACCGACTGTGTTTCCATGGCAAAATGGACGCTGGGCCCCATCAGCATCCTGCTGGACGGCCTTGCCGGCCTGCTGTTCGTCCGGCTGTTCCTGCGCTTGAGCCGACACCGGAATGCGCTGGTGAGCTTTTTCGAGGCCATCGGCCGCCGCTCCCTGTACATCTTCTGCGTACATACGGTAGAGCTTACCGCCATTCCGTGGTATCTGTTTGCCGCAAAATACGCCGACCGCCCTGTTCTGGGCATCAGTCTGCAATATATCCTTTCGCTGGGCTCCATCTGGCTGATCTGTGCCCTGCTGCAACGGCGGCGGGATCTGGTCATCAAGTTGTTCCCCGCCCGGCGGCACACCCCGCAGGTGCACTACACCCCGCGGCACTGATTTTCTGAACGTTTTGGCTGCGGCGGCGCAGCTGTTATAGGATAAAGGAAGAGGAGGATCCCGTTATGAACCACGATGCCCCCGTGACTCCTGCTGCCATGCAGGCACGCATTGCCGAGCTGGAGCAGCAGCTCAAGCTTTCAGACGAAGGTGTTTCCCAGCTGGCGCAGCGGTGTCTGGAGCTGGAGCAGCAGCTGCTGACCAGCCAGTCCGAGCTTTCCAAGCACAGCTCTGAAACCGAGAACATCGCCCTTACCCTGCCGCAGCTGTTCTACGACACCGGCAGCGGCTTTTCGCCCCGGGAATGCCTGACTGCCACCGAGGAGGTCTACAACGAGCTGACCCACGAGATCTCGGTCACCTTTGTCCTGCCGGAGGATGCACGCGCTGTCCGGCTGGACCCCGGCGAGCTGGCCTGCTGCATCACAGACCTTGCCATCTCGGACGAGCGCATCAGCTTCCAGTCGGTCAACGGCCTTCTGTTGCAGGAGGACAGCCTGCTGTTTTTGGATGTAGACCCCAACCTTTCGCTGCACTGCACCACCGGCTTTGGTGCCGGCATGAAGTTTGCGGTGAACTATCACTACTACCCGCTGGGACGTTTTCTGCACGAGCAGCCCGGCAAATCTCTGCTGCGGGCGCTGAACGACCTGAAGCTTGAGAACGCCGCCGCCGCGCAGGAAGCAGACGAGGTATTGCAGGCCAGCCGCGCCGAGTGTATGCGGCTGAACCAGCAGCTGCTGACCTTGCAGGGCATCCAGCACGAATACCAGGTCTCGCTGGAAACGATGCGCGCCAGCAGCAGCTGGCGTCTGACCGCCCCGCTGCGCAAACTGCTGACCCTGCTGCGCGGCCACTGAGCCCGCCCGATATTCTGCCCGGAGGAGTTGGATCATGTACACCAGTTACAGTACCCTGCAGCGCAAGCAATTGTCCAAGCAGGTCTATACCGATACCCAGAGCACCTATCTTCTGGTCTATGCGCCGGGGCGTCACAAGGCGCTGGAAACGGCGCTGCAAAACCAGCTGCACCGCAAGTTCCGTCTGGTGACCCGGCTGGAGGGCGAGCTGACCCCCGCTGTGGCCGGGGTTCTGCTGGTAAGCGAGGATGTGGAGTGCACCCCCACCACCCTGACCTATTTTGCCGCCGCCCTGCGGGAGGGCGCAGACCTTGCGATCTGCGATGCCTCCTTTGGCTTTGACGGCGCCACCGCCCTGTACCTGAGCACCCAGCATCTGCCCGGCAGCCGCTGCGCACTGGTGTCCCGCGCATTGCTGGACGAGGTACGCGCCGCCGCCCGGGGCAAGGACAGCGTTACCGAGCTGCTGCGTCTGGCCCATGCCATGGCGCAGCACAGCTGCCGCATCCCGCAGGCACTGCTGCATTTCCGCCGGGAGCTGTGCGCCGATGACGTGTTCTCCGCCAAGGGACGCCGTGCGCTGATCCTGAGCCACGAACTGACCATGACCGGCGCCCCCATCGTGCTGGTAAGCGCTGTGCCGGTGCTGCGCAGTCTGGGCTTTGAGGTGGTGGTGCTGGGCCCCTCGGACGAAGGCTCACTGCCGCTGTTTCTGGATGCCGGGGCCGCTGTGGTCACCCGTCCGGACTGTGTTACTTCCAGCGCTCTGTGGGGTCTGGCCACCAGCGCAGACCTTGTGCTGGCCAACACGGTGGTGGAAGCCCCGGTGGTGAGCACCCTGAACGGCTCCTTTGTGCCGGTGCTGTGGTGGCTGCACGATGCCTTTGCGGGTTACCCCTTCATCGCCCACAGCATCCCCAAGGCACTGGGCAAAAACATCCACGCCTGCGCCGTAGGCTCCCACGCCACCGCCGCCATGCACTCCGTCCGGCCGGATTTTGAAATCGAGCAATTGATCTACGGTCTGCCGGACTATGCCGCCGAGCAGTTCCCCCGCTACGACATCAGCTTTGCCGGGGGGCGTCCCCTGTTTGTGACGGTAGGCTCGCTGGAGCACCGCAAGGGCCCGGACATCCTGTGCAATGCCATCCGGCTGCTGCCCTCTGCGGTGCGGGAGAAAGCCGCCTTCCTCTTTGTGGGCAAAGCCGCCGACAAGGGGATGTACAATGCCGTGGACAGTCTGGTGCGGGACTACCCCCAGACCGTTTTCTACCGCAAGCGGTTAGAGCGCCCGGAGATCAAATCCCTGATGGAACAGTGCAGCTGCGTGGTATGCGCCTCCCGGGACGACCCCATGCCCACCTTCGTCACCGAGGGATTGATCTTCGGCAAGCCCTCCATCGTATCGGAGCACACCGGCACCGCCGGGCTGGTGACCGAGGGGGTGGACGGCTTCCTCTACAAGGACGACGACCCGCAGCAGCTGGCCGACAAGCTGGCTTGGGCCATTGAGCACCCGGAGACGCTGGCCGCCATGCGCGACAGCTGCCGCCGCCTGTATGAGCAGCAGTTCTCCAACGAATCCTATGTGGCCACTCTGACAAGGCTGGTAAAAAAGCTGACAGACGGGGAAGAATCATAAAAAAAAACAATGCCGGACAGCCGCACGCTGCCCGGCATTGTTTTTTTTAGCAGGTTCGCCCTCTCAGGCGCTCCCGCGCCAGCTCCCCCAAAGGGGGAGCCAAGTCGTTATCCCCGATGCTAAAGCATTAAATAATAATGAGAAGGCTTCCGGCAGTGCTCTTGGCTCTCCCTTTGGGAGAGCTGTCACCACAGGTGACTGAGAGGGCGCAGGCTGTTGACCATATTGTATATAATATCAGCGGCAATAAGAAAGTTCCCTGCGGCGCATTCTCATTTTATCAAACGCCCCAAATTGCCCAACAAAGTTCCGCTTCCGTTCACAAAGGGCGGCGGGAGATGTGCTATACTGGTTCCAGAATTTCCGGTTGTGAAAGGAGTTTTGTTTCCATGAGCCAAGCCGCCGCGCAGCAGCCCTCCCGCAAAAAGACCGCGATCTCTCTGCTGGTGCTGCTGGCACTTACCTGCATCATCGTGTTCATTTTTAAGGACCACTGGGCCGAGATCACCACGGCACTGGCACAGCTGTCGGTATGGCAGGTGCTGGCGGTGCTGGCGGTCGGCCTCACCTACCCCCTGCTGGAAGGGTGCGTGGCGTGGGTCATCGTGCGCAGCCGTCTGCCGCAGTTCAAGCTGTGGCAGGGGCTGGATGTAGGCTGGTGCGGCACCTTTGGCAATGTGGTCACGCTGGGTGCCGGTGCTGTGCCGGTGCAGTTGTATTACCTGCACCGGGCAGGGCTGCCGCTGGGCCCCGGCGTGGGGCTGATGACGCTGGAATACGTTTTCCACAAGAGCACCGTGCTTTTGTACGCCACCGTGATGCTGCTGTTGCAGCACCGCTGGCTTGCTGCCAACACCACCGGTGTCATGCGCTACCTGCCCATCGCATACGCTGTGGTAGCGGTGATCATTGTGGCGCTGGTGCTGCTGTGCGTCTCGCCGCTGGTGCAGAACCTCGCCCGCTGGCTGCTGGGCTTTCTGCCCAAGACCGAAAAGTGGCAGCAGCGCCGCGCCGACTGGCTGGAGCAGCTGGAGGTGCTGGGCACCGAGAGCCGCCGCCTGCTGGCAGATAAGCCCCGCTGCCTGAAAATTTTTGCCCTGCAGGCGCTCAAGCTGTTCGGGCTGTTCTGCCTGCCCTACCTGTGCATCCGGTTCATGGGGCTTTCGCCGCTGGGCTTCTGGCAGGTGCAGCTGCTCACCAGCCTGATGCTCTTCGTCTCCAATGCCCTGCCCAACGTAGCCGGGATGGGCTCTATCGAAACCGCCTTTCTGCTGGTGTTTGGCAGCTTTCTGGAACAAGGCGAGGTGATGAGCGTACTGATGCTTTACCGCATCGCCAGCTATTATGTGGTATTTGCCGCCAGCGCTGCAGGCTTTTTCATCGCCCAGCGGCATCTGGCCCAAATGGAGCCGCCAAAGGAGGGGTGAGCAGATGAAAAGCTTCCACATTCCCCGCACCGCTTTATTTTTTATCCTATTTGCACTGGCAGCTTTTGCGGTGCTGTACCGCCCCATCGACCTGAAAGCACTGGTACGCGCCAGCTCTCAGGGTACGCTCCGTACCGAGGAAGTGGCGCATTGGGGCAGCACCAACGACATGGACTATCACCTCCTCTCCATGGACAGCGAGGAGTTCCAGCAAACGGCAGAATTGCTTTCCACCGTCTCCTGCCGCAAAAAGCTGAACCAGAACTATTCTGCCTACACCCACGATACCTTCCCGGTGCAGTCGGTCACCGTCAGCTTTTATGACGATGCCGAGAACCATAAGTTTCTGCTGACGGTGTACTCTGACGGCGTATGCATCCTGAACAGCGCCTTTGTCAGCGTAAAATACCCCGGCGGCGGCGCAGCAGAGCTGTACCAGCAGCTGGCAGCGCTGGGAAAGTAAAAAACGATTTTGAATGCCCTCCGCTTTGCTTTGGGCATATTCAGCGGAAAGAACATTTTATAATTTGCAGTTCGGGAAAATCTGCGGATTTTCCCGAACTGCCTTTTCACGGGTGGGGTCGTAAAGGCAGATGGCATATTTGTCGTTTGCCTTGCATCCCCCTCTGTGAAAGCCGGATTCAGAAACGCCCGCAGGCGTTTCTGTATCCAAAAATTAAAATAAAATTCCTTAAACTATGGCCAAAGCGCACGCGGCGGCCATTTCAAATCGTCCCTCAAGGCATAGCGTGCAGAGGGAGTTCCCTCACAAAAACAAAAATCGGGGCGTGCAGGTGGTCAAGCTGCACGTCCCGTTTTTGTTTTCTTTGCGTCGGCTGTGGTACCAAACACAGCCGGTGCCGCGCCGGAAGCAGCAGAGCAAACCGTGCTGCCGCTTCCCGTAGAAAAGAGAAAGGAATGGAGGAATGGAGCGGAGCGCTTGCAGACGCT
>CAKSWQ010000044.1 GCA_934512105.1 uncultured Faecalibacterium sp. | reverse complement strand
GCAGCGCAAAGGAGGCGCGCTCCTTTGGCTGCAAATGCTCCAGACTGAACTCCATTTCGCTCCCTCGTTTCCTTTCCTTTTCCCTTGTTTCTTTCCCTGCACCGGCACAATTCCGGCGTCTCTATACACAAAAACATCCGGCGCGGCATCCTCCGCGCCCATAGAATGAAAGGCTTCTGTTCTTATTTTACTTTATCTGGGTAAAGTTGTAAAGCGTGAAAGTGACGTCTTTTCCATTCTTATCCTACAATTTTTCAGTGCGTTTGTACAGAAAGGCGAAAATTTTTCACCCCAACATACGCACAGGTGATGGAAGGAAAAAACAGAGAGTGTGGATACCCCTTCCGTCTGCTCCCGTTGGTCGCAGCCACCTTCCCCAAGGGGACGGCTTTTGGTGGTGACGGTAAAGTTTCCGGCAGTGCTGAAGCCGTCCCCTTGGGGAAGGTGGCAAAGCCGAAGGCTTTGACGGAAGGGGTAATACCCGGCAGCCTTGTATTCCGCCGCACGAAGGCGTATACTGGGGCAAAAAGGAGGCGTTTGCCATGTGGTTCGTTTACGCGCTGGGGTCTGCGGTGTTCGCCGCCCTTACCTCGATTCTGGCAAAGATCGGCATCGAGGGGGTCAACTCCACCCTTGCCACCGCCATCCGCACGGTGGTGGTGCTGCTGATGAGCTGGGGCATGGTGTTCCTCACCGGCACCCAGACCGGTATTGCGGACATCTCCCGCCGCAGCTGGCTGTTTCTGGTGCTGTCCGGCCTTGCCACCGGCGCAAGCTGGCTGTGCTACTACCACGCTTTGCAGGTGGGGGCGGCGTCCAAGGTAGTGCCCATTGATAAGCTGAGCGTGGTCATCACCCTTGCGCTGGCCTTTGTGGTGCTGCACGAGCCCTTTACCGCCAAAAGCCTCATCGGTTGTGCCCTTATCACCGCCGGTACGCTGTTTATGGTGCTGTAACGAGCGGGAATGCGCAGGGGCACCCCCTCAGTCTGCTCACTTCGTTCGCAGCCAGCTCCCCCAAGGGGACGCCTTTGGACTGTGCCGGAAACCTTGCCGCTACCGCTGAAGCCGTCCCCTTGGGGAAGGTGGCATCGCCGTAGGCGATGACGGAAGGGGTGGCTTTCTCACGCGCAAATGGTGTGTACTCTTGATTCTCCAACGCAAAACGGCTGCTGCACGTTTTTTGTGCAGCAGCCGCTTTTTGTTCTTATTCCTCGCCCTTTTTCAGCATATCCAGTTCCGGCATCAGCTCGGTGCTCACGATGGTAAGCATCTGCTCCAGCTTTGCGCATTCCTCGGGGGTAAAGCGCTGGCGGGCACGCTCCACTACGGTGTGCAGATAAGAGTAGCTGATGTTGTAGTAGTCGATATACTTCTGGGTGGGGCGCAGATGGTACTCCCGCCGGTCGGTGGTGGACTGGATCTTTTCCACATAGCCCTTTTTCACCAGACTGCCGATCTTATACGCCGCATTGGGGGTGGAGATCTGCATCATGCGGGAAAACTCCGCAATGGTGGGCTCGCCCATGGCCATGATGCCCTCCATGCAGAAGGACTCCACCGTGGTCAGGGTAGCCTCACGGGTGGCAAAACGCTGGAACACGTTCTGATAAAAATGCAGCTTGAATTTGGTGTAGACGTCCTGAAAAGCTTTTTCCAGCATGGGTCATGCGCCTCCAATGGTTCAACTTTTTTACTATACGTTCAGTATACCACGAAAATGCCCCGCTGCATAGCGGAATTTTTACACAGCCGCAGAAATCAACTTTTGCGGCTTGACCCGGAGAAAAAGGCTTCCCCCGGCCGGGGGAAGCCTTTGCGCCATGTTACACAGTTTCCTTGGTTACTTTCGTCCGGGTGCGGGCGCGGATGACGCTGAGCACCGCCAGTTCCAGCACGATGGCCACTACCAGCAGCACCAGCGAGGTCAGCAGGCTTGCGCGGCTGCCCAGCACCGCCTGTGCAAGGCCGGTGATGACGTAGCACACCGCCGAGCAGGCTGCTGCCGTAATGGCGTAGGGCAGCTGGGTGGAAACGTGGTTCACATGGCTGCAATGCGCGCCCGCTGAGGCCATGATGGTGGTATCCGAGATGGGGGAGCAGTGGTCGCCGCACACCGCGCCGGACAGGCAGGCGGCAATGGAAACCACCAGCATCTCACCGTCCGGGAAGGCCTGACAGACGATGGGGATCAGGATGGAGAAGGTGCCCCAGGAAGTGCCGGTGGCAAAGGCAAGGAACACCGCCACAAGGAAGATGATGACCGGCAGCAGATACTGCAAAGCCGCCGCAGAGCTGCCCAGCAGGTTTGCCACATAGTACTTTGCGCCCAGCAGGCCGGTCATGCCGGACAGCGTCCACGCAAGGGACAAAATCAGCATGGGGCTGACCATGGCCTTGAAGCCCTCGGGGATGCAGGCGGCAAAGTCCTGAAAGGTCATCACGCCGCGCACCCGGTAGAATACAAAGGTGAACAGCAGGGCGATGCTGCTGCCCAGCACCAGACCCGCCGAAGCGTTGCAGTCCGCAAAGGCGGTGATGAAGTCCACGCCCTCAAAGAAGCCGCCGGTGTACACCATGCCGAAGATGCAGGCCGCGATCAGCACCAGCACCGGCGCGATCAGGTCGATGACATGGCCGTTGGTATCGCTGCCGTCGTCCACATCATCGCCGTAGGGACGGTCTGTGGTAGTGAACAGATCGCCGTTTTTGGCGTTGTCCTCGTTCAGCTTCATGGGGCCGAACTCTGCCCCGGTAAAGATAAGGAACAGGCTCATCACCACGGTCAGCATGGCGTAATAGTTATAAGGAATGGTGCGCAGGAACATGGTAAAGCCGTTGATGCCGGAGCCCGCCGGGACGCTGGAGGTGACCGCAGCCGCCCAGCTGGACACCGGCGCAATGATGCAGATGGGCGCGGCGGTGGAATCGATCAGGTAGGCCAGCTTTGCGCGGGACACCTTCTGCCGGTCGGTCACCGGGCGCATCACCGAGCCCACGGTCAGGCAGTTGAAGTAGTCGTCCACAAAGATCATCACGCCCAGCAGCAGGGTGGCAAACTGTGCGCCTGCCCGGCTGTGGATGTGGGTGGACGCCCAGCGGCCGAAGGCCGCCGAGCCGCCCGCCTTGTTCATCAGCGCCACCAGAATGCCCAGCATCACCAGAAAGGCCAGAATGCCCACGTTGCCGGAGTCCGACAGCTTGGTGATCATGCCGCCGTCCTCGTTGAAGAACAGGGTGTTCAGTGCCAGCTCAAGGTTGCCGTTGGCATACAGCAGCGCACCGGAGGCAATGCCCACCAGCAGCGAGGTGTACACCTCCTTGGTGTTCAGCGCCAGCACGATGGCAATGACCGGCGGCAGCAGGGAAAAGAAGGTGCTGTACACCGCACAGGTGTAGGTGGCGGGGTCGGCTACTTTGCCGGGGGTCACCGCCGTGCACCACAGCAGCAGGGCAAAGACGAACAGCGCCCCTGCCCAGGATAAGTTTTTGTTTTTCATAAGCTCCTCATATCAAGTATCAGTCATTGTCTGCGGGAAACGCTCCGGCGTATCGGGGCGCAGGCTGCGGGGCAGACTACCCACAGAAACGCAAAGGGGGTGTGCACCGTGCCGGATTACAAGGCCATGTACTTTGAGCTGTTCCGCGCCAGCGTGCAGGCTGTGCAGCTTTTGCAGGACGCGCAGACCCGCGCCGAGCAGCAGCTGCTGGCCGCAGACCCGCCGCCGCTGCGGCTGGACGAAACAGAACCGGACGATCCTTAGCCCTTTTTGGCCTCGGCCTTGGCGGCAAACTTTTCCTCAAAGATGACAAAGCGCTCGTGGGTGCCGCCGCCCACAGGACCCTTCTCGTCCGCAAGCGTCACCTTAAAGGTCAGTTTGCGGCCCTCCACGGCCACCAGCTCGCTGCGGCAGGTCACGGTCATGCCCACAGGGGTGGGTGCGGTGTGCTCCAGCTCCAGCTTGGTGCCCACGGTGCCGCTGCCCGCCTCCAGCGCAGGGGCAACGCTCTGCCAGCAGGTCTTTTCGGCCAGTGCCACCAGTGCGGGGGTGGCAAACACGTCCAGCGTGCCGCTGCCCATGGTCTTTGCGGTATTCTCTGCGCTCACGCGCACACTCTGCTCGCCACAGATGCCGGTTTCCAGTTTCATATACAGTTCCTCCTTATGCGTCCATTGGACGCAGTTGTGTTATTTGTGCTCATACGCCTTTATAAGATATCACAAAACGCACCGGAATGCACTATTTTTTGCATATTTTTTCAGGAGGACTTTGTACCCCCTCAGGCTCACTGCGTTCGCCAGCTCCCCCAAGGGGGGAGCTCAACTCCCTCAGTCAAAGCCTACGGCTTTGCCAGCTCCCTCTGGGAGGGAGCCTTTGGCATGGTGGGAAAGTTTCCGGCTAAAGGGTAAAGCGGATTGCCGGGAGCACCCCTTCCGTCTTGCCGCTGCGCGGCAATCCACCTTCCCCAAGGGGACGGCTTTTGGCGGTGGTGGGAAAGTTTCTCGTTGAACCTAACACTTTAGAAACGAACGTAACGGCTTGGCTCTCCCTTCGGGAGAGCTGGCGCGGGAGCGCCTGAGAGGGTTGGCGTCCCCTTGGGGGAGCTGTCGCCGCAGGCGACTGAGGGGGTAACCCCGCACCCAACCTGCAAATTAAATTTGCATCTTTTTTGCGTTTTACGGCGGTTTTCAGCAATTTTGCGGCAATGTAAAAAACTTTGCGTTTTTTGCTTGACAGGGGGCTGTCTGCGTGTTATCATGAACACATGAACAGATGCTCATATATCGAAACGAAAGGGGAGGACAGCATGACCGGGCTAGAACAAGCCGCGCCGGAAAAGCAGCCGGTGGAGATGCCGGACGATGAGGTGCTGTACGAACTGGCAGATCTGTTCCGCGTGTTCGGCGATTCCACTCGCATCAAAATCTTGTACGCTTTACATGACAGCGAGCTTTGCGTGCAGGATATCGCGGACGCCGTGCAGCTGAGCCAGTCTGCCGTCAGCCACCAGCTGCGGGTGCTCAAGGATTCCAAGCTTGTGCGCTTCCGGCGGGAGGGCAAAACTGTTTTCTACGCACTGGACGATGACCATGTGCGCAGCATCCTCTCCATGGGGATGGACCATATCGAAGAATAACCGGGCACACGCCCGCACAAAAAGAAAGGCTGGTACTTATTATGAAAAAGACCTACAAGATCGAAGTGGACTGCGCCAACTGCGCCCAGAAGATGGAGGATGCCGCCAACACCGTAGCCGGTGTGGAAAAGGCGACCGTCAGCTTTATGACCCAGAAGATGAAGGTGGAGTTTGCCGAGGGCGCCGACCCCCACGCCACCATGGAGAACGTGCTGTCTGCCTGCAAGAAGGTAGAGGACGACTGCGAGATCTTTGATATCTGATGTGCGGCAAAGCTCTCCCGGTCGGTGTGGACCGGGGGAGTTTTTCTGTGGAAAAATCCACCACTTTTCAACAATTTCCACCGGGTTTTCAACAGCTTTTGCGGGAAAACCGAAAAAGAAGCGTGGAAAAGCGCTTTTTTACAGGAAAACTGTGTGGAAAACCCGGGTAAAACTGTGGAATACCCATTTTTTGCCGAAAAACCTGTGGAAAACCACCCGTTTTTCACCCACTGCACCGCAAAACAAGGAGCGTTGCTTATGAACAAGAAACAAAAAAAGACCCTTGAGCGCATTCTGATCGCCGTGGCGCTGGTGATCGTGCTCAAGCTTTTGCCCGCCTTGCCCATGCCGGTTGAGCTGGCGCTCTACTGCATCCCCTACCTTGTGGTGGGCTGGGACGTGCTGCGCAAGGCGCTGAAGGGCATCAAGAACCGTCAGCCCTTTGACGAGTGCTTCCTGATGGCAGTGGCCACCGTGGGCGCGTTTGCGCTGGGCGATTATGTGGAGGGCTGCGCCGTTATCATCTTTTACCAGATCGGTGAGCTGTTCCAGAGCGTCGCCGTGGGCAAGAGCCGCCAGAGCATTGCCAGCCTGATGGATATCCGCCCGGACTACGCCAACATCGAGGGCGAGGACGGCAAGCTGGAACAGGTAGACCCGGACGAGGTCGAGGTGGGCACGGTCATCGTGGTGCAGCCCGGCGAGCGGGTGCCCATTGACGGCGTCATCGTGGAGGGCGCATCTGCCCTGAACACCGCTGCCCTGACCGGCGAAAGCCTGCCCCGGGACGTGAACACCGGGGACGAGGTCATCAGCGGCTGCGTGAACATGACCGGCCTGTTGAAGGTGCGCACCACCAAGGAATTTGGTGAATCCACCGTTTCCAAGATCCTCGATCTGGTGGAAAATTCCAGCATGAAAAAAGCCCGGGCAGAAAACTTTATCACCCGCTTTGCCCGGGTGTACACCCCTGCTGTCTGCTACGGCGCACTGGCGCTGGCCCTTCTGCCGCCGGTGGTGCTGCTGCTCATGGGACAGCCCGCCCGCTTTGGCGATTGGGTCTACCGCGCCCTGACCTTCCTTGTCATCAGCTGCCCCTGTGCGCTGGTCATCTCCATCCCGTTGAGCTTCTTCGGCGGCATCGGCGGCGCTTCCTCCTGCGGCATCCTGATCAAAGGCTCTACCTATCTGGAAGAGCTTGCAAACACCGGCGTTGTGGTGTTCGATAAGACTGGCACCCTGACGCAGGGCACCT
This sequence comes from uncultured Faecalibacterium sp., assembly GCA_934512105.1. Classification (GTDB taxonomy): domain Bacteria; phylum Bacillota; class Clostridia; order Oscillospirales; family Ruminococcaceae; genus Faecalibacterium. Next base: position 11,002 of record CAKSWQ010000044.1, on the reverse strand, counting down.
TTAAGGTCACCGGCATCCACCCCGCCGAGGGCATGACCGATGCTGCACTGGTGGAAGCCGCTGCGCTGGCGGAAAGCTGGTCCAAGCACCCTATCTCCCTGAGCATCAAGGCCGCCTACGGCAAGCCCATCGACGCCGCCCGGGTCACGGACGTGCAGGAGCTGGGCGGTCATGGCGTGACCGCGAAGGTGGACGGCAAGACGGTTGCCGCCGGTAACGCCCGCCTGATGGAAAAGCTGGGGCTGACCGTCCCCGCCGTGGAGGGCGTGGGCACCATCGTGCACGTTGCCGTGGAGGGCAGCTATGCAGGTTATCTGCTCATTGCGGACGTGGTAAAGCCCCACAGCGCCGATGCCATCCGCGCCCTGAAGGCTTCCGGCGTGCGCAAGACGGTCATGCTGACCGGTGACGCACAGCCGGTGGCACAGGCAGTGGCGCAGCAGCTGGGTCTGGACGAGTACCACGCCGGTCTTTTGCCAGGTGACAAGGTGGACCAGATCGAAAAGCTGCTTGCCGCAAAGCAGCCCAAAGAAAACCTTGCCTTTGTGGGTGACGGCATCAACGACGCGCCGGTGCTCTCCCGCGCAGACGTAGGCATCGCCATGGGCGCACTGGGCTCGGACGCCGCCATCGAGGCCGCAGACGTGGTGCTGATGGACGACGACCCCGCAAAAATCGCGCTTGCCATGCGCATCGCCCGCCGCACCCTGCGCATCGTGCACCAGAACATCGTGTTTGCACTGGGCATCAAGGCGCTGTGCCTGCTGCTGGGTGCACTGGGCATTGCCGGAATGTGGGCGGCCATCTTTGCAGACGTGGGCGTGATGGTCATCGCCGTGCTCAACGCCACCCGCGCCCTGTATACCAAAGACCTGACCCAAAACTGACATAAATGCAAAACAGCCAGACCGGCACTGCCGGTCTGGCTGTTTTTGTTTCAGGAAGCTTACAGCTTTTCCACCATCGCTGCCACGATCCTGGTGGCGGTGGCGACATACTCCCCGATGGAGAACTTCTTCACCACCAGTACCTCGTGGCCGTCCTCGTCGGCGTTGTCGCTCATGGCACGCAGGATGACGCAGGGCACGCCGTTCTTGGCAGCGATCTGGCTTACCGCAGCGCCCTCCATCTCCACGCAGTCCGGGGCGCACTTGGCTTCAATGGCGGCTTTGGTCTCGCTGTCGCCCACGAACAAATCGCCGGTGGCGATCTTGCCCACCAGTGCCTTTACCCCGGCTTCGGCGCAGGCGGCCTCGGCGGCGGCGATCAGTTCCGGGTCGCCGGTGTACTCCTTCAGATAGGGCGGGTTCTGGCAGATCATATCCAGCTGGGCGTCGTGGTACAGCACCGTTTTGCCGATGACCACATCGCCGATGCCGATCTTGCTGGTCATGTTGCCCGCAATGCCGGAGAAGATGATCTTCTCTGCGCCGAACTTGGTGATGAGCACCTGCGTAGTGGCGGCGGCGTTGGCCTTGCCCATACCGGCGCAGCACACCACCACCTGCTTCCCGGCCAGCGTACCCTTGTGGTACTCCACGCCGCCGTAGGGCTCAACGGTGACATTTTCCAGCTTTGCACACAGCTGGTCTACTTCATCGGGCATAGCGCCCATAATACCAAAGATCATGGTAAGCTCCTTTTACGATCAAAAATGGCCGCCGCGTGCGCTTTGGCCATATTCAGAGGAATGATTCTTTTAATTTAGGAACCCGAAACGCCTGCGGGCGTTTCGGGTTCCACTTTTCACGGGAAGGGTCTTAAACATTAAACAGGAACTCGATGACATCGCCATCGTGCACAACGTACTCCTTGCCCTCGGTGCGCTGCAGGCCTTTGGCCTTGACGGCGGCGTAGTCGAAGTTGTTGGCTTCCAGATCGTTATAGCCGATGACGCTGGCGCGGATGAAGCCGCGCTCGAAGTCGCTGTGGATCTTACCGGCAGCCTGCGGGGCTTTGGTGCCCTTGCGGATGGTCCATGCGCGGCACTCCTTCTTGCCGTCGGTCAGGAAGGAGATCAGACCCAGCAGGTCGTAGCTGGCGGTGATGAGGTTGTCCAGACCGCTGGCCTCGATGCCCATCTCGGCCAGAAACGCCTTCTTTTCCTCGGGGCTGTAATCCGCGATATCCTCCTCGGTCTTGGCGCAGATGGGAATGTAGCGGGCATCCTCTTCCTTGGCGCGGGCAGCCACCAGCGGGACGTACTTGTTGTTCTCGATGCCCTCCATCAGGTCATCCTCGCCCACGTTGCAGGCGTACAGCACCGGCTTTGCGCTCAGCAGACCCATCTCGTGCAGCACGGTCTGCTGCTCGGTGTCGGCGGGGTCAAAATCGAAGCTGCGGGCGGGCTTGCCGGTGCTCAGGTGGTCGGCCAGCTGCTGCAGCCAAGCGGCCTCGGCGGCAGCGCCCTTGTTGTTGCCGCTCTTGGCAGCCTTTGCCATGCGGCCTGCGCGGTTCTGCACCACCTCAAGGTCGGAGAGGATCAGTTCGTAGTCGATGGCCTCAATATCGGCAATGGGGTCCACGGCCTCGGCCTTGGTCACATCCTCCACCACATGGATGATGTTGTCATCGTCAAAGCAGCGCACCACATGCACGATGGCGTCGCACTCGCGGATATGACCAAGGAACTTGTTGCCAAGGCCTGCGCCCTGACTTGCACCCTTCACAAGACCTGCAATGTCCACGAACTCCACGATGGCGGGGGTCTTTTTGTTGGTCTGCCAGATTTCGGCCAGCTTGTCCAGCCGCTTGTCCGGCACCGCCACGATGCCGGAGTTCGGCTCGATGGTGCAGAAGGGATAGTTTGCAGCCTCCGCATTCTTGGTGGAGGTGATGGCGTTGAACAGAGTGGACTTGCCCACGTTGGGCAGGCCGACGATACCTAACTTCATATAAAATACGCTCCTTACACGTTTTTTGGCATAACGATACATCTACCATTATACGCGATGAACCCCGCCAGCGCAAGGGGGCGGGGCTATCTTGAATAAGGAATCCTGAAATAATCCATGACTGCCTTGAACTGATCTTGCGCGGTCAGGCAGGTGTCCATCAGATACCCTTGTTCCGACTTCCACTCGTGGAGACCCCGATAATAGAACATTTTGAGGTCATCCGTAATAATAAACGGCACGATATTGTTCCGCAGGCACTCCTTGAAGAGCAGAAGCCGCCCGACACGTCCATTTCCATCCTGAAACGGATGAATGGATTCAAAGGCGTAGTGAAATTCCAGCAGATCTTCCAGCGACTTGGCAGAACTTTGATTGTACGCGGATAAGAGTTCTTTCATCTGCGGAGCAACCAGTTCCGGTGCGGTAGTGCTTCTGCCGCCGACTTCGTTCGGAAGCTTTTTGTATTCACCGACCGCGAACCAGTCTTTACGGGAATCGCTGGTGCCGCTTTTCAGGGTGAAGTGCAGTTTTTTGATTAAGGCTTCGCTGACGGGCTTTTTAGCATCCCGGATGACCAGATCAATACACTTGAAGTGATTGGCTGTTTCGACCACATCATCCACATTGACAACGCCATTTTCCATGCCGATGGTATTGGTTTCATAGATATAGCGCGTCTGGTCATGGGTCAGGCGGCTGCCCTCAATGTGATTGGAGTTATAGGTAAGGTCAATCTGAATTTTGTGATAGATGCCGCCTTTGACGTGCCCGGCCATCTCGTTCTGTAAAACATCCAGCAGGGTTCTGGGGGCTTCCGGCTTTTTGTTGGTGCGCTCCGGGCGCTCTGCATCCTGCGGAATGTTCCATGTCTTGCCGATAAGAACTGCACCCGGAATCTTGCCGGTAGTGCAGTAGTTGCGGACAGTGCGCTCTGAAATGCCCCATAATTTTGCCGTATCAGCGACAGAATAGTACTTCATGATAACACCTCCCAGTAAAACGATTATACCATTTTATCGGCAAGAAATCAAATTTTCAACGCTTCGGCACGAACGTTTCTTGCCGATAACGCTGCCGTGCGGGCAGAAATGTGAAAAAAACTACACTTCCTTCTTTATTTTGTCATAACTGTCCCGTATAATAGAAAGGAAAGAGCCTGTCAAAACGCCCGGAAGGGCTGAAGATACAGCAAAAACCTGCATAAAAGGGGAGGAAAACACTTATGGCAAACGAAAAGATCCTTGTGGTGGACGATGATGCCAACATCTGTGAGCTGCTGCGGCTGTACCTGACCAAGGAGGGCTATCAGGTCACGGTGGCGAACGATGGCGAAGAGGGACTGGAAAAGTTCAACGCCGTCAAGCCGGACATGGTGCTGCTGGACGTGATGATGCCCCGCATGGATGGCCTTGAGGTCTGCCGCCGCATCCGCAAGGCGGGCAATACCCCGGTGATGATGCTTACCGCCAAGGGCGAGACCTTTGACAAGGTGCTGGGCCTGGAGCTGGGCGCAGACGATTACATGGTAAAGCCTTTTGACGCAAAAGAGGTGGTGGCACGCATCAAGGCGGTGCTGCGCCGCTGCCAGACGACCTCCGCTGCCGCCGAGAGCACCGAGGGCGTCATTGAGTTCGATAACCTGCGGCTGGATATGAACAGCTACGAACTGCGGGTCAAGGGCAAGGTGGTGGAGGCTCCCCCCAAGGAACTGGAACTGCTCAACTGTCTGGCCTCCCACCCCAACCGCGTGTACACCCGCGACCAGCTGCTGGACGAGGTGTGGGGCTTTGAGTACTACGGCGACAGCCGCACCATTGATGTCCATGTCAAGCGCCTGCGCGAAAAGCTGGCCGGTGCTTCCGATAAGTGGGAGCTGAAAACCGTCTGGGGCGTGGGCTATAAGTTCGAGGTGCGTCAGTAATGCGTAAAAGTATCTCCACGGCCTTTTTCTCCATGGTGTCCACCCTGATGGTGCTGGGCATCGTGCTGATGGGCTGCTCGGAGTGGGTGCTGTTCAAAAGCTATTTTGCGAAGGATCGCTACGAAACGCTGGATCAGGTGGTGAATGTCGCCAAGCGCACTGCGGAGTATCTGGTAAACAGCGGGACTATGCCGCAGGGTGCAGAGCTGGACGCGCTGAACACCAAGCTTGAGATCATCGGCGAGAGCGCCGAGGCGTATCTGTTCTTCACAGACGGACAGGGCAATGTGCTCATCGCCTCCGACCCGGCAAAGCTTACCACCGGCACCGTGCCGCTGGATATCTGCCAGCGCGCCAACGCAGTGGCAGACCCGGATGCCCGGCACTACCACGCTTTCAGCGACTTGGGCGGTGCACTGACTGAAAAAAGCTATATCTCGGTGGTGCAGACCATCGACGACCAAAGCCCGGGCGGCGGCTGGCTGTTTTTGTGCTCCTCCGGCGCGCAGCTTACCGACTTCAAACAGCAGTTCTGGTCTAACTTCCTTATGTCTGCCTGCGTGATGCTGCTGTGCGCCAGCGTGCTGACCCGCCTGCTGATGCGTCAGCTCACCGACCCGCTGCAAAAAGTCACCGATGCCGCCCAGCGCTTTGGCGGCGGCGACCTCTCCGTCCGCGTGGAGGGCGTGGAGGGCGATGGCGAGGTGGCAGACCTTGCCCGCACCTTTAACCAGATGGCGGAGAATATCCAGTCCAACGATAACTCCCGGGGGCAGTTCATGGGCAACATCGCCCACGAGCTGCGCACCCCCATGACCACCATCAAGGGCTTTGTGGACGGCATTCTGGACGGCACCATCCCGCCCGAGATGCAGAACCACTATCTGCAGCTGGTCAGCGAGGAGACCGGCCGCCTTGCGCGGCTCATCCAGAATATGCTGGATCTCTCCAAGCTGGAAAGCGGGGAATATCAGGTGAACGCCCGGATGTTCAATATCTGGGAGACTCTGACCGGCGTGGCGCTGGCGGCAGAGCAGCGCATCAACGACGGCATGATCGAGCTGGAAGGCCTGACCATGGACGAAAAGGTGCTGGTCTACGCCGACCCCGACCTGATCCATCAGGTGGCGTATAACCTGCTGGACAACGCCATCAAGTTCACCCCGGCGGGCGGCACCATCCGCTTCAGCGTGGAAAAGCTTGGCCCCGAGGCCGAGATCTCCATCTGGAACTCCGGGCAGGGCATCAGCCCGGAGGCGCTGCCCTATGTGTTCGAGCGGTTCTACAAGGAGGATCGTTCCCGCGGTCTGCACGCCCGCGGCTCCGGCCTTGGGCTGAACATCTGCAAGGTGCTGGTCAACCTGTCCGGCGGGCAGATCCGCGTGGAGAGCCAGCAGGGCGAGTGGTGCCGCTTTGTGTTCACCCTGCCCACCTGTTCCCCCAACCCCGGCGGCCTGAAGCGCCTGCCGGACGCCGCCGGTCAGCCCGGCGCGGTGGAGGACCCCGCCAGCATGGAGCCGGTAGAATAAGACCCCGCAGCCAGACTGCCCCGCCGGGGCGGTCTGGCTGCTTTGGTGTTGTCGCCCTCTCAGGCGCTCCCGCGCCAGCTCCCCCAAAGGGGGAGCCAAGCCGTAAAGCCCGTTGCTAAAGTATTAGGTGTAATGAGAAAGTTCCCGGCAGTGCTCTTGCCTCTCCCTTTGGGAGAGGTGGCACGGCGTAAGCCGTGACGGAGAGGGCAAGCCCGCTTTATGGATATTTTACTCTATTTACGACTTTTCGGTGAAAAAAACTGCTGCGGGTTTGATTTTTTGGCCGTTTTCATGTAAACTAAAAGATAACCATGCCTGCGTGTTTTCCGGACGGGAAAAGTTCGCAAAACGTGCAACGCATGGGATAAAAATTGCTAAAAATAACGGAGCGTAATGAAATATTATGGCCATCGTAAGTCCTTCGATTCTTTCTGCTGATTTTGGCAAGCTGGGTGCAGACTGCCGCATGGTGCTGGACGCCGGTGCACAGATGCTGCACTACGACGTGATGGACGGGCATTTTGTGCCCAACATCAGCTTTGGCGTGCCGGTGCTCAAAAGCCTGCACAAGGCGCTGCCGGATGCCTTTTACGACGTGCATCTGATGATCAGCCACCCGCTGCAATACGCCGAACCTTTCATCAAGGCCGGTGCTACCCTGTATAATTTCCATCTGGAGTGCGAAGATGATATTCAGGCCACCATTGATGCCGTGCGTGCGCTGGGCTGCAAGGTGGGTCTGACCATCAAGCCCGGTACCCCGGCCGAGGCGCTGGCCCCGTGGCTGGAGCAGCTGGATCTGGTGCTGGTGATGAGCGTGGAGCCCGGCTTCGGCGGGCAGAAGTTCATGCCCTCGGCGCTGGATAAGCTGCGCTGGCTCAAGGCAGAGCGGGAAGCCCGCGGCCTTTCCTACCTGCTGGAGGTGGACGGCGGCGTGGATGCCGCCACCGCACCCCTGTGCGTGGAAGCCGGTGCCGACGTGCTGGTGGCGGGCAGTGCCGTGTTCGGCGCTGCCGACCCTGCTGCGGCTGTGGGCGCACTGGCCAGCCTGTAAGGAGGCCTGTATATGGATGAAGCTTTGATCCAGGAACAGGAACGGCAGCTGCAAAAGACCGGCCGGTACTATAAGCACGTCTGCTGGTTGTGTGTGCCGCTGCTGTGCATGGCCTGCTATTTCTACGGGGCGCGTCCGCTGCTGCTGTGCGGCATCGCCCTGCTTACCGGCAACCTGTGCGACCGTCTGGTGGCGCTGCTGCGCCATCGGGTATATAAAAACGGCGATTTCTCCAACGAGAGCTTCAGCCTGATCATCGCCCTGCTCATGCCTGCCACCGTGGACATCTATGTGCTGGTGGTGGCGGTGCTGGCGGGCGTGTTGATCGGCAAGGAAGTCTTTGGCGGTTACGGCAGCTATCCCTTCAACCCCGCTGCCGTGGGCTACGCCGTGGCGGCGGTCTCGTGGCCGGAGCAGGTGGTGCGCTACCCGCAGCCCTACACCCCGCTGCCGCTGTGGAACGCCTCCGCTGTGCCGGTGAGCAGCACCATCGAGGATACCCTGCGCAGCGGCGGCATCCTGAACTTGAACGCCCTCGCCATCGCGCTGGGCGAGTTTGCCGCCCCCATGGGCACCGGCGCGGCGCTGGTCATTCTGGCCTGCGGCCTTGTGCTGTGGACCCAGAAGGACGTGCACATCGGCGCATCGGCAAGTTTTCTCATCACCTGCGGGCTCATCGCCTTCTTCTTCCCGCGTCAGGTGGGTCTGGCGGACAGCACCCTTTTCAGCAGTTTGATGCCCCGCCTGCAGGGCGTCCGGGACGAGCTGCACACCGGTGCGGTGCTGTTCTGCGCGGTGTTCCTGCTCAACGAGCCCTACACCTGCGCCCATCATCGGCTTGGGCGCATCCTGTACGGCGCACTGGTGGGTGCTGCCACCGTGGGCTTCCGCTATTTCGGCGTGTACGAGACCGGCGTCTGCTTTGCGCTGCTGGCAGTCAACAGCGTGTCCGCACTCCTTGACCGCACGGAGGAGCGGCTGTACCGTCTGCTGCACCGTCTGCCGTCCGAACGAAAGGAGGCTGCGGAATGAAAAAGCGTACTGCGGAACTGATTTTAAAGGACCCCGAAAAGTTTGCCCATCATGACCGCGTGTTCCTGAATAACCCGGTGGTCATGCAGGGCATGGGTCTGGCACCGCTGGTGGTCGTGGCAACCACCGGCCAGAACAGCCTGATGCTGGCGGCGGCGGTGGCGCTGCTGCTGGTGCCCTCCCGTGTGCTGGCCTGCCTGCTCAGCCGCCTTGTGCCCCTGCGGGACGAGGAGCCATCGCCGGAGCAGCTGCAAAAAAAGCTGCTGCCCCGCGCGCTTTTGTACGCAGCCAGCGCCGCTGTGGTGTACTTGGCAGCATATCCCATTTTGAACTTCGTGTTCGGCACGGGGCTTTTGAACCTTGGCATCTACCTGCCCATGCTGGTGGTGGAGCCGCTTTTGACCTACCGCTTCGGCCGCGTGCAGGAGACGGTGCACAAGGCTGTTTCTAAGGGCGTGCGCATCACCGTGGGCTACGCGCTGCTGCTGCTGGTGATCGGCATCGTGCGCGAATGGCTCAGCCTTGGCACCGTGTTCGGCACCCCGGTGGGGCGCTGGGCGCTGCTGCCGCTGGCCAAGATGCCGGCGGGCGGCTTTATCGTGCTGGGCATCCTGTGCGCCATCTGGCGCGCCATTGCCGCAAAGCGCAGGGAATATCTGCAAAAGGAAGCGCGGGATACCCTGACCGTGCACTACCAGAAGGAGGTGGACCGCGAACCGTGAAGGAAGTTGTAAGCAGCTCGGCAGTGTTTTTCAGCTATGCACTGCTGGCTATTTTTGCACAGAACGCTGTCTTTACCCGTGCACTGGGCGTGTCCCGCATGGTGCAGCTGGTGGGGGACGACCGCACCAGCAGCGCGTTGTTCGGCATGATGCTGTGCATCACGCAGGTGCTGGTGGCACCCGTGGCGTATGTTGCCGGCGGGTTCATCGCTCCGCTGGATAACCGTGCCCAGCTGCGCCCGCTGGTGTATATTGCCAGCATCGCCGTGGTGTGTCTGACTGAGCATCTGGTGCTGTGGCTGCTGCGCAGTCTGCCCCGCCGCGCACAGCTGCTGCGCATCGTGCCGCTGGCCGCGCTGAACAGCGGCGTGCTGGGCACGGTGCTGGTGGAGCGCACCCAGACCTTTACCCTTGGCCAGAGCCTTGGCTTTGGCCTTGGCAGCGGCCTTGGCTATGTGCTGGCGGTGCTGCTGGTCACCGAGGCGCGCCACCGCCTGCGCAGCAAGGCTATCCCTAGCGCATTCCGCGGCCTGCCCATCACGCTGGTATATATCGGCGTGCTGGCGCTGGCGATCTATGGCATTACCGGACATTCCGTCATCCTGTAACGCAGACAGGGAGGAAAGGATACCATGGCTAAGAATAAACGTCAGAAGGTCAAGCATTATAACCGCAGCTTTTACAGCCGGGAAACGCGCATCAAGCGCGGCATCGGCATTGCGGTGCTGGCAGCAGCAGTGCTGGCAGCCGCATGGTTCGCCGCACCCCATGTGCTGGATTGGGCCACCCACACATGGTATACCGTGGTCAAGGATCGGGACTTGGATGCCGAAAGTGCCTCCCGCGCCGAGGCAGCAGCCTCTTCTGCGGCGGCAGACAGCGCCGCGGCCTCGCAGGCAGCGGCTGCACCGGAGCAGGAAAAGGAAAAGCCGCTGGATGGCAAGGCCATCACCGGCGGCAGCTGGGCAGAGCTGGACGTGACCACCCTGACCGATGAAGCCGCCATCCGTGCCGCCGCCCGGCAGCTGAAGCAGCAGGGCGCAGACTACGCCCTTGTCACCCTGAAGGACGCCGCTGGCACGGTGTACTACGCTTCCGGGGTGGCAGCTGCCGCCCAGAGCATCACCGAAAACCCGGTGGATGCGGCAAGCATCGCCGCCATCCTGCGGGAGGAGGGCATCATCCCGGCGGCACAGCTTGCCGCCTTTACCGACCCGGTGTCGGTGTACACCGACCGCAGCATGGGCGTGCACTACGACAACGACCGGCTCTGGCTGGATAGTGCTAGCGCAGCCAAGGGCGGCAAGGCGTGGATGAACCCCTTTGCCGCAAATGCGGTGCAGTATATCGGCGACCTGATCGAAGAGGTGCGGGGCATGGGCTATGAGCAGGTGGTGCTTACCGGGGTGCAGTTCCCCAATATCATCACCCGCAAGCAGGACTTCGGCGATTCCGGCGGCAAGAGCCGGGAGGGACGCGCTGCCCAGCTGACGGCAGATATCGCAACATGGCAGACCCGCTTTGCGGGCAGCGTGACCCTGTGGATCAGCTACCCCGAAGCACTGTGCACTGCCGCCACCGATGCCCTTGGCACCACCGGCGTGTCCCTTGGCATGGAGAACCTGCTGGTCACCAGCAGCACCGCACTGGATGCGGACAGCCGCGCTGCGCTGGAGCAGGCTGCTGCCGACGCCGGTGTGCAGCACGTTGTGGTGCACGACACCGCAGCATTCCGCTGAGAAGCGGCTTTGATAGAGAGGGGAGGAAACCACTATGAAACCGACTACCTGTTTTGCACCCGCACACATCCTGCTGCCTTCGGAGCAGGTGCCGCTGGAACAGTGGGG
>CAKSWQ010000043.1 GCA_934512105.1 uncultured Faecalibacterium sp. | reverse complement strand
TCAACGAGATCTCGGAGCAGCTGTTCGTGCTGGATAAGGCCTATATCAAGTATAAATCCCAGAACTATATCACCTTTACCTACGGCTCGGCCTCCTTCCTCCAGCGGCTGAGCCTGAAAAAGACTCTGATGGAGTCCGTTGCCGTGATGGTGGGCGGTGCATGGCTGCTCCACCAGCGCAAACGCAGAAAGGCAGGGCACCGCAAATGAAAAAGTTTGAGATCCTGCGCTATCTGAAGCGTTTCAGCCTGCTGATTTTTCTGGTGTCGCTGGCAGGTGCGGCCGCCATCTATCTGTATGCGGACGGCAAGCAGCAGTACACCGCCTCGGTCATCATCCGCTATACCAACAGCGGCATCTCCGACGGCCTGACCCCGGACGGCAGCGCGCTGGACGTCAACGAGATCTACTCCTCCACCGTCATTTCGCAGGCCATGGATGCACTGGGCGCTTCCGGGCGGCTGAGCACCATCCGCTCCAACATCTCGGTGACCCCCGTGATCTCGGAAGATCAGCAGACCATCAACGAGGCCCTGCTGAATAAAGGCGAAGAGGCGACCTATTTCCCCGATACCTACAAGGTGAGCCTTGTGGTGGACGGGGATCAGGGCGCGGGCTATGCCCGCAATATGCTGGATGCCATCATCCAGAGCTACTGCACCTATTACACCGAAAAATATGTGGAGCAGAAGCTCTCGCTCAACCCCTCGTCCAGCCTGCTGGACAACGGCTACGACTACTACGAGTGCATCCGCATTCTGGAAAACGATACCAACGAGATGCAGGACTATCTGCTGAGCAAGCGGGAGCACTACCCCAATTTCCGCTCCTCCCGCACCGGTTACACCTATGCAGACCTGTGCGATATCTATTCCGACTTCAAAAAATACACCATCCCGGCGCTGTACGCCTATGTGCTCAACGGCCCGCAGGTGCGGGACGGCACGGTGCTGCAGGAATATCTGGCCAACAGCATCGAAACTGCAAAGCAGACTGAGCAGATCACCACCGAGCAGCGGGACAGTCTGTGGAGCCTGACCGATCAGTATGTGTACAAAAACGCCGACCTGCTGAAAAACTACTTTACCGACCGGGGCGAGGTGGTGTCCTCGGACTATATCCTGAACAACATCGAGCTGGAAGGCGCGGGCGATAAAGCGCAGACTACCTACGACGGTCTGGTGCTGAAGCTGGTGTCGCTGGAACAGCAGGTGGCTGCCAGCCAGATCGACCGGCAGTTTCAGGAAGAGATCCTGCAAAGCTTCCGCAACGTGGATTTTGGCGGCACAGACGAGCAGCACGCCCGGATGACCGAAATGATCAACGACTACGAAGCGCAGCTGAAAAACTATTACGAGATCATCAATACCAGCAGCAAGGAACTGAACCTGTACATCAGCGCGGATTATCTGAAGATGATCAGCTCGGTGCGGGTGGCTGCCGCCATCAATGTCAAGTTGTACCTGATGCTGGCGCTGGTGCTGTTCTTTGTCATCGGCTGCTGCGGTGCGGTTCTGATGGGCCGCATCTCGGATGTGGTGGATTATCTGCTGTATATAGACAAAAAGACAGGCCTGCCCAACCGCGAAAAGCTCAATGTGTACATCACCAGCATGGCCGACCGCATTCTGCCGGAGGACTATACCTGCTTTGCCTTGCAGCTTGACAACCTGACCGAGATGAGCCGCCGCTTCGGCTACACTGTAGGCGACGGCATCCTGAAGGATTTTTCCGGTCTGGTGCAGCTGATGGGCGACACCGACGGCATAGTAGGCTACAACGGCGTGGGCAAGTTCCTTGCCTTCTTTGATGAATGCAGCAGCCGGAAGGCAGAAGTCATGATCCGCATCCTGCAAGGTCAGGTGGACGAGTACAACAAGCTGAACCCGGAGTACCCCATCCTGTTCACCGCTGCATGGGCTACCTCCTCGGAGGAGGAGCTCTACCATGTGCGTGACCTTGTGCGCTGTGCGCAGAAAAAGATGTCCCTGATCGCAGAGGCAAGCGGCTCTGTCCTTGCCGGAATGGAGCGTGGTGAATCATGATCCAGAACCGACGCGCTTACCAGCTGATCCACTGCCGCACCCGCAGCCGTCTGCTGGCGGGCGCTGCCGCCGTGTGCGGCGCAGCCTGCGGCTACGCAGACCTTGGGCTGTACCATCTGCTGCACCGGGGCGGCGCACCGCTGCCGGACAGCACCCAAGCCGACCGCGCCGCGCTGGCAGCGCTGTGCCCGAAGCCCGCAGCGGAGGAGACCTGCCCGCCGCTGCCGCCGCAGGACCCGGCGGTGACCCTTTCGGTCATCGTGCCGGTGTACAACGGCGAGGCCACCATCGGCCCTTGTCTGGACAGCATTTTGCAGCAGGAGACCGGCTGCACTGTGCAGCTGATCGTGGTGGACAGCGATTCCACCGACGGCACAGCCGCCGTGCTGGAACGCTATCGGGCACTGCCCGGAGTGGTGCTGTGCAATTGCAGCGCGCCCCGCAGCGCCGCCGCCGCCCGCAACGAGGGGCTGCGCCACGCCGTGGGCCGCTGGCTGATGTTCGTGGACAGCGACGACCTGTTATTGCCCGGGGCCATCCGCACCCTGCTGGAGGCCGCACAGCGCCTTGACGCCGATGTGGTGCAGGGCGGCTGGCAGTACCTGTACACCGACGGCACCCACGGCCCGGTGCAGCGCTATCCGGCGGCAGTTTATACCGGAGCTGCCGCACCGGAGCGGTTCGAGCTGCCCGGGATGCCATGGGGCAAGGTGTACCGGCGGGAGCTGTTCGCACAGGTGCGCTTCCCGGCTTACTATACCTGTTTTGAGGATGCCATCATCCACTTTCTGGTATTCCGGCTGGCAAAGACCGTGGCCTCTGTGCCGGAGATGGTCTATCTATGGCGCAAAAACCCCAAGGGGCTTACCGCCACAAGCCAGCACCGCCCTGCCGCCGTGCAGAGCTACTGGATCATAGAGCAGCTGGCAGCGCAGGATGCTGCGCTGGGTCTGCCCCACGATGCACTGTACCGCTGCACCCTGACGCTGCAGCTTTCGGCTTTCTGCTATGCCACCGTATCCGGCCTGCCGCCGGAAACGCAGCAGGCTGTTTTCCGGCTGTGCTGTGCTTTGTACGCAAAGGCACTGCCGCAGGAAGGCGCACTGCCTCGCTGTGCCCGCTGGGGCGCACGGGCGCTGCGGCAGCAGGACTTTGGGCTGTGGTGCCGTTACGGCAGAAGATTTCAGTTGTTATAATGTAAGGAGTACCCATGATACGAGTGCTGCATTCGGTCAGCAATATGGACCGCGGCGGGATCGAGACCATGCTGATGAACTACTACCGGCATATCGACCGCGAAAAAGTCCAGTTTGATTTTATCGTCAATAAGAAAAAGCCCGGCGATTATGACGACGAGATCCGCCGTCTGGGCGGGCATATCTACCTGAGCCCGGGGCTTGACCCGCTGCACTACCCGGCGTATCTGCGCTTTGTGCAGCAGACCGTGGCCGCAGACCCCCGCATCCGCATCCTGCACGCCCACAACGAGGCTATGGAGCTGTATGCCCTGAAGGGCGCAGAGAAGGCGGGACTGCCCGTGCGCATTGCCCACGCCCATAATATCTGGATCGTCCGGGACTACAAGTGGCCGCTGAAGATGTTCTGCAAGCAGCTGCTGCCCGGTGCCGCCACCCACCTGTGGGCCTGCGGCCGGGATGCGGGCATCTACTACTTTGGCAAAGCAGACTGGGAGCGCCGGGGACAGATCATTCCTAACGCCATCGAGCCGGAGGCCTTCTGCTTCTCCCCCGCCGTCCGCGCCGAAATGCGGGCCCGCTATGGGCTGGAGGACCGGGTGGTGCTGGGTCATGTAGGCCGCTTTGACGTCCGCAAGAACCACGAGCGTCTCTTGGAGATCTTTGCCGCCTTTTTGCAGCTGGAGCCCCGGGCAATGCTGGTGCTCATCGGCACCGGCAGGCTGGAACAGGCTGTCCGCGCACAGGCGCAGGAACTGGGCATCACAGACCATATCCTGTTTGCCGGGCTGCAAAGCAATGTGGCAGACTGGTACCAGCTGATGGATCTCTTTGTCATGCCCTCCCGCTTCGAGGGTCTGCCGGTGGTGGGCATCGAGGCGCAGGCCGCCGGGCTGAGGTGCGTATTTTCGGACGCTGTACCGGAGGAGGTGCTGCTTTCTGACCGCGCCATCCAGATCCCGCTTTCCGCCAGCAATGCAGACTGGGCGGCAGGCTTGCAGCGGATGCTCCGTCAGCCCTGCGACCGCTCTGCCGGTGCAGAACTGATCCGGCAGGCGGGCTACGATATCAACATCGCCGCTGCCCGCTTGCAGCAGCAGTACCTGCAGCTGGGCGAAAGGTAAGGCTGCCGTATGCAACAAACCACCAAGCGTCTGGATCACATCGACATCGCCAAGGCTATCGGCCTGCTGCTGGTGATCTACGGCCACACTTTTCGGATGTCCATGCGCACCGCCTACCCGTGGTGCGAGTTCTCTTATACCTTTGTTTACCGGTTCCACGTCCCGCTGCTGTTTCTGCTCTCCGGCATGGGCTGCACCCTGACCGCACAGAAGAATCGCAGCCTTTCCGCCCGGCAGTTTTTGCACAAAAAGGCGCACAGTCTGCTGCTGCCATGGGGCGTGTACTCAGTCTTTTTGTACCTGCTGTTTTATCTGGCAGACCGGCTGCCGCCGGTGCAGGCCCTGTTGTCAGGCAGTGTGTACCAGCTACGGCAGCCTGCGGAATATCTCTGGCTGATGCTGCGCAACGAAAACCCATACGGTTTTCATCTGTGGTATCTGCCCACCCTGTTCTGGTTTGTCCTCACGGCATGGCTGCTGGACAAAGCCCTGTCCCCGGCGGCAGCCCGGACGGTAAAGCTGGTGCTGGTGGTAACGCTGCCCGTGTGCTACCAGCTGTTTTTTACCGACTGGTTCTGGGCGGTAAAAAGCTGCTTCCAACAGGGCGCGTTTTTCTTTCTGGGCTGCGTGCTCCCGCGTGAAAAAGCTGAGCAGCACGCAAAGCCGCTGGTGCTTTTTGGTACTTTGTGCGGCCTGTGGGTGGTGTGGGGCGTGCTGTCTCCCACTGCGGCCCGGACGGACGGCCTGCTTGCAGAGGCTGTGTGCTCATGGGTGGACTATTTTGCGGTCTGCGGGTTCTGTGTGGGCATCTGGGCAGCATGTGTGCTGCTGCAAGCGCCCCTGCGGCGGCTGGTCCCGCTGGGAAAGCATTCTATGCTGTTCTACCTGTATCATCAGCCCTTTTGCTGCGCAGTGCTGGGGCTTGTGCTGTATGCCAAGCTGGGCATCTCTGCGGGCGGGACGGTACTTGCCTGCTGTGCGGCCAGTCTGTTGATGCCGTATCTGTTCCATCGGTTAGCCGGTCGGCTGCATCTGCGGCCGCTGCTGCAGCGGCTCGGCCTGCCGGGATAATAAAACCAAGGAGTTTGGATCATGCCCTGTATCTCGTTTATACTGCCCATCTACAATATGGAGCGCCTGCTGCCCCGGGCTCTGCGGGCTCTGCGGGCGCAGACCCTGACCGACTTCGAGGCCATCCTCATTAACGATGGTTCTAAGGACGGCAGCGCCGCGCTGTGCGCACAGGCCGCTGCCGAGGATGCCCGGTTTCGCTTCATCGACCAGCCCAACGGCGGCGTAGCCGCCGCCCGCAATGCGGGTCTGGATGCCGCCCGGGGAGAATACATCTTTTTTCTGGACCCGGACGACTGGGTGGAGCCGGACGCCGCAGAGCTGCTGTACAACGCCGCCCGGGCTGCGGATGCGGATTGTGTGGAGTTCGGGCTGTTTTACGATCACTGCGATGAGACCGGGCAGCTGCTGCACACACAGACCAGCCGCTGCACCTTTCCCGGCGTGTACCGGGGCGAACCCTTCAAGGAGCATTTCGACGAGATGGCATCCTCCTATCTGGTCATCAACAAGCTGTTCCGCCGGGCGTTTCTGGAGCAGCACCATCTGCGCTTTCCCTGCCATCAGCTGGGGGAGGACGGGCTGTTCTTCGTAGCCTTTTATCGTCAGGATCCCGGCTGTCTGGTGGTTCTGGAAAAGCCGCTGTACCACTACACGATCGCCCGGCAGGGCAGCCTGTCCAACAGCTACCACCCGGAGCGGCTGGAGGATAACTTCTACCTCAGCGATGCGGTATGGGACACCGTTGCCGCGTGGGGCTTGCAGGACAGCCCCCTGCACCGCACAAAAGCGAGCTACTGCACCATCCGCGACCTGATGATGGGGGTCAAGAACCTTGGGTGCAGTCCGCTTTCCCTCGCCGAACAGACCGCATGGCTGCGCAGCACCCTGCAAAAGCCCCGGGTGCGCACGGCGGTGCGCAGCACCCCGCTGCACGCCATGCAAAGCCGGAACGACCGAGTCAAGCTGCTGCTGCTCAAACTGCGGCTGTACCGCACGGTGCTGCTGCTCTGCGGTGCAAACCAGAAAAACTGAAAGGGAAAAAACAGATGAAATATAAGCTTCTGCGGGCGCTGTGCTACCTGAAAGAGCTGCTGGCCATGCTGCTGTGCAAGCTGCTGAGTGTGGTGTGCCGTGCCTTTAGTCCCGCATACCGGGGCATCTGGCTGGTGGGCGAGCGCGGCACCGATGCCCGGGACAACGGCTACTGGTTCTACCGGTATCTGCGCACGCAGCACCCGGAGCTGCACACCTATTATGTCATCACCGCCGACAGCCCGGACGCCGCAAAGATCACCGCACTGGGCGGTGCAGTGCAGCGGGGCAGCTTCCGGCATTACCTGCTGTACTACTGCGCCGACTATCTGGTGGGCACCCATGTGCAGCCCTGCGCACCGGATCTGATGGTGCATTATCACCTTGCCGCGAAAGGTCTCCGCGCCCGGGGCAAACAGGCATTCTTGCAGCATGGCGTCATTATGAGCGAGATGCAGTGGATGCACCGGGAAAATCTGTATCTGGATCTCTTTGTCTGCGGCGCAAAGCCGGAATACGAGTACATCCGGGATACCTACGGCTTTGCGCCGCAGGTGACGCGCTATCTGGGGCTGGCACGCTGGGATAACCTTTTGCAGGCCGGGCAAGCCCCCTGCAAAAAGATGATCCTGCTCATGCCCACATGGCGAGGCTCCCACTACCCGGAGGGCGAGGCTTTTCTGGATACGCCGTACTACAAGGCTTTTGACAGCCTGCTGAACAGTGCCCGCCTTGATGCACTGCTGGAGCAGCACGGCTATACGCTGGTCTTTTACCCGCATATTGAGATGCAGAAACACCTGAGCCGGTTCCATGCACGGTCAAAGCGGGTAGTGCTGGCCGATAGCTCTATGTATGACGTGCAGCAGCTGCTGTTGGATTGTGCCCTGCTCATCACGGATCATTCCAGTGTCTTTTTTGATGTGGCCTATCTGGAAAAGCCGGAACTGTACTACCAGTTCGACGAAGCGGATTATCAGCGGTATCACTATCAGAAAGGGTATTTCGATTTTGCACGGGATGGCTTTGGCCCGGTGTGCACCACCGAGGAAGCGCTTTTGCAGGCGCTGGAAACCGCTTTGCAGAGCGGGATGCAGATGCCGCCGGAATACAAAGCCCGGACGGCGGCCTTTTTCCCGCTGCGGGATACCCAGAACTGCGCCCGCACCTACGAGGCCATCTGCGGCCTGTGACCGGTGCACAAGAACCATTTACGCAAAAAGCCCCCCGCTGCCAGCTGGCAGCGGGGGGCTTTGTTACCGATTTAAGATAAAATCAGCGCTTAGTTCTGCTTCATGCGAGCGAAGCAGTCAGAGCAGTAGACCGGACGGTCCTCACGGGGCTGGAAGGGAACCTTGCAGGTCTTGCCGCAAGCTGCGCAGACAGCGTCGAACATCTGACGCTCACCGCTGTTGCTGCGTGCGCCGCCGTTCTTGCGGGCGTCACGGCAGGGCTTGCAGCGCTGGGGCTGGTTCTCGAAGCCGCGAGAAGCGTAGAACTCCTGCTCGCCGGCAGTCCAAACAAATTCCTTACCGCAGTCCTTGCAGACCAGAGTCTTGTCTTCAAACATAGTAGTATCTCCTCTTTAGTTAGTTCTTGCCCACGGAAGGATTGTAACCATACCTTTGGTTTTGGGACCATCGCGCTGATCAGTAAGCTTACCAGGGGCTTGAATAGATAAACGCCCTCGGATTGAGGACTTTCCTATTGTACCGTTAATTTAGGCTTTTGTCAACCGAAAAACAAACCTTCGGCGTTCTTTTTGTGCATTCAGCCAAATAAGACGCCCTTCGATTTTGCAAAATGCAAGAAAAGAACGTGATTGCAGGAATCAGTTGTACTGGTAAATGCTATAATAGACAGACCGATTTGCAAGGGAGCCATCCTCATCCTTGGCAGCAAAATTCTTTACAGCTTCAGGAACCGGCAGTTCCATATTAAAATCCTTCAAAGAGCCAATTTTCTGCGAAAGAGAAGAATAACTATGTGTAGAATCTTCTATTACGGCACCGGACGCATCTTTTTTGACAATGTGTGCGATCATAGCACGGCGAGGAGGAAGGACGACCGCAAGTTCATTTACGCCGCGCAGGACCTGCTGTGCCTGTTGTCCATAAAAATCAAGCGTCTGTGTTACGGTCGATCCGTCCGAAAGCTGCTCGGTAACAGTGATAACGGTATCACCAACCCCACCTGTTACCTGTACACGTCCATTAAGAGTCTGAAAATCTTTTGCCCCAGAAGCATACCAGGATTTTAATTCCTCAAGTTGTTTTTTGGCAATTGCATTTTCAAGCATCGCAGTATAATAAGAACTCCAGTTGACGTCCGAATGCTGAAAAAAGTTAATATAGTATTGTTCCCGAGAATCTACGGCTTTTTGCATAAAGTCAATGTAGGTCTGTTGCTGGTGAAGAAGCCCTAGTGAAATATTGGCTCTTAACGCATAAGCATCCGCTAAAAAGACGACCCCTTCATTCCATTCGCCGCCATGGGTATAATACCTGGAAGGATCTTTTTCCAGCATGGAAATAACGGCATCTACATCACTGACGATCTCAGCTGCTGTGACTTTTGAATTGGCCGAAAGAATATCAAAACGCTGATAAGCCTGATTTGCGCGCTCGTAATAAGCGTCCGCAGCCCAGTCGGGATACTTTTGGATCAATGCGGTAAGTGCATCATAACGAGCGATCGCACGCGTTTTGTAATCTCCATCAATATTCCAAACCTGGTTCAGATCACTGACAAAAGGCTGTGCCGCCTCCCGTCCAGCCTGCCATTCCTGAAAACTTAAAGCACCGGCGCTCGCTGCAAACATACTTACAGCCAGTGCACCGGACATCAGCAGCGCCGCCACACGTTTCCACAAATTTGTTTTCATAAAATACCTCCTAAAAATTTTTGCAAAGCTTCCCCAAGCTTTTACAAATCAAGCGTAATACGCGTTTAAAAAAATGTCAAGGCAGAAGCAGAAATTCAGGATTCTGCCGAAGGCAGGCCGGTAGATTTGTGCTTTTTGCAAAGAAAATAGGAGCGGCAGCCATTCAGATCGTTTTACGCAAAAAGGGGCTGCCGCACACTCTGTGCAGCAGCCCCTGCAAAGCCCTTTGGAAAAGGCTTACTTCTCGTCGATGACTTCCTTGGTGTCGCGGGCGATCATCAGCTCCTCGTCGGTAGCAATGACCAGCGTGCGCACCTTTGCGCCCCAAGCGGTGATCTCGCACACATCGCCAACGGGGTGCTTGTTCTTCTCGGTGTCGATGCGGATGCCCAGCCAATCCATGTGGTGGCAGATCTTTGCACGGGCAATGGCATCGTGCTCGCCGATGCCGCCGGTAAAGACGATGGCGTCCACGCCGCCCATGGCTGCAATGTAGCTGCCGATGGTCTTCTTGATCTGGTAGTTCAGCATATCGGAAGCCAGCTGTGCGCGCTGGTTGCCGGCCGCAGCAGCCTCTTCCACGTCACGCTTGTCGCTGGAAACACCGGAGATGCCCAGCAGGCCGGACTTCTTGTTCAGGATCTCGTCCAGCTCGTGGCCGGTGATGTTCAGGGTGTACTTCAGGTAGTTGACCACAGAGGGGTCCAGATCGCCGCAGCGGGTGCCCATCATCAGGCCGGCCAGCGGGGTCATGCCCATGGAGGTATCCACCACCTTGCCCTGATCGACTGCGGCAATGGAGGAACCGTTGCCCAGATGGCAGGTGATCAGCTTCAGGCGCTCAATGGGCTCCTCCAGATACTCGGCTGCCTTGTGGGCAACGTACTTGTGGCTGGTGCCATGGAAGCCGTAGCGGCGCACGCCGTACTTCTCGTAGTACTCGTAGGGGATGGCGTACATGTAAGCCTTCGGCGGCATGGTGCTGTGGAAAGCGGTGTCGAACACGGCCACCATGGGAATGTTGCCAAACACCTTGCGGGCGGCCTCGATACCCAGAATACCGGCAGGGTTGTGCAGAGGAGCCAGCGGGCTCAGCTCACGCAGGGTGCTGATGACCTCATCAGTGATCAGGCAGCTGCTCTTGAACTTCTCGCCGCCGTGCACAACGCGGTGGCCAATGGCGTCGATCTCGCTCACGTCATCGATGCACTTGCCGGCACCGGTGGTCATCTTCTTCACGACCTCGGCAAAAGCCTCGGTGTGGGTGGGGAAGATCGCCGGGGTGGTAGCCTTGTTGCCGTTGGCCTCGTGAGTAATCATGCTGCTCTCCATGCCAATGCGCTCGCACAGGCCCTTGCACAGCACCTTCTCGCCGTCCATATCGATCAGCTGATACTTCAGGGAAGAAGAACCGCAGTTAATAACCAGAACCTTCATCTGTGTTGCCTCCTGAAAATTTTTGTACCATCCGCAGCCTGAAAAACCTGCGGACAGAATTTTACAGATTCCTACGTTTATTATATAATAGGGATGGCGGCTTTTCAAGCCGCAACCCGGGCAAAGCGGTAAAACTTGTGTACAAGGTTTTTGTACATCCTGCCCACAAATCCCGGAAACGATACGGTTTTTCTGTATATGCGATATAAATTTAACAATCTTTTGGCGAAAAGGAGCAGTTCCATGAAGTTTGCAGGCATCATTGCGGAGTACGACCCCTTCCACAACGGCCACGCATGGCAGCTGGCGCAGGCGCGGGCGCTGGGGGCACAGCGGGTGGCCGTAGCCATGAGCTGCGGGCTCACCCAGCGGGGCGCGCTGCCGCTGTTGCCGGAGGCGGTGCGGGTGCAGGCGGCACTGGCCTGCGGGGCAGACCTTGTGTTTGCCCTGCCCGCGCCCTGCGCCTGCGCCGGTGCCGAGGCCTTTGCCCGGGCGGGGGTGTGCATTCTGGCCGCTGCCGGGTGCGATACGCTGGTCTTTGGGGCAGAGACCCCGGACACCGCCCTGCTGCAAAAAGCTGCCCGAGTGCTGTGCAGCGAAGAATACCGCGCTGCGCTCAGGCAGCAGCTGGCCGCCGGGGCGCGCAGCTTTGCCGCTGCCCGGCAGGCGGCGGTGCAGGCACTGTGCCCGGGGTCGGACGTTGCCGCCCTGCTGGACAAGCCCAACAACAATCTTGCCGTAGAATATTGTAAAGCCATACTGGAACAGAATGTAGAAATGCAGCCCATTGCCCTGCCCCGGCAGGGGGCAGACCACGGGCAGGCACTGACCGAAAGCGCTCACGCCGCCTTTGCCAGCGCCAGCGCCCTGCGGGCGCTCTGGGCCGAGGGCGGCGCGGCAGCGCTGGCACCTTATGTGCCGGAAAAAGCCCTAAAACTGTATATGCAGGCAGAATATGACGGAAAGTATACGGATTTTGCGGTCATGGGGCACTGCGAGCTGGCGCTGCTGCGGGCTGCCTGCGCAGAGCAAGCCCCCTTTGCAGCGGTGCGCGGGGTATCCGAGGGGTTGGAGCACCGGCTGGAAAACGCTGTGCGGGAGACTGCAAGCCTGTCCGCCCTGCTGGACGCCCTGACCACGGTGCGCTACCCCCGGGCGCGGATGCGGCGGCTGGCGATGGATGCAGCGCTGGGCTATACTGCCCAGACCCCGGCGCTGCCGCCCTATCTGCACCTGCTGGGTGCGCGCAAGGAGGCACTTCCCCTGCCCGGGGAGACGGCGCTGCCGCTGTCCCACTCGCTGGCGCGGCTGGCGCGGGAAAACGAGACCTGCGCCCAAATGGCTGCTGCCCAGAGCAGAGCCAGCGACCTTGGCGCACTGTGCCGGGCAAAACCGGAGCCGATGGGCGGGATATATCGTCAAAAAATTATCTTTTTGACGAATTGACAAAAAATAACGTGAAAAATTTTATATTGTGCCCTCTTGTATCCGGCGCGGTTCGGGTGTATGATTAAAGCAATGCAATGTTGGATACAACGAACCTGTAAAAAACGACTGTCCCCGCAGGGGAAACACAAGGAGGAACCCATGGCACTTCATGTTCTGGACGAAGCCAACCGCTGCCTCGGCTGCAAAAAGCCGATGTGTCAGGAGGGCTGCCCCATCCACACCAATATCCCGGAGGTCATCCGTCTGCTCAAGGCAAACCAGATGGACGATGCAGGCCGGATGCTGTTTGAAAACAACCCTCTGACCACTGTGTGCAGTCTGGTGTGCAACCACGAAAAGCAGTGCGAGGGCCACTGCATCCGCAACCGGATGCCCAGCCACGACCCGGTGCACTTTTCCATCATCGAGGACTATATCTCCACCACCTACGCCAACAAGATGACCGCAGGCCCCGCCCCCAAAAACGGCATGAAGGCCGCTGTGGTGGGCTCCGGCCCGGCAGGCCTGACCATCGCGGTGCTGCTGGCACGCTGGGGCTACGATGTGACCATCTTTGACGCCCGGGATAAGATCGGCGGCGTGATGCGCTACGGCATCCCCAACTACCGCCTGCCGGACAGCGTGCTGGACGATTTCCAGTACCGCCATCTGGAGCTGAAGGGCATCAAGGTGCGCCCCAACACCACCATCGGCAAGACCATCACCATCGACGATTTGTTCCGTGACGGCTACAAGAGCGTGTTCATCGGTGCCGGTCTGTGGAAGGCCAATGCCATGCACATCAAGGGCGAGAGCCTTGGCAACGTGGCCTTTGGCATCGACTATCTGGCTAACTCCAAGGCCTTCCGTCTGGGCGACGACGTGGCAGTCATCGGCGTGGGCAACTCCGCCATGGACTGCGCCCGCACCGCCATCCGCAACGGTGCCCGCCATGTTACCTGCTACGCCCGCCGGGACGAGAGCTGCATCAGTGCTTCCGAGTACGAGGTGAGCTACGCCAGGCTGGAGGGCGTGGGCTTCCGCTTCTGCAAGGCGCCGGTGGAGATCCGCGAGGACGGCCTCATCTGCCGCGACACCGTCAAGGGCGAGGACGGCAAGTTCACGCAGGTGGAGGGCAGCGAGACTTTGTACCCCCACACCGGCGTCATCGTGTCGGTCAGTCAGGGCTCTGAGAGCAACCTTGTCAAGACCACGACCGGCATCGAGACCAACCAGAAGGGTCTGCTGAGCGTCAGCGAGGACGGCCGCACCACCCGCGAGGGCGTATTTGCTGGCGGCGACGCCGTCATGGGCGCGCGCACCGTGGTGGAGGCTGTGGCCGTTGCCAAAAAGGTGGCTGTCGCCATGGACGAATATATGAAGAGTCTGCCCGCCGACACCGCTGCCGACCCCTATGCCGACATCCCGGTGTTCCAGACCCCCACCTCTGATGTGCTGGCAAAGCAGCAGCTGTAATAGAACGGTTTTGAATGGCACTCGGGGCACCGGAGCGTCTGCGGACGCTCCGGTGTCCCATTTTCACAGCCGCAGCGGCTGCACTGCATACCCTTTCAGCAGAGTGTTCAACGGCGGGGCGGTCCCCTTGTGCAGAACGTCCAAAAATCGTGCTGAAGCTTGTATTTTGCCTGCGGAGCGTGTACAATAAACACAGAATATGTTTGCGCAGAGCAGGAGAGCGACAGACAGAGCAGATAGCTTTGTTTGGTGCGCTCTTTTTTGTTTTGCGCCCAGCTTCAGAGCAAGGAGAGAAGATCATGAGCCAGACCAAATACATCCTCTCATTGGATCAGGGCACTACCAGCAGCCGGGCGATTCTGTTTGACAACGAGCAGAACATCGTCTGCGTGCAGCAGCGGGAATTTGAGCAGATCTACCCCCATCAGGGCTGGGTGGAGCACAACCCTATGGAGATCTGGTCCAGCCAGTACGGCGTGATGAACGAGGTCATCGCCCAGAGCGGCGTAGACCCCAGGGACATTGCGGGCATCGGCATCACCAACCAGCGCGAGACCACCATCCTGTGGGACAAGAACACCGGACGCCCGGTGTATAATGCCATCGTCTGGCAGTGCCGCCGCACCGCGCCCCTTGTGGACGAGCTGCTCAGGACCCCCGGCATGGCGGACTACATCCGGGAAAATACCGGCCTTGTGCCGGACGCCTATTTTTCTGCCACCAAGATCAAGTGGATCTTGGAAAATGTCCCCGGTGCGCGGGAAAAGGCCGAGGCTGGAGATCTGCTATTCGGTACGGTGGACACATGGCTGGTCTGGAAGCTCACCGGCGGCAAGGTGCACGTTACCGACCGCACCAACGCCAGCCGCACCATGCTGTACAACATCCGCACACTGGACTGGGACGAGACGCTGCTCAAGGCGCTGGACATCCCCCGCTGCATCCTGCCCAGCGTGAAGGATTCCAGCGAGGTGTACGGCTACACCAACATTCAGGGCGTGGACGTGCCGGTGGCCGGTATTGCGGGCGACCAGCAGGCTGCACTGTTTGGGCAGGGCTGCTTTAAGCCCGGCGACGTGAAAAACACCTACGGCACCGGCTGCTTTTTGCTGATGAACACCGGAAATAAGATTTACCAGAGCAAAAACGGTCTGGTCACCACCATCGCCATCAGCCTTGACGGCAAGGTGGAGTATGCGCTGGAAGGCTCCGTCTTTGTGGGCGGTGCAGTCATCCAGTGGATTCGGGACGGGATGCACCTGATCCAGGACAGCTGCGATTCCGAGTACTACGCCCAGAAGGTACCGGATAACGGCGGCGTGTACATCGTGCCCGCCTTTACCGGGCTGGGCGCACCCTACTGGGATATGTACGCCCGGGGTGCCATTCTGGGCATCACCCGCGGCACCACCCAGAACCACATCATCCGCGCGGCGGAGGAATCCATCGCCTACCAAAGCGCCGACCTGATGTGGGCGATGGAAAAAGACACCGACATCACCATCAGCACCCTGAAGGTGGACGGCGGTGCCAGCCGCGACCACTTCCTGATGCAGTTCCAGTCCGATATCCTGAACAAGGAGGTGCTGCGCCCTGCTATCCGGGAGACCACCGCCCTTGGTGCGGCGTATCTGGCCGGTCTTGCCACCGGTGTGTGGAAGAGCCGGGAGGAGATCAGCCACCTGTGGAGCTGCAACCAGCTGTTTGAGCCCAAAATGGACGCTGCCCAGCGGGAAAAGCTGGTCAAGGGTTGGCACAAGGCCGTGGGCCGCAGTCAGGACTGGGCCGAGCACGAGGCGTAAGGCAAAAAACGTTTGATAGGATAACAGTATAAACCCCCGGCAGGCTGCCACCGCAATGGTGATCGCCTGCCGGGGGTGTTTTGCGCGGAACCTTAAGCCCTGCTTAAAGATTCCGTTTTACTGCTTCTTGTATTTCTGCTGATTCTGAGGGGTCTTTTCCAAAGGCTCCACAGAGACTCCATTGGCCGGGTTGGTCACATGATACAAGAACATAGAGCCAGAAGTATCTCCTGTAAACAAAAAACGTACCCGAACCCTTTTTCGTAAAGAATCGGGTTCGAGTACGAACTGTATGGTGGAGAATTAGGGACTCGAACCCCAGACCCCCTGCGTGTGATGCAGGTGCTCTAACCAGCTGAGCTAATCCTCCATATTCGCTTGTGTTGTGCGCTCCGAACTGGAACGTGACTATTATAGCACGGCCTTTGCCGAAATGCAAGCCCTAATTTAAAAAACTTTTACTTTTTTCGAAACACTTTCCTTCCCGGCAAAAACGCCCTGCCGGGCTCCGGGCGTGCAGCATTCCCGCCGGGCAGCCGCACCGGCTGCACCCTGTACAAAAATGTGCGGCAGGCTGTTGCTCTTTGCCTGCAAATCGTGTATACTTGGGGGCAGAAAGCTGCATAAGAGAAATCGAGGGATGAATATGACACTTCGTGGGATCATCACGCTGGTAATATTGGCTGTGCTGTTTGCGCTGGCTGTGGTCTGGATCTCCAGACAGGGCGGCTGGAAGGGCGAGGGCTGCAATGGCAACTGCGCCTCCTGCCACAGCCATTGCGAGGACCCGGACACCAAGAAGAAATAACCAAAACAGGGCTGCTGCACGAAACACGGTGCAGCAGCCCTGTTTTATGTTTGTGCCCCAGAAACGCCCGCAGACGTTTCTGGGGTACTTTTCACTGTTATTTACTGTTCAGAACGCACCGCGCTGGGCGGCGTAGACGGCGATGGTACTCAGAAGATCTTGTAACGCCTTCTGGTAGGTAGTGCGGCCGATATGCAGCTGCTCTAAGATCTCGTCCTCCGGGCGCCGCTCAAAAAACCGCATCCGCAGCAGGTCTGCCCGCATGGGGTCGTGTGCCTGATAGTAGTCGATGCCCTCATCAATGGCGCTTTGCCAGCGGCGGTTTTCCGGCGTGCGCGCCCAGTGGCGCTCACCGTACTTGCGCAGGGCATTCCGAGTCAAATCGCGCTGTTCCGGCGTCACTGGCGCTTCCCCCTTTTGGGCAGTTCCAGCGTTGCACTGCGCGAGAACCGGTTCTCGGCATCGAAAAAGCAGGCGTCCCGCTCGGCCATCGTCAGGCCAAGCATGGTGGAAAGCCGTTCTGCTTCGTCCAGCTTGAACTGGGTCTCGCCCAGCAGCTTGTGCCGCAGGGTGTTGCTGCTGATGTGCAGCACACTGGCCACATATTGCAGCTTGTAGCCGCTGTCCTGGATGTAGGTGTAGATCAGGTTTGTGTTTGCCATGGCTTCGCTCCTTTTTTGTAGTTCACCGCGTTTGCAACAATCATTGGTTGTATTATACTCCGCTGTTGATTTGCTGTCAACCTATAATTTCCAAAACGCTCCGCAATTGTTGATTTTCAGGAAATTTTCTGCTATACTCAGAGCAGAAAACCGCGTCCCACACTACAACCCATAGTTTTCAGGAGAACAGTCATGTCCGATCTATCTACCCGTGTCCGTCTGCGCCGGGAGCAGCTGGGCCTTTCGCAGCAGGAGCTTGCCCGGCGCATGGGCTACCGCTCCCGCTCCTCCATCACCAAACTGGAAAAAGGCATCAACGACCTGCCCCAGTCCAAGGTGGAGGAACTGGCACAGGCGCTGGAGACCACCCCCGCCGCCCTGCTGGGACTGGACGCGCCCCGCCCCTGTCCTCCGGGCTTTGAGCCGCTGCCTGCCATGGTGCAGGTGCCACTGATCGGCTCCATCGCCTGCGGCACGCCCATCACCGCCGAGCAGAATATTGAGTGCTATATCGGGGTGCCTGCCGCATGGCACGCGGATTTTGCCCTGACCTGCCACGGCGACAGTATGTCTCCCACGATCTGCAACGGGGACATCGTCTGCATCCGCTGCCAGCCCGAGGTGGAGCAGGGCGAAATTGCCGCCGTGCGGGTGGGCGAGGAAGCCACCCTCAAGCACTTCCACCGGCAGGGCGACGCCGTGATGCTGCTGGCCGATAACGCCGCCGTCTGTCCGCCCATGTTCTACGCCGGAGAGCAGCTTTCGGAGCTGCACATCGAGGGCAAGGCCGTGGGGCTTTGCCGCGGCCTATAAGATAAGGAGAGAAAGGAGCAGCCTGTGTTCGGCAAAAAGAAAGCATCCCCCTACGACCCCGCCGCCCAGAAGCCGGTGCTGCGGTGCAGCATCTGCACCGGGGAGCAGGTGGCCGGGTTTCAGGATCTGCAAACCGGCCATTTTACCGAGGTGCAGCTGATCCGCAGCCCGCAGGAATTGCAGGCCTTCCGCAGCCGGTACGGCATCCCCGCCGA
>CAKSWQ010000042.1 GCA_934512105.1 uncultured Faecalibacterium sp. | reverse complement strand
GCCTCGTGACCCGGGGTGTCCAGGAAGGTGATCTTGCTGTCGTTGATGCGCACCTGATAGGCACCGATGGCCTGCGTGATGCCGCCGGCCTCGCCTGCGGTGACGTTGGTCTTGCGGATCGCATCCAGAATACTGGTCTTGCCGTGGTCAACGTGACCCATGACACAGACCACCGGGGGACGCTCCACCAGATCCTCCTGTGCATCCTCTTCCTGGGTGAACAGGCGCTCCTCGATGGTAACGTGCACCTCGTGCTCGACCTTTGCGTGGAACTCCTCTGCCAGCAGAGATGCGGTATCGAAATCGATCACATCATTGATGGCGTGCATCTCGCCCATCTGCATGAACTTGGCAATGACCTTACCGGCCTGCTGCTTCAGACGGGCAGCCAGCTCGCCCACGGTGATCTCGTCGGGGATCAGCACCTTCAGCTGGGCGTTGCGGGCCTTCTCCAGCTGGATGCGCTGCAGACGCTCGAACTCGGTCTCGCGCTTGCCCTTCTGGAACTGCTGGCGCTGGCGCTGACCGCGCTGGGTGAACTTCTGCTTGTTGCCCTGCGGGGTGGGCTTGCGGCGGTTCTCGGTGTTCTTGGTGGAAGCCAGATCATCGTAACGGGCGTCGAAGCGATCCACGTTCATATCCACAGTGCGGGTATCCACGGTGACCTGATTGTCCTCGCGGCGGACAGAAACTGCCTGTGCGGGGGCGGCAGTAGCCTTTGCGCCGGTCTCGCGTGCCAGCTCGCTGAAGGAAACGGTCTTTTCCTCACGCTTCTTGTGCTGCTCGGGCTTCTTGTCGCCGTGCTTGCCGTTGTTGTTATTATTGTTGTTTGCCTTGGGCTGCTCGGCCTTTGCGGCGGGCTGCTGGGGCTTTTTGTCGGCTTTGGGAGCCTCGGGCTTCTTTTCAGCCTTCTTTTCGGCTTTCTGGTCAGCCTTCTTCTCGGCCTTGGGCTCCTCCTTGGGAGCCTTGGCGCTGTTCAGAAACTCGTCCAGATTTGTTACGCTGTTATCCTTGCTGAACTTCTCCAGCAGGTAGTTCAGCTCGTTCTCCTCCAGATTGGAGCTGTTCTTCTTGCCGGTGCTGCCCATGGCGGTCAGCTCATCCAGGACCTTCTTGGCGGAAACGTTCAGGTCCTTTGCAAAGTCACTCACTTTATATTTTACGATCATTCGCTCATATCCTCCTCATTTTTGATTGCTCCGCAGTCCGACAGGCGGTCGAAGCAGAGCTTTGCGAGGTTGCGGTCAGTCACCGCGTAAACAGCCACGGGCTTGTGGCTGATATCGGCCAGCTTATCCTGTGTCAGCGGCATGGTGAACACGTCCACCAAGTCGCCCACGGCGTAGTTCAGGCGCTGCAAAGTCTTGGGGCTGATGTCCGATGCGGTCATCACCAGCCATGCCTTGCTTTTTACGCAGGCTTCCTCCACGGCGTCAAAGCCCATGGTCAGCGCACCGGCCTTGCGGCACAGGCTCACGGCCTGATACAGCGCCTCCTCCGGGGGCAGCTTGGGTTTTGCGGGGGCGTTATTCTTTTTTGCCATCGGCTGCTGCCTCCTTTGCGGCTGCGGCCAGCTGTACAGCCAGCGCATCGTATACCTCGGCGGGAACCGGCTGCTCAAAGCAGCGCTCCAGCGCCTTTTTCTTCTTTGCCTTGGTCAGGCAGTCCGGGTCTGGGCAGAGATATGCGCCGCGCCCCGGCTTTTTGCCTACCAGATCAATGCTGATCTCCCCGCTGGGTGCGCGCACCACGCGCACCAGCTCTTTTTTGGGGCGGCTGGTCATGCAGCCGATGCACTGGCGGGCAGGGATCTTTTTTTGTGCCATCCGGTTTCCCTCCTTCGGCAGATGGTGCCGGGCTTATTCAGCGTCTGCTGCGTCCTTCTTGGGCTCCTCGTCCTCGCCGTAGTAGCCGCTCTCGGGACGGATATCAATGTTGTAGCCGGTCAGGCGGGCGCACAGGCGGGCGTTCTGACCCTTGTTGCCGATGGCAAGGCTCAGCTGCTGGTCGGGCACGGTGACGCGGCAGGAGCGGGTCTCGCCGGGCAGCAGCTCCACCTTGACCACCTTGGCTGGGCTCAGGGCTGCGGAGATGAACTCAGAGATGTCCTCGCTCCACTTGACGATGTCGATCTTCTCGCCGCCCAGCTTTTCCACAACAGCGGCCACGCGGGCGCCGTGCTCGCCGATGCAGGCGGAAACAGGGTTGACGTTGGGGTCCTTGGACCAGACAGCCATCTTGGTGCGGGCACCGGCCTCGCGGCTGATGGCCTTTACCTCCACGGTGCCGTCAAAGATCTCGGGCACTTCCAGCTCAAACAGGCGCTTGACAAGGCCGGGATGGGTGCGGCTGATCATCACGCGGGGGCCGCGCTCGGTGCTGACCACATCCACGATATAGACCTGCAGGGTCTCGCCCTCGGTGTACACCTCGCCGGGCACCTGCTCGTTGCGGGGCAGAACAGCCTCGCCGCCCTTGCCCAGATCCAGCGCAACGATGCCCTTCTCGGTATCCACGCGGGTAACGGTGGCCTGCACGATGTCATGGGCGCGGGACTGGATCTCGCTGAGCTGCTGGTTGCGCTCGGCCTCGCGGATGCCCTGACGGATGACGTGCTTTGCGGTCTGGGCGGCAATGCGGCCGAAATCGCGGGTCTTGAGCGGGGTGATGATGCGGTCGCCCACCTCGTAGCTGCTGCGGATCTTGCGTGCCTCGGTCACGCCGATCTCAGCGTGCTCATCGTACCAGTCCTCGTCTGCCACGATGTCCTGGATCAGTGCCACGTCAAAGCGGCCGGTGTCGGGGTCGATGTCCACACGGATGTGATCCTCCTCGACCTCGTAGTTCTTCTTGACGGCAATGATGATAGCCGCCTTGATCTTTTCGATCAGGTACTCTGCGGTGATGCCGCGCTCATGCTCCAGCATGGAGAGCGCTTCAAAAAAGTCCTTGTTCGCTGCTGTCATTTTTCGGGTTCCTCCTATATATTTTGTTCTCTTTTCTCTATCAGAGACGGTACTTCTCAGTTGAACAGATCCTCGTCGTCGCACAGCTGCACGCCGGAGGCTGCATTCACCTCAAAGGTCACAGGGCCGTTCTCGGTCTCCAGCGTCACGGTGCTGCCCTCGCGGCCGGTCAGGATGCCGGAAAGTTCCCGCACGCCGTCGGCGTTGGGGCGGATCAGCTTTGCCCGCACCTTCTGGCCCTTGAGTGCCTCGTAGTGCTCCGGGCGGGTCAGCTTGCGGCCAAGGCCGGGGCTGCCTACTTCCAGATAATAGCTCTGGTCGATGGGATCTGCCTCATCCAGAATGGGGTCCAGTGCGTGGGACACCTCTGCACAGGTGTCGGTATCCATGGTGCCGTCCCGGTCGATGAGGATGCGAAGATACCAGTCCGGCCCTTCCTTCTCAAAAACCACATCCCACAGGCGCAGACCCATGCCTTCCACCGTGGGACGGACAAGCGCTTCCACTCTCTGCGCGGTGTTGCCGCCAGACTGCTTCGCCATAAAAAACCTCCAAACAAACAAGAAACGCGGACCTTGCGGCCCACGTTTCAGGTTAAACTATATCGTACTACTAGAATATAGCATACTCTTGCGATTTATGCAAGCATTTTCGCAATTTTTTTGCAGTTGCACGCCCTTTGGGGCTTTTTACAGCACCCAGACGCCGTTTTCGAACAGCTGCACGGTGCGGCCATCGCGGCATTTGCCGGTGATTCGGCTGTCCTCTGCACCGATCATCACGTCCTCGTGCAGGGAGGAGTGGTTCATGCCGCGGGCTGCCAGTTCTTCCTTGGAAAGGCCGGTGCCGCCCACGGTAGTGCCGGGGTAGCTGTCGCCAAAGGCAATGTGGCAGGCGGCGTTCTCGTCAAACAGAGTGTTGTAGAACAGCTTGCCGCTGCGGTTGATGGGGCTGGAAGCAGGCACCAGTGCCACCTCGCCGATGTGGCGTGCGCCCTCGTCGGTATCCAGCAGCTGACCCAGCAGGTCTGCGCCCTCGTCGGCACCGTGCTCCACCACCTTGCCATCCTTGAAGGTGACATGGAAGTTTTTGATCAGCTGTCCGTTAAAGACATAGGGCTTTGTGCCGTAAACGATGCCGTCCACCTTATCCTTATGGGGTGCGGTGAACACCTCCTCGGTGGGGATGTTGGGCAGGAAGGGCACGCCCTTCTCGTTTTTGCTGCCGGCGCTCTCCCACACCGCCTGTTCCGCCAGACCCACGGTCAGGTCGGTGCCGTTGGCGCTTTCAAAATGCACGCTTTCCAGATCCAGGGCGTTCATCTTTGCGCCCAGCTCGTTCAGGCGGTCCAGATGCTTCTGCCACTCCCCTACCGGATCGCCGCCGGTCACGCGGCAGGTATCAAAGATCAGCTTCCACTGTGCCTCAATGGCGGCGGCAGTGTCCAGCTCCGGGAACATCTTCTTTGCCCACGGCGCAGCGGGCAGGGCGGCGATGGACCACTGCACCCGGTCGTTCATGGTGTACTCCCGCCACGGCTGCATAAAGCTGCGGTTCGCGCTGTTCACCCGGCTGATCTTGGCACCGTCCAGCCCGGCAAACAGTTCCGGGTCGTCCGCAATAAGGTGCAGCACGCACACACCGCCCTCGCTCTCAGCGTAATCCAGATAGCGGCGCAGCTGCCAGCCCTTGTGGTCGGTCAGCGCGTCCTCGCTGCCCAGCTCCATGCGGATACGGGTAACGGCGTCATCCTGCCAGCTCACCTGCACGTCCCGCGCACCGGCCTCGTAGGCGCTGCGCACGCACAGCCGTGCCAGCGGGGCACCTTCCAGCGGGCAGTTGATAATAAGGGTCTGCCCCGGCTGCGGGTTCACACCCACCCGGACGATAAAATCTGCATACTTCTGCAGCAGTTCGTTAAAGTTTTCCACGTTAGAACCTCCTGTGGTGCATAGCCACCGTTGTTTTTTCTCAGTATACCGCGTTCCGGCGCTTCTGTCCACTATGGGCGGGAATGCCTCTCACCCCTCCGATTCAAAAAAGGCGCGGGTCAGCTGCACCACCGTGCCGGAAAGCAGCAGCAGCGCAATCAGGTTGGGGATGCTCATCAGACCGTTGAAGGTATCGGCGATGCTCCACAGCAGGCCAAGATCCATGGTAGCACCCAGAATGGCCACCAGAGAGTACACCACAAAGAAGGGGCGCGCCACCTTGTTGCTCTTGCACAGGAACACCAGAAAACGGGAGCCGTACAGACCCCAGCCGATGATGGTGGAAAAAGCAAAACAGCACAGCGCCACGGCGGTAAAAATGGAAGCCCAGCCGCCGTAGGTGGTGGTAAAGCCGGAGATGGTCAGCTCGGCACCGGCTGCTGCGCCGTAGCTGACCGGGGTGCCGCTGCACAGGATGACCAGCGCGGTCAGGGTGCAGATGACGATGGTATCGGCAAACACCTCAAAAATGCCGAACATACCCTGCTTGACCGGCTTTTTGGTGTCGGCGCAGGCATGGGCGATGGAGCCGGTGCCAAGACCGGCCTCGTTGGAAAAGATGCCGCGGGAAACGCCCTTTTGCATACTGACGAACAGGCTGCCGATGGTGCCGCCGGTAAAGGCAGCGGGGTTGAACGCGCCCGCCACGATGGATTCCAGCACATAGGGCAGACGGGAGAAGTTGAGCACCACCACGCCCACCGACAGCACAATATAGAACAGTGCCATAAAGGGCACCAGCTTTTCGCTTACGCTGCCAATGCGCTTGATGCCGCCCAGCAGCACCAGCGCCACCAGCACCGCCACAAGGATGCCCACGATGAGGTTGAGGGTGGGCAGAAAGCCATTGCCCACCAGCCCGTATTCCAGCAAGGCAGTATCCACCGCTGCAACGATGGTATTCACCTGCGTTGCGTTGCCGGTGCCGAACACGGTCAGCACGCCGAACAGCGCGTACAGCACCGCCAGAAACTGCCAGCGGCGGCCAAGGCCGTTTTTAATATAGTACATCGGGCCGCCCACCCACTCGCCGGTGTCGCTGCGCTCCCGGAAATGCACGGCCAGCGTCACCTCGGCAAACTTGGTGCACATGCCCAGCAGCGCAGAGCACCACATCCAGAACACGGCACCCGGGCCGCCGATGGCGATGGCACCCGCCACACCGGCAATGTTGCCGGTGCCCACTGTGCCCGCCAGCGCGGTACACACCGCCTGAAAGGGGGTCATGGCACCGTCCGAGGCGTCCCGCTTGCGGAACATCCGGCCCACGGTGGTGCGGATGGCGTAAGGGAATTTGCGGATCTGCAAAAAGCCCGTGCGGACACTGAGCAGCAACCCCACGCCAATGATGCACACCATGGCGGGGATGCCCCAGATAAAGCTGTTCACCGCCTGATTGACGGCGGCAATGGTCTCGATCATATACTTCCACATCCTCTGTAATATCTTGCGCACTGACAGTTTTTGTCAAAACACGAAAATTATTTTACCGTACTTTTCCCGTAGTGTCAATGAAAAATCATGGGTTCAGGCATAAAACCCTCTCAGTCAAAGCCTGACGGCTTTGCCAGCTCCCCCGAGGGGGGAGCTTTTCGCCATCTTCCGGTAAGTAGAGCAAAACCTCCCCCTTTCGGGGGAGGTGGCATCGCGCAGCGATGACGGAGAGGGTTCAAGCCGTAGGAAACAGGTGCTGCGCTGCCGTTTGCCTTCAACTCCCCATTCGTGAAAATGGCACATCGGAGCGTCCGCAGACGCTCCGATGTGCCGAAATATAAAATAATTTTTCCGCTGACTATGCGCAGAGCAAAGCGGAGCGCATTCCAAATCGTCCTGCGTAAGGCGGCTGGCGGTGCTCAGTCCTTACGGCTGACCGCCCGGCGGTAGACCGCACCGGAGACCGCCGCCGCCAGCACCTCGGTAAGCCAGAAGGCGTGCCACACGCCGTCTGCGCCCAGCCAGTTACACAGCAGCGCAGCCAGCGGCATGATGAAAACAACATACCGGCACAGCGCGATGACCAGCGATTCTGCGCCCTTGCCCAGACCCTCCAGCGCACCGGAAGCGGTGGTGGAGACCGCCGAGATGACAAAGCCGATGCTGATGATGCGCAAGGCGGTCTGTCCGGCGGCGATGGTTTCGGGGTTCTGGGTAAACAGCCCCATCAGCTGCCCGGAGGCAAACTGACAGATGACCGTGCCCGCTGCCATGATGGCTGCACTCATGAGCAGGGTCAGCTGGAACAGCTTTTTCACCCGGGCGTGCTCCCGCGCACCGTAGTTATAGCCGATCAGCGGGCGCATACCCTGCACAAAGCCGTTGGCGGGCAGATACAAAAAGGTCTGCAATTTATAGTAGATGCCCAGCACCACCACATAGCTCTGGGAAAAAGCCGCCAGCAGCCCATTGAGGAAGGTGACCAGCAGCGAGGGCAGCGCCAGATTCAGGATCGCCGGAATGCCGATGGCATACAGTCTGCCGTCCAGCGCTGCGTCCGGGTGCAGACAGCTGCGGCGCAGCCGCACCGGCAGCTCGGTGCGCAGATAGACCACAAGGTAAACTACCACGCTGAGCGCCTGACCGATGCCGGTAGCCAGGGCCGCGCCCGCAATGCCCATGGCAGGCACCGGCCCCAGCCCGAAGATGAGCACCGGGTCCAGCAGAATATTGCACACGCAGCCGGTGATCAGCGCGGCCATGGACACCTTCATGCGCCCCACCGCCTGAAAGATCTTTTCAAAGGCCAGCGAGACCATGTTCACGACCAAAAACAGGAACACGATGGTGGAGTAGGTGATACCGGCGGCGATCAGCGCCTCGTCCTGCGTAAAGCGGCGCAGAAAGCCGGGCATGATGGCAATGCTGACCGCCATCATCACCACGCCGTGCACAAGGCTGAGCACAAAGCCGTGGGTGGCGGCCACCTCGGCCTTTTCGTGGTCGCCCGCGCCCAGATACAGCGCGATCATGGCGTTGATGCCGATGCCAAAGCCGATGGCAATGGCGTTGGAAAAGTTCTGGATGGGGAACACCAGACTTAAAGCGGTCATGGCGTCCTCGCTGATGCGCGCCACAAACAGGCTGTCCACGATGTTGTACAGGCTGTTTACCAGCATGGAGAGCACATTGGGCAGCGCCATCGAGAGCAGCAGCGGCAGTACCGGCTTCTCCTTCATAAAAGTTTCGTTCATTGAAAAATTTCACCTGCTATCTGTAAAAATTCAAAGTGTGGAAGGCGCAGCACCGGCTTGCAGCCGGTTTCCGGCGCACAAAAAAGCCACACAATGACCCTTTAAAGGTCATTGTGTGGCGAAAAGTAGCAATGTTGCTGTAAAAATCCACACGGTTTTTATGATCGCGGCAGCTGTCCGCGATATGCACCCTGCATATTTGCCGGCTGCAACTCTGGCAGAATACCACATCCCCGGCGGTATGTCAAGGGGTTTCAGTGTAAAAGTATGACTTTTGTAGATACTTGACCATTTTTACCGCAGGCGCTACAATAAGGCAAACCGGCTCTGAGGGAGGGCATTATATATGAAATGGATGATCGCATCAGACCTGCATGGCTCCTATTATTATGCGCAGCAGCTGCAGCAGGCCTTTGAACGGGAGCAGGCCGACCGCCTGCTCTTTCTGGGAGACCTGCTCTACCACGGCCCCCGCAACGACCTGCCCCGGGACTACGCCCCAAAGCAGGTCATCCCGCTGCTGAACAACCTTGCGCCCAAGCTGCTGTGCGTGCGCGGCAACTGCGATGCCGAGGTAGACCAGATGGTGCTCACCTTCCCGGTGCTGGCAGATTATGCCGTGCTGCCGGTGGGGCAGCGGCTGGTCTACGTCACCCACGGTCATGTGTTCAACCTGAACCACCTGCCGCCCCTTACCCCGGGGGATATCCTGCTCCACGGCCACACCCATGTGCCCGCGTGGACGGACTTCGGACAGGGGAACCTTTACCTAAACCCCGGCTCTGTGAGCATCCCCAAGGAAAACACCGCCCACAGCTACATGACCTTAGAGGGAAACACCGCCTGCTGGAAAACTATGGAAGGTGTGTGCTACCACCAGTTACAGTTGTGATAATGTTGTGATATTCCAATTTTTCCCGGCAAAAGCTGGAAAAAGCCCTTGACGAACTGCCCGAAATGCTGTAAACTAAGTACAACCTTTAAAAATAGAGGGAGCTGTAAGCTTTGTACTGAACGCAGGCGGTGCAAAGCATCGCAGTAAACCCCATAAGGCATCATAAAAAGACACCGGAGGCTTTGCATCGGCTTCCGGTGTTTTTTTGTGCGCAGACGGGCTATCTTTTGCTGCGCGGTCATGCTACAATAGAAGAAAAACACGAATTGCAGGAGGAATTATGGATTTTTACGGAACCATCGGCCCCGCCTGTGCCGATGCAGTGCTTTTGCAGCAGATGGTGGAAGCCGGCATGACCGGCATCCGCATGAATCTTTCTCACGGCCCGCTGGCAGCGCACGAGGACTGGCTGGCGCTGCTGCGCAAAGCCGGGGTCAAAAAGCTGCTCATTGATTTACAGGGGCCGGAACTGCGCATCGGCCGTCTGCCGCAGCCGCTATCCCTGACCGCTGGGCAGACGGTGCGTCTGGGCATGCAGAGCATCCCCTGCCCTGCCGTGCTGGTGCAGGGCGTGCAGCCCGGGCAGGAGCTGCTGCTGGATGACGGCAAGCTGCTGGCTCGTGTGGACGCTGTGGAGCAGGACGCGC
Source organism: uncultured Faecalibacterium sp. (assembly GCA_934512105.1). Classification (GTDB taxonomy): domain Bacteria; phylum Bacillota; class Clostridia; order Oscillospirales; family Ruminococcaceae; genus Faecalibacterium. The sequence continues at coordinate 9,147 of CAKSWQ010000042.1, read as the reverse complement.
TGGTGTGCACCGTGGTGCGGGGCGGGGTGCTGCAAAGCCGCAAAAGTCTGGCCGCACCGGGGGCAGACATCCAGATGCCCACCCTGACCGCCGAGGACAAGGAGAACCTTGCCATTGCCGCCGGTTGCGGCGTCACCGGCGTGATGCTGCCCTTTGTGCGCGGTGCAGCGGACATCCGCAGCCTGCGGCAGGCGCTGGCAGAAGCCGGTGCACCGCAGCTGAAGCTCCTTGCCAAAATCGAAAACCTTGCGGGCGTGCAGGCACTGCCGGAGTTTTTGCCGCTGGTAGACGAAGTAGTCATTGCCCGGGGTGACCTTGGCAACGCGATGCCCCTGTGGGAGCTGCCCCGCTGCCAGAAGCAGCTTTCTGCCGCCTGCCGAGCGGCGGGAGTGCCCTTTATGGTGGTGACCCAGATGCTGGACAGTATGCACACCCGGGCTGTGCCAACCCGCGCCGAGGTGAGCGACATTTACAACGCCGTACTGGACGGTGCATCCAGCCTGATGCTCACCGGCGAGACCGCCGCCGGGCAATACCCGGTACAGGCCATGGAGTATCTGGTGCGCACCGCCCGCACAGCGATGTGACAGAAACGGATTCAGAATGCCCCCGCTGCGCTTTGGGCGTTTTTAGCGGAAAGATTATTTATATTTGCCAATCGGGAAAATCTGCGGATTTTCCCGATTGGCCTTTTCACGGAAGGGTCTTAGTGGAAGACATTTTTCTGCAAAAAACGGCAAAGGGATAGCATCTTTTTTCTGCTTCCTGTATAATACAGGTAAAATCAACTGAAGTCAGAAAGGTTTATCGTTTATGGGCATCGTAGTCATCGGAGCTGTTTTTGTGGATATCAAGGGCTATCCCCTTTCCACCTATATCCCCGGCGGGCGCAACGCCGGACGCATCGAGCAGGTACACGGCGGTGTGAGCCGCAACGTGGTGGAGGATATTGCCAACGTGGAGCTGCGCCCCACCTTTGTAGGGCTAGTGGACGACACCGGCATGGGACAGGACGTCATCGACAAGCTGGCAAAGCACAAGGTGAACACCCGCTTTATCCAGAAAAAGCCGGACGGCATGGGCACATGGCTGGCCATCTTTGACAACGACGGCGATGTACACGCCGCCATCTCCAAGCGGCCGGACACCACCCCGCTGACCGGTCTGTTACAGGAGCAGGGCGATGCCATTTTTGCAGACTGCGATTCCATTGCTTTGGAACTGGACCTCGAAAAAGAGACAGTGAAGCAGACCCTGCGCTACGCCAAAAAGTACGGCAAAAAGGTGTTTGCGGTGGTCTCCAACATGAGCATCGCCATGGAGCGGCGGGATTTTTTGCAGCAGATCGATTGTTTTGTCTGCAACCAGCAGGAGGCCGGGCTATTGTTCTCGGATGACTACGACCACCTCTCCCCGGACGAGATGTGCCGGGTGCTCAGCAGCAATGTGCGCAGCGCCAACATTCCCAGCATGGTAGTGACCATGGGCGGGCAGGGCGCGGTATTCGCCTGTGCGGACGGCAGCTGCGGCATCGTGCCCGCCAAAAAGGTAGATGTCATGGACACAACCGGCGCGGGCGACGCCTTCTTTGCCGGCACGGTCATCGGCCTGACCTACAGCAAAACGCTGGCAGAAGCCTGTGAGATCGGCAGCCGTCTGGCCGCTTCGGTCATCTGCATCACCGAGAACGTCTGTCCCCGCTTCCGCCCGCAGGAGTTCGGGCTGGATGTACCGGTGGTAGATTAACGATTTTAAATGGTCTCCGCTGTGCTCTGACCATTTTCAGAGGAAAAATTATTTATAATTTGCCAATCGGGAAAATCTGCGGATTTTCCCGATTGGCCTTTTCACGGGAGGAGCGTAGAGGGAAACGGCATCCGTCTATTGGATTTTTGCGCAAAAACGCATTTTCCCCCTTGACAGAAGCGGCGGTTTCTGGTATCAATAAAAATGATAAAGGGGAGTAAAGGGCAGTCTGCCGGTCAAGGCTTTTTTTCACCGGCAGGCCGCTGCATGGCAGCGTCATCACGGCAGCAATGCCCGATGTCATGTGTTCGCTTGAGACTTTTGTCACAGATTTTACGCTGTGGCAAGGGTCTCTTTTTTCTTGCCGCAGCATCAGAACAAAAGGAGGCAGGAAAACATTATGAATTTCTGGAACACATTCGCCGCGCTCTTTTCAAACTTTGGGGCGCTGACATGGCAGATGGTGGTCATGTGGGGCATCGGTGCCCTGCTCATCTACCTTGCCATCGTCAAAAAGATGGAGCCCAGTCTGCTGCTGCCCATGGGGTTCGGCGCCATTCTGGTCAACCTTCCCGCATCCGGTGCCATCACACAGGGCGACACCGTCGGCCCCATCTCCGCCCTGTTTGAGGCGGGGATGTCCAACGAGTTGTTCCCGCTGCTGCTGTTCATCGGCATCGGTGCCATGATCGATTTTGGCCCGCTGCTGGAAAAGCCGTGGCTCATGCTGTTTGGCGCAGCGGCACAGTTCGGCATCTTTTTCACCCTGTTTCTGGCCGGGTTCTTCTTTGATCTGAAGGACGCCGCGTCCATTGCGGTCATCGGCGCTGCCGACGGCCCCACCGCCATTTTTGTGGCAAACACCCTCAAATCCCAGTATCTTGGCGCCATTATGGTGGCAGCTTACAGCTACATGGCGCTGGTGCCCATCGTGCAGCCGCCGGTCATCCGGCTGCTGACCACCCAGAAAGAGCGCCGCATCCGTATGCCCTACGAAAAAGGCAACGTCACCCAGCTGACCAAGATCCTGTTCCCCATTGTGGTCACGGTGGTCGCCGGTCTGGTAGCCCCGGCCAGCGTGGCGCTGGTGGGCTTTTTGATGTTCGGCAACCTGCTGCGGGAGTGCGGGGTGCTGAACTCTCTGAGCGAGACCGCCCAGAACGTGCTGACAAACCTCATTACCATTGTACTGGGTCTGACCGTAGCCGGGCAGATGACCGCCGACAAGTTCGTCCGGCCGGACACCTTGCTCATCATGGCGCTGGGTCTTGTGGCTTTTATCTTTGATACCGCAGGCGGCGTGCTGTTCGCCAAGCTGCTGAACCTCTTCCTGCCCGAGGGCAAAAAACTGAACCCCATGATCGGCGCGGCAGGCATCTCAGCCTTCCCCATGAGCGGACGTGTGGTCAACAAGATGGGTCTGGCCGAGGACAGCCAGAATTTCCTGCTGATGTACTCCATCAGCGTCAACGTTTCCGGGCAGATCGCATCCGTCCTTGCCGGCGGACTGATCCTTTCCCTGATGGCTTAACGGAGGTACCTTTATGCTTCATCTTTCTTCCTGGATGACCACCCTGCCCATGATGCTCATCGGCATGGCTGGCATTCTGCTGGTCATCGGCTTTCTTGTGCTGGCGGTGATGGCACTGAACTGCCTCACCCGCCGCAAGTAAGGGCAAAAAATAGGATAAGCAAGCCGCCCGGGAGGATCTGCGAATCTTCCCGGGCGGCTTTTTTCACAGGGACGGACGGCGCTGCTTTTGCAGCATTCATCCCCGGGCATCCTGCCGGGTGGTGCTGAAGTACTCCTTGGGGGTCATGCCGTACTCCTTTTTGAAAGCGCGAAAAAAATGGTTGTAGCCGCCAAAGCCGCTGGTCTTGTACACCTCGGTAATGGGCAGTCCCTGCTCGATGAGGGTGCAGCAGCGGTCCAACCGCGCTTTCACGATATAGCGGTGCACCGTCTGCCCGGTCTGGCGCTTGAATTCCCGGGCAATATGCTCCCGGGAGACGAAGAACTCCTTCTCCAGCCGTTCCAGCGTCAGTTCCTCGGTAAGGTGCGCCTGAATAAACAAAAACACCTCGTCCAGCATCAGGTGGTGGCGGCTGACCGATGCGGTGTGGAACTCCGCATGGATGCAGGCACGCAGCGCCAGCACCACGAACATCTGCAAAATGCCGTGCTCGAACGCCGCTGCTCCGAACTGGGTGCGCTCCTGCGGGAGCACCAGCAGCTTCCGGGCAAGGTTTTTCAGCAGCATATAGATCTGGCTGTCCGGCCGGACGGCCACCTGCCGGAAGGGCACCACGTTGAAGCTTTTTTCAAAGTCGGTGTCTGCGTCCGAAAGCTGCGCCAGCGTCTGGGGAGAAAGCTGCACCCGGATAAGCTCCAGCGGGCCGTAGGCACCGGCGTATTCCAGCCTGCCGCCCTGACCGGGCTTGAAGATGATGAGGTTCTGCTGCTGGGCGGGCAGCACCACATCGGGGCACCGGAACACCCCGCTGCCCCGCATAACGAGGAACAGATCGTAATACGCGCCGGAATAAAAATCCCGGACGGCGCTCTGCTCAAAAAAATAACGCTTGGCTGTATAGTTCACCAAAAATCCCTCCGCGAAACTGTCAGGTGTAACAGTTTGTTGTACACAACAGAAAAGTACAACTGTTATAATTGCATAATACATCAATTTGTGATAGTTTTCAATCATTTTTTGGATATGTATTGATGTAAAATTAACGTATAATGCAAAGCGTAGAAAAGAGACTTGTGCGAAAAGTCTCGTGGTTTCACTGTTTTTAAGGAGGATAAAACACAATGGACCAGAAAAAGACCGTCCGACCCTTCTCCATGAAGGACAAGATCGGCTATACGCTGGGCGATCTGGGCTGCTGCTTCACCGAGCAGTACCGTGCCATGTATCTGTCGATCTTCTACACCCTGATCCTGCAGGTCAACCCCTTCCACGTGGGTATCCTGCTGCTGATCACCAAGATCTGGGACGCCGTGAACGACCCCATCATCGGTGCCATCGTGGACTCCCGCAAGGCCACCAAGGGCGGCAAGTTCATCCCGTGGATCCGCGCCTTCTCGTTCCCCATGGCAGTGCTGTGCGTGCTGGGCTTTGTCAATGTGGGCAACATCAACTACGGCCTGCGTCTGGCCTATATGTTCGTCACCTACGTTCTGTACGAGGCACTGTACACCTGCGTCAACGTGCCCTTCGGTACTCTGTCCAGCGTGATGACCGATGATGTCAGCCAGCGCACCGCACTGTCCCGCTACCGCAGCCTTGGCGGCACCATCTTCATGACCGTCATGGTCATGGTCGGCCCCCTGTTCCTGTATGTGGACAACCAGCCCGTGGCCGGCCGCTTCCTGATGCTGGCCTGCATCTGCGCTCTGCTGGGCCTGCTGTGCCTGCAGATCACCTGCGTGTGGTGCAAGGAGCGCGTGGAAGTGCCCGAGCGTCCGCAGGGCGAAAAGCTGAACTACCTGCACGTGCTCAAGGAGATCTCTCACAATAAGGCTCTGCTGGGCGTTATGTTCTTCAGCCTGACCGGCATGATCGGTGCTTCCGTGGTCAACGGCCTGAACACCTACCTGTACAAGGACTTCTTCGGCAACGTCAAGATCCAGGCTGTCTCCGGTATGCTGAGCGTGCTGTACGCTGTGCTGTCCTTTGCCATCACCCAGCCTCTGGCCAACAAGTTCGGCAAGAAGGAGTGGTGCTGCATGGGCGCAGGCTTTGCCGCTATCGTGTTCGGCATCCTGTTCTTCTTCCCCGTCCATAACCCCGTGGCCTTCATCGTCATCAACGGTATCTGCTATCTGGGTGCTTCCGGTATGCAGGTGCTGATCTGGGCTATGGTCAACGACGCCATCGACTACCACGAGCTGCAGACCGGCGAGCGCAACGAGGGCATCGTCTACTCCACCTACTCCTTCTTCCGCAAGCTTGCAAGCGCCATTTCCGGCAGCCTGTCCAGCTTTGTGCTGGGTGCCATCGGCTACAACGTGACCGTCGGCGCTGTGCAGACCGCAGGCGTTGTGAACGCCATCTGGAAGAGCTACACCGGCATCTACTTCCTGGGCTACGGCGTTGCAGTTGCTATCCTGTTCTTCGTCTACCCCCTGACCAAGCAGAAGACTGCTGAGATGCTGACCGAGCTGAAGGCCCGCCGTGCTGCAAAGGAGAGCAAGTAAACCATGAAGATCTTACAGGTCCAGTTTAAAAACCGCAATGGTCACACCCTGCGCGGCATCGTGACCCTGCCCGATACCGAGGGCAAGGTACCCTTTGTGGTGCACCTGCACGGCTTTGCCGGCAGCTGCAGCGGCTACAAGTCCATGTACACCCACCTGTCCCGCGCTCTGGCAGCGCAGGGCATCGGCAGCGCCCGGTTCGATTTCTACGGCAACGGCGAGAGCGACGGCGAGTTCGAGGATATGAGCTTCGACGGCCTGCACACCGATGCACAGGATATCTTTGCATGGGCAGCTGAGCAGCCCTATGTGGACAGCGAAAAGCTGTTCCTCTCCGGCCAGAGCATGGGCGGCTACATTGCCGCCTCCTGCGCACCGGTCATCCAGCCCCACGGCCTGATTTTGCTGTGCCCGGGCGCCGGGATGTGGTTCGGCTGTGCACAGCGCGCCGACGGCATTATGCAGACCGGCAAGGACTACGCCGACATGGAGGGTCTGTGCTACAAGATGGCCTTTAACTACGAGATGGCCAAGCACCCCGATCCCTTTACCGAGGCCAAGGGCTACAACGGCCCGGTGCTGCTGCTGCGCGCCGACGATGACCGTCTGGTGGACGAGGGCACCTGCAACCGTTACGCACAGGTGTACACCGCACCCGAGGTGGACACCATTGCAGGCGGCGGCCACAACTTTGCCACGCTGGCAGCCCGTGCCGCCGTGGAGGAAAAGACCGCAGCATTCATCAAAGCAAATCTGTAAAGCAAAGCGTATCTGCAAGGAGGCTTTCGTATGGAAAACGTAATTCTGCAGCCCATTGAGGTGGGCGGACAGACCTTTAAAAACCGCATCATGTTCCCCCCGCTGACCACCGGCTACGAGAAAAACGGCATGATCAGCGAGCAGGACATGGGCTTCTACACCCGTCTGGCAAAGGGCGGTGTGGGCTACATCGTTATGGGCGATGTGGCACCCATCAACAGCTTTTCTCCCACCCCCAAGCTGTTTGACGACAGCCAGATCCCTGCCTTCAAGGCACTGGCCGACAGCGTACACGCTTACGGCACCAAGCTGGGCGTCCAGCTCTTCCACCCGGAGTACGATGTGGACGCCATCAACAGCCTGTTCATGCAGAAGAAGTTTGACGAGATGCGTCAGCGCCTGCATCACGACATGATGTTCTTTACCGATGAGGTCAGCGAGGAGATGCTGATGGCCATCATCGATAAGATGTGCGCCTGCGCAGTGCGTGCCCAGAAGGCCGGTGTGGATGTCATTCAGATCCACGGCGACCGCCTGAACGGCTGCCTGTGCTCCACCCGCATGAACCACCGCACCGACAAGTTCGGCGGCAGTCTGGAGAACCGCGTCCGCTTTGCCCGTATGCTGACCCGCGCCATCCGCAAGGCTGTGCCGGGTATGGTCATCGACTACAAGCTGTCCATCGTCACCCCGCAGCGCGGCAAGGGCGGCATTGACGAGGCCGACGCCGTGCAGTTTGCCCAGTGGCTGGTGGAGGACGGCGTGGATATGCTCCACGTTGCACAGGCCAACCACACTGGCAATATGGCCGACACCATCCCTCCCATGGGCGTGCAGCCCTACGGCTTCTTTGTCAAGATCGCCGGGGACATCAAAAAGGCCGTCAATGTGCCGGTGAGCGCCGTGGGTCGTATCGTGGATGCCGAGATGGCTGCGCGTGTCATCGAGAGCGGCATGGCCGATATGGTTGCCATGGGTCGTCCGCTGCTGGCAGACCCCGACTGGGGCACCAAGATTGCTGCAGGAAAGGCCTGCGATATCCGCCGCTGCATCAGCTGCAACAAGGGCTGCACCGATGCTATCCAGAACCGCCAGTTCCTCTCCTGCGTGCTGAACGCGGAGAACGGCTACGAGAACACCCGCAGCATCCAGCCCGCAGCGCAGAAAAAGAAGATCGCCGTCCTCGGCGGCGGCCCTGCCGGTCTGGAAGCCGCCCGTGTGGCAGCGCTGCGCGGCCATGACGTGACCCTGTTTGAAAAGACCACCTCTCTGGGCGGTCAGCTGAACATTGCCTGCGTGCCTCCCCGCAAGGAGGAGATGCGCCGCGCCGCACAGGACCTGATCCACGCGGTCTGCAACGCCGGTGTGCACCTGTGCATGGGCCAGACCCGCACCGCCGAGCAGCTGAAGGATGCCGGCTTCGAGGCTGTCATCAACGCTGTGGGTGCCCACAGCGCTGCACCCCGTATCCCCGGCATCGACAGCGTGAACGTGGCCGATGCATGGAAGGTGCTGGCCGGTGAGCAGCAGGTGTACGGCACTGTGGCTGTCATTGGCGGCGGCATGGTGGGCTGCGAGACCGCAGAGTATCTGGCTGCCCGCGGCTGCAAGGTGTCGGTCATTGAGATGATGGACAAGATCGCCGCCGGCGAGAGCACCACCATCCTGCCCACCCTGCTGGAAAACTACAAGACCTACGGCGTGGAGCAGTACCCCAGCCACAAGGTCAAGGAGTTCCGCATGGATGCCGTCGTCTGCGAGAACAAGGACGGCGCAGAGGTGACCATCCCCTGCGATTACATCGTGCTGGCCATGGGCGCACGCTCCAACGAATTTGACGCTGCTGCGCTGGAAGCTGCCGGTATCCCGGTGTATTCCATTGGCGATGCCGCCGGTAAGGCTGCGGATATCTCCAACGCCATCCGCACCGGTTACGATACCGCCTGCCAGCTGTAAAACAACAACATAGTTCTATTTGCGGGTCAGAAACGTCTGCGGGCGCTTCTGACCCACTTTTTTACCCTCTCACGCGCTAACGCGCACCTCGGAAACCACGCCGGTAGAAACTCCCCCAGTCTCGCTGCGCTCGACAGATTCCCCTTTTTGTCACCTGCGGTGACATCTTCCCCCGGCCGGGGGAAGTCGTCCTCTGAGATGGGGCCTTTGGCATGGCGGGAAAGTTTCCGTCTAAAGTGCAAAGTGCCCGGGCGCGCCAGAGGCTCCCTCCTAGAGGGAGCTGGCAAAGCCGTCAGGCTTTGACTGAGGGAGTTCGTTCCAACCCCTCCCGTGAAAATGGAATACCGGAGCGTCCGCAGACGCTCCGGTATTCCGAAATTATAAAATAATTTTTCCGCTGCAACGACGACGACCGCCGCCAGCGGCGGAAACAGGGAGGAGTTGTTGGGGCAGCGGCCAGCAAGACGCGAGTGCCGCCCAAG
>CAKSWQ010000041.1 GCA_934512105.1 uncultured Faecalibacterium sp. | reverse complement strand
GAACACAGAAGTTAAGCTTACTTGTGCCGAAGATAGTTAGCTGGAAACGGCTTGTGAAAATAGGTAGTCGCCGACTTGAACAGAAAGCTCTGAGATGAAAATCTCAGGGCTTTTTTGTTGCGTTAACATAAAAATACATGGCCGAAAATTTGCAGGAAAAGGCGCTTTTGCCTCGTGTTAAAAGGTGAAAGCGCTTTATAATTTTGCAAAAAGGATGCGATCAATCATGAAACGATTCCACCGCCGCTGTCGGCGGCTATGTATTCTGGCGGCACTGCTTGTGCTGCTGGTGTTATTTTTGCGGCAAAATGTTCTATTGGATACAGCCAGCCGACACGCGATCTTACTGGATGCCCAGAGCGGGCAGGTACTGGCGCAGAAACGTGCCGATGAGCGTGCTGCGCCGGCTTCCCTGACAAAAATGATGACCGTACTGCTGGCCATTGAGGCGGAACCCGATTTGGATAAACAGGTAACACTGCCGGAGGATATTTTCCCGCCCTTACAGACCGAAAACGCCTCCATGGCGGGCTTTGTGCCTGGGGAGACGGTCACGGTGCGGGACCTGCTCTATGGTGCGATGCTGCCCTCCGGCGCAGAATGCTGTGAGGCGCTGGCGCGGCTGGTGAGTGGCAGTGAAGAAAGCTTTGCCGCACTGATGAACCAGAAGGCCGCAGAACTCGGCATGAAGAACACCCATTTTACAAACGCTACCGGCCTGACCGACACTGAGCACTATTCCAGTGCGGCAGATATGGCAAAGCTATTGCAGGCAGCACTGCATAATGCGACCTTCCGCACCATTTTTACAGCGGAGCACTACACTGCCACAGCGACTGCGCAGCACTCGGAAGGCGTTTTGCTGACCAGCACACTGCTGGGTAAGCTGGATGGAACGGAGCTTCCGGCAGGGGCACAGATCGAGGGCGGCAAAACAGGATATACCGCCGCCGCAGGGCTGTGTCTGGCCAGCCTTGCCACCGTGAACGGGAAGGAGTACATCCTTGTTACACTTGCTGCGCCCGGAGACCACGGGACAGAGCAATATAACATCCGCGATGCAGTGCAGGTGTACCGGAAACTGGCAGATAAAAAATAAATGTGCTGTATAGGAATTGCCTTGCAAACTGGGTACTCCGGCGGTACAATAGGGACATTCTATCATGGAAAAGGTGTTTTACGATGCGAGATGAAGCCATTGACCTGTGCGGACAGGTGAATTTTACCCGTACCGATGCCATGCCGCTGCTGGAACGGGATGCACAGTTCCGCTTTGCCTGTGCGGGCTGCGGCAACTGCTGCCGCGGGCGGGAGGATATCGTGCTGTCCGGGTATGATCTGTGGCGCATTGCTGCCCGGTTACGCCTGCCGCCGCAGATCGTGGCCCGGGGCTACTGCCGCAGCAGCGTTGGCAGGGTGAGCCATTTACCGGTGCTGCGGCTTGCCCCGGTCAAGGAAAACCGCAACAACTGCCCCTTTCTGACCGAAAACCACTGCGCCATCCATGACGCTGAGCCGCTGGTATGTGCACTGTATCCGTTGGCGCAGGAGATCAGCTGGGCAGGGGAGGTGCACTACTTTTTGCAGCCCACCGGCTGCGGCGGGCAGGTGATCGAAGCAAGGGTGCAGGATTACCTTGCCCGCTACGATGTGCCCGCCCGGGAAGCCATTGATGTGCGCTGGGCGCAGACCTGCATGGCGCTGGAAGATACCGTGGAACAGCTGGAGGCGGTGCTCAGTCCGGTGTTGGTGCGCCGGATGCAGGCTAAGCTCTGGCAGGCACTGTATTTTGGTTACGATTACGCGCAGGATTATCTGCCGCAGCTGGAAGCAAACCTGCAAACGCTGGACACGGAACTGCGTAAACTGACGGAGTATCAGAAAAAACGAAATAATGATTCAAAAAATTGATGGATGGCTTTACTTGAATCGATAATAAAGGCTGTTTTCAGGCAAAAGTGGATTGTTTTGCCAGTGATTCTGTGATATACTTCACGAGTGTAAAGCGAACCTTGTTTGATCCGCTTACAATATCGGCCCGGAGTGCGGCGTCCTGTTGGCTGCAAGGGCCGGAGATAGAGGAGATCATCAATATGCGTAAAATCACTCGTCGTTCCTTCCTGACTGTTGCCGCTGCCTGCGGTGCAGCAGCTGCTCTTTCTGCCTGCGGCGGTTCTTCCTCCGCATCCTCTGCGGCAGCGTCTTCCACGGCTGCTTCTGCATCGGTCGCTGCCGCCTCTAACGGCGAAAAGTTCACCGTTGGCATCTGCCAGCTGGTGCAGCACGCTGCACTGGATGCCGCTACGCAGGGCTTTGAGGACGCGCTGACCGCTTCCTTTGGCGAGAACGTCACCTTCGACTTCCAGAATGCACAGGGCGATTCCGCTACCTGCGCCACCATTGCCAACGGCTTTGTTTCCTCCGGCGTGGCACTGATCATGGCAAACGCTACCCCTGCTCTGCAGGCTGCACAGGCTGCTACCAACACCATCCCCATTCTGGGAACCTCTGTTACCGAGTACGGCGTGGCACTGGGTCTGGATAACTTCTCCGGCACCGTGGGCGGCAATGTCTCCGGCACCTCCGATCTGGCACCGCTGGATCAGCAGGCAGATATGATCGTGGAGTGGATGCCTGAGGTCAAGAAGGTCGGCCTGCTGTACTGCTCTGCCGAGGCCAACAGCCAGTATCAGGTAGACGAAGTGCAGAAGTATCTGGAGGCTAAGGGCGTAACTGCTACCCAGTACGCTTTCTCGGATTCCAACGATCTGTCCTCCGTCTGCCAGAAGGCTGCGGACGAGAACGACGCACTGTATGTGCCCACCGATAACACCGTTGCCGCCAATACCGGCATCGTGGACGGCATCTGCCGCCCGGCTAAGAAGCCTGTGTTCGCCGGTGAGGAGGGCATCTGCTCCGGCTGCGGCGTGGCTACCCTGTCCATCAGCTACTACGATCTGGGCTACACCACCGGTGAGATGGCAGTCAAGATCCTGAACGGCGAGAGCGACATCTCTACCATGCCCATCGAGTACACCGATGTGACCAAAAAGTACAATAAGACCATCTGCGATGACCTTGGCCTGACTGTACCGGAAGGCTATGTGGAGATCGAAGCCTGATAACAGCAAAACCGGAACAATATAAAAATAGCGGAGAAGAGTGGATTCCTGCTCTTCTCCGCTTTCCCGTATCAAAGCGGGAGATAAAAAAGTGTAACGTTTAGGAGGAAATTGTTTTGGAGATCATTGCAAGACTTGCAAACCTGCCGGGCGCTTTACCGGGTGCCTGTGCGCAGGGGCTTATCTGGGGTATCATGGCCATTGGCGTGTACCTGACCTACCGTATTCTGGATGTAGCCGACCTGACCGTGGACGGCAGCTTTGGCACCGGCGGCGCGGTGTGTGTCATGTGCCTGCTTTCCGGCATGAACGTCTGGGCAGCACTGCTGGTGGCGGTGCTTGCCGGCCTTGCTACCGGCCTTGTCACCGGCCTGTTGCACACCTTTATGGGCATTCCCGCCATTCTGGCCGGCATCCTGACCCAGCTGGCGCTGTATTCCATCAACCTGAAGATCATGGGCAAGGCCAACCAGTCCATCAACGTGGACAAATACGGCCTGCTCATCTCCCTGCGCTGGGTCAAGGAATTTGCCCTGCACAACCCCATCATCATGGTCATCCTTGTTACGGCGGTGGTCATCGGGGTGCTGTACTGGTTCTTCGGTACGGAGCTGGGCTGCGGCATCCGCGCTACCGGCTCTAACCCTGCCATGTCCCGCGCACAGGGCATCAACACCAACTTCAACATCGTGCTGGGTCTGGCTGTTTCCAATGCGCTGGTGGCTTTGTCCGGTGCGCTGCTCAGCCAGTATCAGGGCTTTGCAGATGTTGGCATGGGACGCGGTGCTATCGTCATCGGTCTGGCTGCCGTCATCATCGGCGAGGCCGTGTTTGGCCGCATCTTCCATAACTTTGCCCTCAAGCTGGCCTCTGTTTCCATCGGCGCAATTATCTACTATATCGTCATTCAGCTGGTGCTGACGCTGGGCTTTGATGCAAACCTGCTCAAGCTGCTCAGCGCCTCCGTGGTGGCGGTGTTCCTTGCCGTGCCGTACTGGAAGGGCAAATACTTCTCGAAGCCGGTCAAAAAGGCAAAGGAGGACGCAAAAAATGCTTGAGATCCAAAATGTTTCCAAAACCTTCAATGCAGGCACGGTGAACCAGAAGACCGCTCTGAACGGGTTGAACCTGAAGCTGAACGAGGGCGATTTTGTCACCGTCATCGGCGGCAACGGTGCAGGTAAATCCACCATGCTGAATGCCGTTGCCGGTGTGTGGCCGGTGGACGAGGGCAAGATCCTCATCGACGGCGTGGACGTCACCCGCCTGAGCGAGCATCAGCGCGCTGCCTACATTGGCCGCGTGTTCCAGGACCCCATGACCGGCACCGCCGCCACCATGCAGATCGAGGAAAATCTGGCGCTGGCAGCCCGGCGCGGCAAGCGCCGCACCCTGCGCATCGGCATCACCAAGGCCGAGCGGGAGCAGTACTGTGAGTTGCTCAAGACCCTTGATCTGGGCCTTGAGGATCGCCTGACCGCCCGCGTGGGGCTGCTTTCCGGCGGTCAGCGGCAGGCGCTGACCCTGCTGATGGCTACCATGAACAAGCCCAAGCTCCTGCTGCTGGACGAGCACACCGCCGCTCTGGACCCCAAAACGGCGCTGAAGGTGCTTACCCTTTCGGCACGCATCGTGGAGGAGAACCACCTGACCACCATGATGATCACCCACAACATGAAGGATGCCATCAAGTACGGCAACCGCCTCATCATGATGCACGAGGGTCATATCATCTACGACGTGGCAGGGGAGGAGAAGCAGAAGCTCCACGTCTCCGACCTGCTGGCCAAGTTCCAGATCGCCAGCGGCGGCGAGTTTGCCAACGACCGTATGATTTTGTCCAACTAAGCCAGAACAAAAGGGCGTTCCATCTGTTTGCAGATGAAATGCCCTTTTTCAATAGCTAAAAAACAGGCTCCCCGCCAATGGCAGGGAGCCTGTTTTAGTATGCGGCTTACCGCTTGATGTCGTAGTTCATGTTCATCAGGTTGCGGATGGTGCTCACATCGTCGGTGATGTTGGCATCGCCGTGGATGGTGTGCTTGATGGCGCTGCTGGCCACCGCAAAGTTGATCATATCCATGGCCTTGTAGTTGTGCAGCATGGCGTAGATCAGGCCGCTGGCAAAGGCGTCGCCGCCGCCCACGCGGTCCAGAATGTTAAAGGTGTACAGCTTGCTCTCGAAGGTGTGACCCTCGTACCACATAAAGGCCTTCAGGCTGTTTTCGCTGCCGCTGTGGGCGTAGCGCACATGGCGGGCGATGCACTTCAGGTTGGGGTAGCGCTCGATGAACCGCTGGAAGATCTCGTCCTGCTGCTCGTAGCTGGGCTGCAGGGGCACGCCGTCCTTCCAGTCGCCCTTACTGTGGTCGTTTTCGTCCTTCCACAGGTGGTAGGGCTCAATGCCCATCAGCACGTCCACATAGGGCAGGCACTCGGTGCAGAAGTCCCGTGCTTCCTCCCAGGTCCACAGGGTGGAGCGGAAGTTGCCGTCAAAGCTCACGGTCAGGCCCTTCTTCTTGGCAACCTTCAGCATATCAAGGATCAGGCTGCGGCAGTTGGGGGCCAGTGCCGGGGTAATGCCGCTGAGGTGCAGCCAGTCGTAGCCTTCCAGCAGAGCGTCCAGATCCACCTGAGAAAAATCGTACTCGGTAATGGCGCTGTGCTTGCGGTCGTAGATGACCTTGGAAGCGCGGATGCCGTAGCCGGTCTCCAGATAATAAGTACCCAGACGGTTAGAGGGGGTCTCGTCCGGCTCGGTCAGGATCATGGGGGTGCAGTGCACATCGTTGGAGCGCAGCCAGCGCACAGCGCTCTTGCCCAGACTGTTGTTGGGCACTACGCTGAAGAAGGTGCTGTCCACGCCAAGGTTTGCCAGCGCCAGCGCAATGTTGGCCTCGCTGCCGCCGTAGCTGGCCTCAAAAGCGGATGCCATGCGGATCTTTTCGTAGTTCGGCGGGGTCAGGCGCAGCATGATCTCACCACAGGTGATGAACTTCTGGCCATTGGGTTCGCTGCCAAGGATCGGATTGAAATGTTCCATAAAGCTCCTCCTGATGACATTGCGGGAATCCGCAACTATTAACACATCGTTGTATCCATTATAGTGCGTTCCCGGACAGAATGCAAGCGTTTGCACGCGCAGGCAAGAGAAAATAAACCATAAAATTTGGTAAAGTTGCCGAAAAAGCTGCTCTGCCGCAGAATCACACCCCGGTCAGGTCAAAGCTGGGGGTGTATTCCTCCTTGGCGCTGCTCTTCTGCTGCATATAGCCCTGCACAAGTCCCTTGTCCATGGCGTAGTTCACCACCCGGCGGTATTCGTAGGTGGTGATGCGCCGCCCGATGCCGTGTTCTGCGGCCTTGTAGAAGGGGGTGTACTGGCTCATGACGCTGGGCAGAAAGCACCCGGGGTCGGCATCGTTCCACGCGGCCATCTGGTCCAGCACGGCAAAGCTGTCCTCTACATGCCCCGGCAGCGCCAGATGCCGCAGAATGACCCCCTTTTGCAGGATGCCGTCTGCATCGAACACCGGATGCCCTGCCTGCGCCATCATGGCCTCAATGGCGGGCTTTGCCTCGGCAAAATAGTCCGGTGCAGCAGAAAGCTCTGCGGAAAGGGCAGAGGACACATATTTCAGGTCGGCAAGCCAGATGTCGATGTACCCGCGCCATGCCTCTACGCTTTCCACGGTCTCGTAGCCGCCGGTGTTGCACACGATGGGCAGCCGCAGCCCCTTGGCGCGGGCGATGTCCAGCGCGGCAAGGATCCACGGCTGCCACTGCCCGGGGGTGACCAGATTGATGTTATGTGCACCCTGCGCCTGCAAATTCAAAAAGATCTCAGCCAGATGCTCCACCGTGATCTCCTTGCCCAGCCCCTCGGCGCTGATGGGGTAGTTCTGGCAGAAGCAGCACTTGAGGGTGCAGCCGGAAAAGAACACCGTGCCGCTGCCCCTTGTGCCGCTGATGCAGGGTTCCTCCCAGTGGTGCAGGGCGGCGCGGGCAGCTTTTAAAGTTGCGCCCGCCCCGCAGAAGCCGGTGCGCCCGGCGGCACGGTTTGCACCGCAGCGGCGGGGGCAGAGGGTACAGCGGGTGGGAATGGAAATGGTTTTCGGCATAATATCCAAAGTCCTTTGCTTAAAATTTTCGTATTCAGTATACCACTTTTGGAGTCATTCGTGCTATACTGAAATAACGAGAAACGATAATACAAAAAGCGCAACATCTTTGCAGGGCAAAGACTGCGTTATGATGGAGGAGACCATGCGCACCGAAACCGATGAGATCCGCGATAATCTGAAGTATCTGGCTCTGCTGGCCAGAGATTACCCCTCGCAGGCGGCGGCTGCCAGCGAGATCATCAGCAATCAGGCGCTGCTCAAGCTGCCCAAGGGCACGGAGCATTTCATGAGCGACCTGCACGGCGAGAACGAAGCCTTTGTGCACATTTTGAACTCCGCCTCTGGTGTCATCCGGGAAAAGGTGGATGCCGTGCTGGGTGACACCATGCCGGAGGCAGCCCGTGCCGAGCTTGCCACCCTGATCTATTATCCCACCGAAAAGCTGCCCCAGCTCAAGGCACGCTGCACCACCGAGGATGCGCTGGAGCAGTGGTACACCCAGACCCTTCTCCAGCTGATCGATATCTGCCGTCTGGTGTCCTCCAAGCACACCCGCGACCATGTGCGCAGCTGCCTGCCTTTCAGCTGCGGCTATATTCTGGATGAGCTGCTCCACGCCCACTTTGAGGATCACGATAAAGACCTGTACTATGGCCAGATCGTGGGCAGCATCATCGAGAACGGCCGCGCCGACCGCTTTATCGTGCGCCTGTGTGAGCTCATCAAGCATCTGGCGGTGGATAAGCTGCATATCGTGGGCGACCTGTTTGACCGCGGCCCCCGCCCGGACATTATTCTGGATCTGTTGATGCGCCACCACAATGTGGATATCCAGTGGGGCAACCATGACGTGGTGTGGATGGGTGCTGCCGCCGGCAGTCCTATCTGCATCTGCACCGTACTTAAGACTACGCTTGCCTACCACAACCACGGGATGCTGGAGGACTGCTACGGCATCAACCTGCGGCACTTGCAGCGCATGGCGGAGCAGTTCTACGGTGAGGACGATCTTTCCATCTGGATGCCCCACACGGACGCCGCCCGCGGCCCTTATACGCAGGGAATGCTCCACCGCTGCGCCGTGATGCACAAGGCCATCTCCATCCTCATGTTCAAGCTGGAATGTCAGGTCATCGACCGCAACCCGGATTTCCAGATGCAGGGGCGGGATTATCTGCGCCGCATCGACTGGGACGCCCATACCGTGCAGGTAGGGGAGAAGAGCTACCCCCTGCGGGATACCTCCTTCCCCACGGTAGACCCGGCAGACCCCGCAAAGCTGAACACGGACGAACAGCTGGTGCTGCACAAGCTGGTGCAGTCCTTCCGACAGAGCGAAAGATTGCAGCAGCACATTGAATTTTTGTACGCCAAGGGCAGCGTGTACCATATTGAGAACGGCAATCTGCTCTACCACGGTGCTGTGCCCATGAACACGAAGGGCGGCTTTGCGGTAGAGCACTTTGAGGGACGCCGCTACTCCGGCCGTGCCCTGATGGACTACTGCGATGCCCGCGCCCGCCGTGGCTATTACGGGGCAGAAGGCAGCGCCGCCCGCCAGAGCGGACAGGATTTTCTGTGGTATCTGTGGTGCGGCAAGCTTTCGCCGCTGTTTGGCCGCAGCGCCATGACCACCTTCGAGCGGCTGTATATCGCCGACCCCGCCACCCATACGGAGGTCAAGGACCCCTATTATAGCTGGTACAACGACGAAGCCGCCTGCCGCCGCATTCTGGCAGAGTTCGGTCTGCCGGGCACGAGCCATATCGTCAACGGCCATGTGCCGGTGCAGGAGAAAAACGGCGAGAGCCCCATCAAGGGCGGGGGACGGCTGGTGGTCATCGATGGCGGGTTCTGCCGCGCCTACCACGAAAAGACCGGTATTGCCGGGTATACGCTGGTGTATTCCAGCCGCACCATGTCCCTGCGCACCCATCAGCCCTTTGAAAGCGCAGAAAAGGCAGTGCGGGAGAATCTGGATATCCTGTCCCAGAAGAACATTCTGGAAACCGAAAACCATCGTATCCTCGTGGAAGATACGGATGAGGGCGAGGTGCTGCGGGAGCGCGTGCATGACCTTAAGCAGCTGGTAACAGCCTATCAGCTGGGCTGGATCCCGGAGGCACGGTGCGAGGATCGCGTTTGGTGATATCGCCAAAGGGTAAAATCCGGGTCGGATTTGGTCAAAATTGATGAAAAATTCAATAAAATTTTGGAATATCCGCGTGTAATCTGGGCAAAACAGAAAATAATGAAACAGATACAAATCGGGCTTTGCTTTTTTGTGGAAGTAGTGTATAATAGGATAGTTATAAATCCGCCCCGGTGTTGGTGAATCTGTACACCCCGGCGGTACAGGTAACGAGATGGAATGCTTTCAGTAGCCTTAACAGGCCTGTGGCACAGGCCTTTGACAAGGAGATCATAAAAGTGGAGAAATTTGTTATTACCGGCGGTAAGCCCCTGCACGGAGAAGTGACCATTTCCGGTGCAAAAAATGCGGCTGTGGGCATCCTGCCTGCTACCATTCTGGCAGCGGATGTCTGTGTGATCGAAAACCTGCCCGATATCAGCGACGTGTCGGTCAGCCTCAAGATCCTGAGCACCCTTGGTGCGCAGGTGAAGATGCTCAACCGCAACACCTACGAGATCGATACACGGCATCTGGTCACCACCAACGTCCCGGACGATCTGTCCCGTCAGATGCGCGCCAGCTACTACTTCCTTGGTGCGCTGCTCTCCCGCTTTGGCAAGGCACAGGTGGCCATGCCCGGCGGGTGCAATCTGGGCCCCCGCCCCATCGACCAGCACCTGAAGGTATTCAGCGCGCTGGGCGCAGAGGACAGCGTGGACTACGGAATGATCACCGTGCGCTCCAAGCAGGAGCTGACCGGTGCGCATATCTTCTTTGACAAGGTCAGCGTGGGCGCTACCATGAACGGTATGCTCTCTGCGGTTATGGCCAAGGGTCAGACCATTCTGGAAAACTGCGCCAAGGAGCCCCATGTGGTGGATCTGGCAAACTTTTTGAATATGTGCGGCGCAGATGTGCGCGGTGCCGGTACCGATGTCATCAAGGTGCGCGGCGTGGAAAAAATGCACGGCTGCACTTACAGCATCATCCCGGATCAGATCGAAGCCGGCAGCTACATGGTAGCTGCCGCTGCCACCGGCGGCGATGTGCTCATCAAGAACGTCACCCCCAAGCACCTGGAGCCCATCACGGCCAAGCTGCGCCGCGCAGGGATCGATGTAGAAGAATTTGACGATGCAGTGCGGGTATCCCGCACCGGCGATATTCTGCCGCTGAAGATCAACACCATGCCGCACCCCGGCTTCCCCACCGATATGCAGCCCCTGATGGGTGTGCTGCTGAGCGTGGCCAAGGGCACCAGCACCATCACCGAGAGCGTGTGGGACAACCGCTTCCGCTATGTGGACGAGCTGCGCAAGATGGGTGCAAGCGTGCAGGTGGACGGTCAGGTAGCTGTGTTTGAGGGCGTGGAAAAGCTCAGCCCCGCCCCGCTGCGCGCCTCCGACCTGCGTGCCGGTGCCGCCATGGTGGTGGCCGCTCTGATGGCCGACGGCACCAGCGAGATCGAGGAGATCGGTCATATCGAGCGCGGCTACGAGAATATCGTGGAAAAGCTGCGCGGTCTGGGTGCAGAGATCAGCAAGGTGGAGCGTGTGCCCGCTGCACTGGAACAGGCCCTGTAACACAAACAAAAAAACAAACAGCCTGCCGTAAGTTCTGTGCGGCGGGCTGTTTTCAGGTGGTAACATAAGAGGTTTTCATGGCAGAGTTCATTTCATTGTATTCCGGTTCCTCCGGCAACAGCAGCGTGGTGCGCTGCGGCGCACAATACCTTATCGTGGATATGGGCAAGGGGGTGCGCACCACTACGGCAGCGCTCAAATCGCTGGGGCTTGCCATCAGCGATTGCGCGGGCATCCTTGTCACCCACGAGCACAGCGACCACGTCAAGGGGCTTTCCACCTTCTTGAAAAAGAACCCGCTGCCGGTGTACGGCGCAGCGGCTACGCTGGATTTTCTGGATGCCAACGACATCGTGCCCGCCAACTGCGCGCTGAACACGCTGGAGGGCAGGGAAGAGGACATCGGCTGCTTCGGGGTGCAGTCCTTCCCCACCAGCCACGATGTGCCCTGCGTGGGCTACCGCATCCATACCCCGGACGATAAGACCATGACCATCGCCACCGACCTTGGCACCCTGACCCCGCCGGTGCACGAGGCGCTTTCCGGCTGCGACCTTGTGGCGCTGGAAAGCAACTACGACCTGCACATGCTGCGCAGCGGGCCCTACCCCTACTATCTGCGCGCCCGCATCGAGAGCGTGCGGGGACACCTTTCCAACGACGAGTGCTCCGCAAAGCTCTTGGAGCTGATCCAGAGCGGCTGCAAAAAGTTTGCCCTGTGCCATCTCTCGCAGGAGAATAACACGCCCACCCTTGCCTTGCAGACTGTGTTCACCACCTTGGGCGCAGCCGGTGTCGTGCCGGAAAAGGACTGCATCGTGCAGGCACAGCGCCGCAACGAGGTAAGCCCTGCATTAGAGTTCTGATTTGCCACAAAATAAAGCCATCTGCAACAGCTGATCCCGAGGGCTTCAAACCTCGGTCATGCTGCGGCAGATGGCTTTTCGTTTGCGCGGTGCTGCGCAAATATTTTGCAATTGTTTCTCTCAAAAAATGTATAACTTCGGCAGAAACAAAACGACTTATTCCGCAGCTTTCTGCACCCGGATATCGCTGCCCAAAAACTGGATCTGTACAAAGGCTGCAAGGCGGCTGGAGATCTTCTCTGTGTACAGCTTTTCCAGCAGCGCACCGTCCGTGATATTGGTGGTGACGATGGTGGGCAGCTTTGCGCCCAAGCGGTTATTCAGCAGGCTGTACAGATTCGTCAGGAAGAAGCTGGAATTGAACTCGGTGCCCAGATCGTCCAAAATCAGCAGATCGGCGTTGCAGGCGGTCTGGAACAAGGTCTCCTCCTCGCCGCCGGGGTCGGTGCCGAAATGCAGCGCCTCCAGCTTGCCGAAAAAGTCCGGACAGGAAACATAGATCACATCGTAGTTTTGCCGCAGCACCTCCCCGGCAATGGCAAGGGCGGCATGGGTCTTGCCCAGCCCTGCGTTGCCCACCAGCAGCAGGCTTTCGCGGGTGGCGGGGGAAAAATCCGCGGCATAATCCCGCAGGTCGGCCAGAACTGCGGCCATGTAGCTGCGCACGCTCTCGCCCAGTGCCTTGTCCACCGTGTTGGGGTAGTAGTCCAGATGCATGGTGTCAAAGCTGGAGATGGATAGGCTGGAAAGCTCCTCGATCTCCTTGCGGCGCAGCTGCTGCATCACCCGGCGCACACAGTCGCAGGTGCGGCCGTCCACTGAGCCGGTGTCCGCGCACCGCTTGCAGGTGAACTTTGGCTCCAACGCATCCGCAGGGCGGCCGCTTTCAGCCAGCAGAGCTGTCAGCTTCTGCTTTGCCGCCGCAAGGGCAGCGGCAGCCTCGGTGCGGTCCTTGCCGGAAGCTCCGGCAATGGCGCAGCGGATGCCCCGCACCCGCACTTCCTCTTCGGCGTGGCGCAGCCCGGGAATGGCGGCTTCGGCTTCGGCCTGTGCATCCTGCGCCAGGGCGCGGGCGGTCTGCCGCCGCATGGCTACGGTGCGCAATGCCTGCTGATACAATTCGTTTTTGGTACGCATAAAGGCTCCTTACTCCGGTTTCTTGATCAGGGAACGGCGGCGGGTGGCGTTTTTCAGGATATCGTTTCCGCTGGGCGCAGCGCGGTCTACCCGGATATTCCGGCTTGCACCGGCTGCGGCCACCGGCCCGCGCACATCGTGGATGCTGCGCAGACCCTTGGCGTTCCATGTTTTAAGGATGCTGTTCCAGTACCACAGATCCCGCTTGGGGCCGGCCTGTACGGCGGCCTCCTGCACCATGGCGTCATCGTAGCCGTACACCTCGTACCAGCGTGCAATGGCTTTGCGCCCGCCCAGCGTCAGTTCCTCGGGGGTAATCTGCAACAGGCTGCTGACGTATTCCTCACGGCTCTGGCGCAGTGCCAGCAGCTTTAAGTGGGCGTCGGCCTGCTCGCCGGTCTCCACGCCCTCGGCACGCCAGACCTTCAGTTCGTGGGTCACGGCAGCCATGGTGCGCTTGCCCCGGCTGGCCACATAGGCTACGCACAGCATCACAGCTTCGGGCGCAAAGCCCTCCTGCACATACAGGTTCACCAGTTTTTCCATCTCGGTGTGGGTCAGCGGACGGGCAAAGCTGGTCTGCCCGCAGTCGATCAGGCTGGAGATCATGGGGTCGGTGCGGCTTGCGGCGGCGATCTCCGCCCAGCGCATGGGGGCGGGAGCGCTGGGCTCTGCGCCCGGCGCGGCGTTTTCCTCGTAGCGCTCCAAAAGCCCCGCGCCCGCCCAAAAAGCCAGCGCACTCTCGGCGCTGATGCGGCTGCGCAGCTTGAGGTCGGCGCAGAGCTTGTCCGGGTCGGTCACGCCGGTAGCCAGCACATACAGCGCCACCCGCACATTGTATTCTTCGGCAATGCCCAGCTTGGAGAACACCAGCTGCGGCACGGCGATGGTATCGCCCTTCAGTTCTTTCAAACGGTAGATCATGGTTTCCTCGTTCGGTTTATTCGTTGGCAGTATCCGGCTCGGCAGGCGGCTCCCAGGGATCGCAGTCCATCATGTCCGGGCAGTTGTTCCAGCGCTCCGGCTCGGCATCGTAGGCGTCTTTCAGATACTGCGCGGCGGCGGCGCGCCCTTCGTCCGTAAGCGGAAATACCTCCCGGCGGCGCAGGGCGGGATCAGTTTTGTCGATCGTCCAAGGCGCGGGCCAGTAGTCCACAGTGAGGATCTTTTCCTCCTTGGTGGCATCCGCGCCGCCGTCCGGGTCCGGCACGGTGCGCTTGCCCGGGGTAAGCCGGTAGCGCAGCCCGGCCTCGTTGCCGCTGTAATCATTCTTGCACAAAAAGTAGTGCAGCAGGGGAACAAAGATCATGGTGCAGCTCGTCCTTTCCGGCAAAAGGCGCGGCCTTTTGCGCAATCAATTCTATTATAAGGCCGCCGGGCTAAAATGCAACAACTTTTTGTGAAACGCCCTGCAAAAGCTGCCCTGCTTACAGGAAATCCGGCCTTGACAGCACCGCAGAAATATGGTAAAATATTGCCTGTTGCAGCAGATGTGCAATGTGCTACTGTGGCTCAGCTGGTAGAGCAGCTCACTCGTAATGAGCAGGTCGCCTGTTCGAATCAGGTCAGTAGCTCCAAAGAGAAACCCCCGAAAGTTGGCTTGTGAAGCCGATTTTCGGGGGCTTTTGTTTGTGTGGCAGGGGACGGGAAAGTGGGCGCTCGTGCCTTAATTACCCCTGTTTATCTGGAAATTGCTTTATTTAGTGGCGCAAAAGGCGGCGCAATAAAAGCATGGTGTATTTCTGCATCATGCTCAAAATGGGCAAAAGAAAACCACGGTGCGGTTTGCATCGTGGTCAACGGTTATTGGTTTTGGGCCAGAGCTTTGAGATATTCACCATACAAGCGCTTCTGCTCTGCGCGTTCTGCATCAATCTCCGGCGTGGAAATCGTGGCGCGGCTTGGAACAGAGTGTGTCCTTTTGTACTCAGAAACAAGAGTCCTCTCGCGGCGAACGCTTTCTTTGGTCAGCTCGTTTATCTGCTCAACTGTATAACTCATTTTCTGGCCTCCCTGCGGTAGCACTTCACACCCAGCCTGCGGCACGTTTCGTCAATTATGACGTGCTGGATATTTTCTTCGTAGCTGCCGAAGTCATATCTTCTGGCCGTCATAATAGAGTTTCGTTCTTCCTGCACTGCTTCGCATACAGCTTCCCATTGTTCAAGCGTAATGCCGCTCGGCACAACATTTCTATCCACGCCCTCCGCGAGGAGGGCGACCTCATGTGCAGCGGCAGCTTGTACGACAGGACTGGATTTCTATCCACGCCCTCCGCGAGGAGGGCGACTACTCGCAGTTGTCAAGCAGCCGCCCGAGTTACCATTTCTATCCACGCCCTCCGCGAGGAGGGCGACGACGCTGCCACCCTCACCCTGCGGGCGAGAGTAGTATTTCTATCCACGCCCTCCGCGAGGAGGGCGACCCGCCGCGCCTGTATCCGCGCCCGCCCCGCTGTATATTTCTATCCACGCCCTCCGCGAGGAGGGCGACGCCGAGTGGGATGCTCTGGCCGCTGCCACGCATATTTCTATCCACGCCCTCCGCGAGGAGGGCGACGTCGTTCATGCAGGCGGCGTTATCCCATATAAAGATTTCTATCCACGCCCTCCGCGAGGAGGGCGACTCATACGCCGGTTTTCTAGTGCCCGGTCAAATAGATTTCTATCCACGCCCTCCGCGAGGAGGGCGACGTGGTATCATAATCGGGCAGCAGGGTGAAGTGATATTTCTATCCACGCCCTCCGCGAGGAGGGCGACCATACAGGCGGGTTGTCAGTCCTTCCCGGACGGCTATTTCTATCCACGCCCTCCGCGAGGAGGGCGACGGACGGCCACACCGGAGAACATCCGGCAAGAGTAATTTCTATCCACGCCCTCCGCGAGGAGGGCGACAGCCAACGGCAAACCAAGGCCGTGGAAGAAGCACATTTCTATCCACGCCCTCCGCGAGGAGGGCGACTGGGAGTTCTGGATGAAGCACGTCTGCCGCGATGAATTTCTATCCACGCCCTCCGCGAGGAGGGCGACTGTAGATCTAGGCGCAGCAATCGACCGGATACACATTTCTATCCACGCCCTCCGCGAGGAGGGCGACGTGGCCGGTCACCGACGACCCACACCCCACCGATAGATTTCTATCCACGCCCTCCGCGAGGAGGGCGACCGCCAACGCTCGGGTACGATCCGAGGATACGTTATTTCTATCCACGCCCTCCGCGAGGAGGGCGACTCATACTTATCAGACTCAACTTCTTTTTCTAATTATTTCTATCCACGCCCTCCGCGAGGAGGGCGACGGCTGGCTGCGGGCGACCGAGGTCACCCACAATACATTTCTATCCACGCCCTCCGCGAGGAGGGCGACGCAGGGGTTTTCTGCATCAACGATGCAGACCAAATTTCTATCCACGCCCTCCGCGAGGAGGGCGACGCAGGGGTTTTCTGCATCAACGATGCAGACCAAATTTCTATCCACGCCCTCCGCGAGGAGGGCGACACCAAGGCCGGGTGTACCACATCTACACAGAGGATATTTCTATCCACGCCCTCCGCGAGGAGGGCGACGCCAAAGGAGAAAAACGAATCATGAAAACGACGAAATTTCTATCCACGCCCTCCGCGAGGAGGGCGACTCGAGAACTGAGGTGATTCCGGTTGATCTGGATTATTTCTATCCACGCCCTCCGCGAGGAGGGCGACACCTCGAAACTAAGTCTAAGAATCCCGTTCATATATTTCTATCCACGCCCTCCGCGAGGAGGGCGACTTGCTGCCTTTTGAGACTGCATTTCTGCGCAAGGTATTTCTATCCACGCCCTCCGCGAGGAGGGCGACCCTGCGCGGCCTGTGCGCTGCCCAACATATTGGTATTTCTATCCACGCCCTCCGCGAGGAGGGCGACGCGTTCGCGCATTTCGCTGATGACGAACCAGACAATTTCTATCCACGCCCTCCGCGAGGAGGGCGACCTTGCCCATGTACAGGTTCGGGCGGGAGGGGAAATAATTTCTATCCACGCCCTCCGCGAGGAGGGCGACGTAGGAGGCTTCAATGGATTCGGACTGGAGATTGATTTCTATCCACGCCCTCCGCGAGGAGGGCGACCTTATCACCCCCATGTGCATCTGATGATAGCTGTATTTCTATCCACGCCCTCCGCGAGGAGGGCGACCTGGGCGCACAAGTGCGGGCGGTAGTGTCCCGGGCATTTCTATCCACGCCCTCCGCGAGGAGGGCGACTGTCAACCAGCGCAAGTGGGCTTGAAGTTGCGTTATTTCTATCCACGCCCTCCGCGAGGAGGGCGACCTTTTTTCTCCCGTTTTCTCATCTTCGATACGGAGTATTTCTATCCACGCCCTCCGCGAGGAGGGCGACAGCAAAAACAGAGAGAACACCCTCTGCTTTTGTCTTATTATACACCTCTGTGCACAAATTGCAAAGAGGCATCTGCCACACGAACCGCAGCATCGCGCCGTTTCTTGCATAAACGACTGGTATTCCGGTGCGAAGCGTCCCGGAATACCATGTGTGCTGCCCATTCGCACTGGCTGCGCATCAAAAGATCAGTACGCTATCCTGTGCAAACTCTGGGTGCAGCCCGACGTGCTCGACCTTGGTCTGGTAGTTGTTGCCCAGTTGATAGAATCGCAGACTGTCTAACGCAGGGTCGATCAGGGAGGTCAGCTCTGCCTTGAGCACTGCGTACTGCGAAGCGTTCAGCAGGCATTCGAACACGGAGTTCTGCACCCGCTGCCCATGATCTACGCACTTCTTGGCAACCTTGCGCAGCCGCTTGCGTCCGGCAGAGGTCTCGGTGTTTACATCGTAGGTGATCAGTACCAGCATGGTTGCACCTCATTTCCAGAAAAACGGAGGGTAGACCTCTAAATCGCCCCGCAGAGTGCGCGCCAGCAGCAACGCCTGTACATAGGGCACAAGCCCCCAGCAGAGCTTTTCCTTCAAAAACGGGTGGGTGATGACCTCGCGCTTTTTCTGCTGCCATGCGTTCAGGAATGCGCGGCGCCCCTCCTCGGTCAGCAGAACGGCACCGTTTTCCTGCTTTTCAAAGTGCTTAGCATTCAACACTTTCTGGTTGATGCAGGACAGCACGAACCGGTCTGCCAAAACGGCGCGCAGTTCTTCCATCAGGTCCAGCGCAAGGCTGCGCCGCCCGGGGCGTGCCCGGTGTAAAAAGCCTACATAGGGATCCAGCCCGGCTCCCTCCAGCGCGGCGGCACAATCGTTGGCCAGCAGGGAATAGGCAAAGGACAGCAGTGCGTTTACATTGTCCAGCGGTGGTCTGCGGCTGCGGCAGGTAAACACAAAAGCATCGTTCTGCTGTAAGATCAGCGCGTTGAAGCGGTCAAAATACCGCTGTGCGGCTTCGCCCTCCAGCCCGCGCAGCTGTTCCAGATCCTCGCAGCTTTCTACCAGTGGCAGGGCAGCAGCCAGCTGGGCGCTGGTCTGTTTCAATTCGTCCACGGGCACCCGCTGCGGATGATCCCGGGTGGCACGCTCCAGCACCCAGCGGGCATTGTACACCTTGCCCAGAATAAAGCTGCGGGCGTAGCTGCAACTGAGCGCTTCACTGGCGGCAACGGCGTACTGGGTCTGCCGCAGCAATACGTTGCCGCGCTCCTCGCCCACAGTGCGCGCTAAAAAGCGTCCGCGCGGGCTATAAAAGCTCAGGTCGATGCCCATGCGCCCGCATTTGCCCATCAGAGCAGGGCTGGCACCGGCGTAACTGAAGCAGAGGATGCTTTCCAGCGTGTGCAGCGGCACCCGTCCGACCTCGGATTTCCCACGGCTGACCACAACGTTTTCGCCGTCCAGCGTGAGGTAAGCGTCCTCGCTGAGAACAAACAGGGTGTTCAGGAATTGCCGCATGGTGTCACCTCCGTGGCCGCAGTCTCGTCCAGATAACGCCGCAGATAGTCCTTGGCGTCTGCCTTCTGGCAGAGCACCGGTAGGCAGAGCTCTTTCAGGGAGCAGGCGTTGCAGTGCTTGCCGGGCTTTACCTTTGGGGTGTAGCCGCGGGCAAAATACTGGTTCATCTCGTCTGCCATCTGCCG
>CAKSWQ010000040.1 GCA_934512105.1 uncultured Faecalibacterium sp. | reverse complement strand
TCCGCATCAATGTTTTGGACAGGATGAAACTACGCTGATTGTAGCACGCCGGAGCAAAAAAATCAAGGGATAGCGGCAGAAATGTACTTTTTTATGCGCCCTGCTTCTCCACGCTGCGCACAGCCAGCGCCTTGGCGGGCTTCATCAGCAGCACGCAGACACCGTTAAAGATCACAGAGCCCACGATGAAGGTGATAAAGAACTGCGGCAGATGGGCGGTCAGTGCAGGGATATCGATGCAGGCCACGGTCAGGTAGGCAAAGCCCACGTTGTTCAGCACCTTGGGTGCGTAGGGGTGCAGGATGATGAGGATGAACAGCACCACGGCCAGCGGCAGGATAAAGCCGAAGAAATCGCCCAGAATGGGGGTCAGGGCGCTGATGGACAGCAGCGCCGCCACGGTGAGCACCAGACCCACAAGGCCGCCCAGCTCCACGGTGACAAGGCGGTCCTTCACATCGCCCTCCAGCGTGAACATCATGATGTTGCTCAGGAAGATCAGCCAGCTGTACTCCATGCCGGTCAGGTGGATGACGGCGTTTGCGATCAGGATCCATGCCAGCAGCATCAGGCGGAAGTAAAGCAGAAAACGCTTGGTTACGGCCTCGTTCATCGGTAAAACCCTCTCTTTCTCGTCTGCAATGACAAGTGTTTCTTTTCAAATATGCTGATATTTTGGCAAGTAATACTTGCGCTTAACGAGATAAGTATACAACACTTTCCAATAAAAGGCAACAGTTTGGCAAGTAAAAGCTGCATTGTATGTAAATTGAGTATGACGGGATATCTGGAGATGCAAGTAGTGCGGCTTGCCCAGCCAACCCCCTCAGTCTCGCTATGCTCGCCAGCTCCCCCAAGGGGACGCCTTTGTGCTGCGTCGGAAACTTTATCGCCACCACCAAAAGCCGTCCCCTTGGGGAAGGTGGATTGCCGCGCAGCGGCAAGACGGAAGGGGTGCACGCCAGAAGAAACTCCCCCAGTCTCGCTGCGCTCGACAGCCCCCTCTGGGATGGGGCCTTTGGCATAGCGATACAGTTTTCGGTTAAAGTGCAAAGTTTGCGGGTGCGCCAAAGGCTCCCTCCCAGAGGGAGCTGGCAAAACCGTCAGGTTTTGACTGAGGGAGTTAAAGCTCCCCCTTTCGGGGGAGCTGGCATCGCGTAGCGATGACTGAGAGGGTTCCCCTCGTCAAAACCGCAAAACTGTATTTTGTATGAGAACAGTTTTCAAGGCGGTTTTGCAAAAATTTACAAAAAACGCGGTTTCGAACCGCAAAATGCCTGAAAACGCTTCCTCTTTCTGGCCGTATGTGCTATAATGACAACTGTTCTCGTGTAAGGAACAGGAAAATGTGCGCACTAGGCGTACAGTGTAAGAGGAGTGTTACGATATGAAAACCTTGAAAGCGGTTGTAGCAAAATACAACCAGACCAGCCTGATCCTGCGCATCCTGATCGGCCTGGCAGTCGGTTCGGTGCTGGCGCTGGTTGCGCCGGGCGCAGGTTGGGTAGGCGAGCTGGGCAGCCTGTTCGTCGGTGCGCTGAAGGGCATTGCCCCGGTGCTGGTGTTCGTCATTGTGGCAAGCGCGCTGGCACAGGGCTCGTCCAAGCTGGACCGCCGCTTCGGCACCGTGATCTGGCTGTACATGCTCACCACCTTTCTGGCGGCAGCCATTGCGGCCATCACCAGCTTTATGTTCCCGGTCACGGTGGTACTGGCCGACGCGGCACAGTCTGACGTGATCCCGCAGGGCTTGGGCGAGGTGCTGAGCACCCTGCTGACCAACTTTGTGGCCAACCCCGTCAGCGCCCTGATGAACGGCAACTACATCGGCATCCTGTTCTGGGCCTGCATGTTCGGCATTGCCATGAAGAACATCGGTGCCGAGAGCACCAAGGTCTTTCTGGCCAACACCGCCGATGCCGTCTCCCAGATCGTGCGCTGGATCATCAATCTGGCTCCTTTCGGCATCATGGGTCTGGTGTACACCAATGTTTCCGGCAACGGTCTGGCCATCTTTACCCAGTACGGCAAGCTGCTGGCGCTGCTGGTGGGCACCATGCTGTTCATGGCGCTGATCGTTTCTCCCTTTATCATGTTTATTTATCTGCACTGCAATCCGTACCCGCTGGTGTTCCGCTGCCTGAAGGAGTCCGGCCTGACCGCCTTCTTCACCCGCAGCTCTGCCGCCAACATCCCTGTGAATATGTCCCTGTGTGAAAAGCTGGGTCTGGACAAGGATATGTACTCTGTGTCCATCCCGCTGGGCGCTACCATCAACATGGACGGTGCCGCCATCACCATTACCATCATGACGCTGGCAGCGGCCAATACGCTGGGCATTCAGGTGTCTTTGCCCGCCGCCATCGTGCTGAGCGCCATGAGCGCTCTGGGTGCCTGCGGTGCTTCCGGCGTGGCCGGCGGCTCCCTGCTGCTGATCCCCATGGCCTGCTCGCTGTTCGGCATTTCCAACGACATTGCCATGCAGATGGTGGGCGTGGGCTTCATCATCGGCGTAGTGCAGGACTCGGTGGAGACTGCACTGAACTCTGCCGGTGACGTGGAATTTGCCGCCACCGCCGAGTATCACCAGTGGCTCAAGGAGGGCAAGCCCCTGCCGGCTTTCCTGAAGGGCTGATAGCAATAGCATAAAGAAAGCAGCCGCTGCACGAGAAAGTGCGGCGGCTGCTTTTTGCGTGGGACGATTTAAAATGGTCTCCGCTGGCGCTCTGACCATGTTCAGCGGAAAGAATATTATTATAATTTGTGGCTCAGAAACGCCTGCGGGCGT
The DNA here is from genome assembly GCA_934512105.1 of uncultured Faecalibacterium sp. GTDB lineage: Bacteria > Bacillota > Clostridia > Oscillospirales > Ruminococcaceae > Faecalibacterium. The sequence goes on along the minus strand of CAKSWQ010000040.1, from coordinate 16,724 downwards.
TTCTGAGCCACTTTTTCACAGGTGGGGTCGTAACGGAAAACGGCAGCAGCAGCGCCGCTTTCTGCGAAAGCGCGGCGCTGCGGAAAGGTTTCCTGCTGACCTTCAGCGGGCTGAACCCTCTCAGGCGCTCCCGCGCCAGCTCCCCCGAAGGGGGAGCCAAGCCGTTAAGCTTGTTGCTAAAGTGTTATGAGCAATGAGAAACCTTACCGCCACCTCAAAAAGCTCCCCCCTCGGGGGAGCTGGCACGCCGTCAGGCGTGACTGAGAGGGTTTATTTACCCGAACAGCACCACGGCGTAGCGCACGCCGTCCTTTACCACATAGGCAGCGCCCAGTTTGGTCTTGCCCTCTGCAGCTTTGGTCATGGCTTCGGTGTTGTAAATGTCGTACTTCGGCAGAACAAAGGTAACGTCCGAAGTACCATTCGCATCCGGGTTGTATTCGATTGCAAAACCCGGCGTAAAGTCATCTGCGCCCATACCGCCGCCGATGCCCTTGCCGATGCCCATGCTGTCAAAGGCAGAGGCATAGTAACCCTGCTTCAGGTAGGTTTTTGCAACATTGTCTACATTATCCTTCCGGGTAAGCGCGGTCTGCTCTTTGTTGACCGAGCAGGACACCGAGGTGTTGGCGACCCAGTTTGCGATGTTGTAAGCCTTATTGCTCAGCTCCTCATCGTAGGTCACGCCGAATTTATCGCACAGCGTCTTTGCGCTATTGGCATCCGCGTGCTTGGATCCTATCGGCACGCCCACGCTGGCGTCACAGGCGGTAAATACGGCCAGTGCCATCAGACCGGCCAGCAGGCAGGCCAGTAATTTCTTCCATTTTTTCATAAAACGATGCTCCTTTCTGTTTTGAGGTCGCTGCGGTTTTGCGTCCGGTGCGGCGGACGCACTTTTTTGCTTTCTTCTGCATCCATGATACCCTTTTTTAGCGGGAAATGCAATTGTTTTGGCGCAAAAAAACAGGCTGCCGTGCAAAAACACGGCAGCCTGCGGAAAAGCTTTATTTTGCGTACTCGACCGCGCGGCTCTCGCGGATGACGTTGACCTTGATCTGGCCGGGGTAATCCAGCGTGTCCTCGATCTTTTTGGCGATGGCGCGTGCCAGCAGAATGACCTGATCGTCGCTGATGACATCGGGCTTGACCAGAATGCGCACCTCACGGCCTGCCTGCACGGCAAAGGCCTGCTCTACGCCCTCGAAGCCGGAGGAGATCTCCTCCAGATTTTCCAGACGCTTGACGTAGCTTTCCACGTTCTCGCGGCGGGCACCCGGGCGGGCGGCGCTGATGGCGTCGGCAGCCTGAATGATGAAGGCCAGCGGGGTCTTGGGTTCCACGTCGCCGTGGTGTGCCTCAATGGCGTGGATGATCTGGGTGTTCTCCTTGTACTTGCGGCAGATGTCCACGCCGATCTGGACGTGGCTGCCCTCGATCTCGTGATCCAGTGCCTTGCCGATATCATGCAGCAGACCGGCGCGGCGTGCCATGGTGACGTTCACGCCCATCTCGCCTGCCAGCAGACCGGCCACCCAGGCCACTTCCATGCTGTGGGTCAGGGCGTTCTGACCAAAGCTGGTGCGGTACTTCAGTCGGCCGATCAGCTTGATCAGGTCGGGGTGCAGACCGTGGATGCCCAGCTCCATCACCGCGCGCTCGCCCTCGCGCTTCATCTGCAGCTCCAGATCGTGGCGGCACTTTTCCACCGTCTCCTCGATGCGGGCGGGGTGGATACGGCCATCGCCGATCAGGCGCTCCAGCGTCATGCGGGCGACCTCGCGGCGGGTCTGGTCGAAGGAGGACAGGGTAATGGCCTCCGGGGTATCGTCGATGATCAGATCCACGCCGGTAGCGGTCTCCAGAGCGCGGATATTGCGGCCCTCGCGGCCGATGATGCGGCCCTTCATCTCATCGCTGGGCAGCGGCACCACGCTGACGGTGGTCTCGCTGCAATGGTCGGCAGCGCAGCGGCTGACGGCCTGTCCGATGAGGTTGCGGGCGATGTTATCGCAGTTTTCCTTCAGGTCGGTCTCGTAGGCGGCAACGCGCACGGCCTTTTCGTGGGTCAGCTCCTCGTCCACCTTGTGCAGCAGCACCTCGCGGGCGTCCTCCTGGCTCAGGCCGGCCAGCGTTTCCAGACGCTCCATCTCCTTGGCGCGCAGAGCGTCGATCTCTGCCAGACGCTCCTCGGCCTCGGCGGCGCGCTTTTTCAGCTCTTCTTCCTTCTTTTCCAGCGCCTCGGTCTTGCGGTCCAGCGCCGTCTCCTTCTGGTCGATGCGGTTCTCCTGACGGCTGATCTCCGCACGGCGCTGCTTGATCTCCTTGTCGGCCTCTGCCTTCTGGGCATCGACCTCGGCTTTCAGACGGAAAGCCTCGTCCTTTGCTTCCAGAACCGCTTCCTTGCGCTTCTGGTCGGCGGTCTTGATCGCCTCGTTCACCAGCCGGGTAGCCTCGGCTTCGGCGCTGCCGATCTGGGCCTCAGCGGTCTTTTTACGGTTGTTGTAACCAATAAAATAGCCCGCGGCCACGCCGACAGCAGCAACGATCAAGGCCACGATCACTCCGATCGCGGTCATTGCGTTCACTCTCCTTTGTTTCAATTCAATGCAAAATTAAAAGCAGGAGACGCTGCGCAGCAGGACACGGGCAATGATATAGAAAGAGCTTTCAATCCAAAAAGTGACACCAAAACCATACGCACCGTCCAAAACCGGCGGCACGGGCAAAAGCATACGGCTTTTCTCTCTACGGTTCCATTTTATATCAAACAGGCACGCTTTGCCTGAAACGGGTACAGGGTCACACAGAAACCTGCGTACAGCGTCTTTGATTCCATACTACTAAATATAGTACGAAACAATTGCCCGCTTGTCAAGAGGAAAACCCTGCCCGCAGAACATTTTGTGCAGAAAAACAAAAAATAAGACGGCGGCGGGCACACCCCCTCAGGCACGGCTTTGCCGTGCCAGCTCCCCCAAGGGGACGCCTTTGCGCTATGCCGGGAACTTTGCCGCCACCGCCAAAAGCCGTCCCCTTGAGGGCCGACTTCCCCCGGCCGGGGGAAGATGTCGCGCAGCGACAGAAGGGGGAGTGTGGCTTGACGCGAAGCGGCAAGACGGAAGGGGTAACTCCCCCAAACCAAAAAGGCTGCCCCGGAGAACGGAGCAGCCCTTCTGGCTTATGATGAAAAGAAGAAAATGAAGGAGATCGCTTATTATTTGGCGGCTTTTTCGCCCTCCGGGAAGATGATCTTATTCACGAAGAAGAAGATGACCATAGAGATGCCGCCGTTGAGCACGGTGGTGCCGATGTTGTAGATGAAGTCCGGCACCAGCAGACCAGCTACCGCCACCCAGATGCAGTTGATGGAGTTGACAATGCAGGTGATGACGCAGAACGCCAGCAGATACCAGCCAATCTGTTTTGCCAGATTGCCCTTGCTGCGGAACACAAAATTGCGCTGGATGGGGAAGTTGATGCACTCGCCGATGACCATGGCGATCATGTAGGCGCAGAAGTAGGGCAGACCGCCGTGGGCGGCATCGTAGCCGAGGATGTTCCACTTGAAGGTCTCGCCGAACAGGGTGATGTCAATGCCCGGCCAGCCGAAATCCACCACCGGCAGGCTTGCAAAGGCCCCCGGCAGAAATTGCAGCAGCAGGTACTTGAACACGGTAATGAGGTTGGACACGATGACGAACAGGCCGCCTTCGCGCACCCACTTGGCAGCGGCAGGGTGCTTTGCCGCAAAGTTATTCCAGAAATTCATAGCCTGCTTCCTTTCAGCTGTTTTTCAAGCGCTCTTCCATGCGGCTGTTCAGCACGAGGTTCTTCACAGCCTCCACGATCACCCGCACAAGGCCGATGATCCAGAAGCCTCGCAGCTCCATCACGATGCCGTCCACCATGCCCATGCTGATGGCGCCGTTGGTCATTTTGGCCAGCGCCCGCAGGGGCATATTGTACTGGAACAGGATGTTCAGGTCGGGCTTGCCCTTTTTGATGCTGCGGCGCAGCAGTGCCCCCAGCACGGCAGCCGCCAGCCAGCCGATGGGGCTGCGTCCGTGTCCCATCTCGCCCAGCGTCATGTTGCGGTCGATGTGCACCTTGTTCTCCGGGATGGGACGACCCAGCAGCGCTTCGAATTCATCATCCGGTACATTCTGGATATTGGCTGTGCAGTAATGACCCAGCTTTTTGCCCACGTAGGGGTCGGGTGCGCCGGTGCCCGCCACCGTGACGGCGGCAGTCAGACGGATATCGGCGCTGGAAGCGCCCACCAGCAGCTGATAGCTGCCGCCCTCCACCTCCCAGCGGTCGGTCTTGACGTTCCAGTAGCGGAATGCCTTGTCGTCCAGCGGGATAGTGACGGTCTTGCTCTCTCCGGCTTCCAGCTGCACCTTGGTAAAGCCCTTCAGCTCCTTGACGGGGCGGAAAACCTTTGCATCCGGCTTTGCCACATACAGCTGCACCACCTCGGCACCGGCACAGCTGCCGGTGTTGGTGACAGTCAGGGTCACGCCCTTTTCATCTGCCTTCAGGTCACTGTACGCAAAGCTGGTATAGCTCAGGCCGTAGCCGAAGGGGAAGGCGGTGGGCACACCGGCGGTGTCGTAGTAGCGGTAGCCCACATACAGGCCCTCGCGGTACTCCACGGTGGGGCCGTCGCCGCCGAAATGCTCCTTTGCGGGGGTGTCGGCGTAGCTGCACGCCCAAGTCTCAGCCAGCTTGCCGCAGGGGTTCTGTGCGCCGGTGAGCACCTCGACCAGTGCGCCTGCACCGGCCTGACCGCCCAGACAGCCGTAGACCAGCGCCTTGCAGTCCTTGACCCATGCGCTTTCCAGCGAGGAGCCCGCGCTCAGCAGCACCACCACGTTGGGGTTTACCGCCGCCACAGCGGCCAGCAGTTCCAGCTGATTCTCTGCCAGCTTCATGTCGGCGCGGTCGATGCCCTCGCTCTCCTTGATTTCGTCCAGACCCATGCACAGCAGCACCACATTGGCGTTCTTTGCCAGCTGCACTGCCTCGGCTTTCAGCGCCTCATCGGGCTTGCCCTGCCGGTCAAAGCCCTTGGCGTAGCCGACGCTGTTCAGGCCGCTTTCGGCAAGGCAGTCCAGAAAGGAATCCACCTTGATGGAGTTGACGGCGCTGGAGCCTGCACCCTGATAGCGGGGCGTCTGGGCAAAGTCGCCGATGACCGCCACCTTCTCCCCCTTTGCAAGGGGCAGCAGGCCGGTTTCGTTCTTCAGCAGCACGATGCTCTGGGCAGCAGCCCGGCGTGCCAGTGCGTGGTGGGCGTCGGCATCGAACTTGCCGGGTGCGGCGTCCACCGCCGCCTTGGTGGTGAACACCAGCTCCAGCAGTTCGTCCAGCCGGGCGTCCACGTCCGCTTCGGTGATCTTGCCGGTCTGCACCGCCTTCATCAGCTCCCGGACGGCGTCCCCGCCGGGGGCGGGCATTTCCAGCGTAGAACCGTTCTTTACGCCAAGAGCGTGGTCGTTGCTGCCGCCCCAGTCGGTGACCACCGCGCCGTCAAAGCCCCAGTCCCTGCGCAGGATATCCATGAGCAGGTGGGTGTTCTCGTTGGCGTAGGTGCCGTTGATGAGGTTATAGGCGGACATGATGGTCTTGGGCTGCGCCTCCTTGACCACCATCTCGAAGCCGGTCAGGTAGATCTCCCGCAGGGTGCGCTCGTCCACGATGGAATCCGAGGCCATGCGGCGCAGTTCCTGACTGTTCACCGCAAAGTGCTTGGGGCAGGCGGCAATGCCGTTTTTCTGGATGCCGCGGACGTAGGCCGCCGCCATCTTACCGGCAAGGTAGGGGTCCTCCGAGAAATACTCGAAGTTGCGGCCGCACAGGGGGCTGCGCTTGATGTTCAGGCCGGGGCCCAGCAGCACCGACACGCCCTGTGCCGCGGCCTCCTCGCCCATGGCTGCGCCCACAGCCTCGCCCAGCGCGGGGTCCCAGCTGTTGGCCACGGTGGCCGAGGTGGGGAAGCAGGTGGCGGGCACACTGGGGTTCAGGCCCAGATGGTCAGCCGCGCCCGCCTGCTTGCGCACGCCGTTGGGGCCGTCCGACAGGGTAATGGCCGGGATGCCCTTGCCCGGCAGCGCCCGGGTGGTGAACACCGTGCCGCCGCTCAGCAGGGCGCATTTTTGTTCCAGACTCAGGCTGTTGATGATATCTGTATGTTTCATGGCATTTTCCTCTTTGCCTTTTCAAATCCAGAAAAGGCCCGCTGTTTTTTACGCAGCGGGCCTTTTATCTGGTTTCAGTTCAGGTGCTGCATCCGTTCAGAATGTCTTGCCCAGGATCAGGCGTTGACTTCCTCTTCCTTGCGCTTTGCATAGCCCTTTTTGACCACCAGAACTTCCAGTGCGATCAGAGCGGCTGCCAGTACAACATCCACACCGATCATCACCTTTTCCCAACCGGGCATACCGGGGTTCAGGTTCTCGGGGTAGTAAGCACGGGAGTTTGCCACAGTGTACAGGATGTTCTTGCAGGCCTGACGTGCGGACACCAGAGCGGTAGCGCTGGTGGTATCGGTCAGGTGGTTGGTCTCGGTGTCGTAGTTCACCAGGCAGAAGTCGCCGCCGTTGCGGATCAGGCGGTCAGAATCCTGATAGCCGTACACACCGTAGTAGTCGGTCAGAACCATGCCCACGAAGCCCCACTCGCCGCGCAGAACATCGTTCAGCAGGGTAGAGCAGTTGCCGGCGTAGGTGTTGCCGATGTAGTTGAAGGAGGACATGACGGCGTGGCAGTCAGCTGCCTTGACGCACTCCTCGAAGGGCTTGAGGTAGATCTCGCGGATGGCCTGCTCGTTGGACCAGGTGCAGAGCATGCCGCAGCGGTTGGTCTCCTGATCGTTCAGAGCGAAGTGCTTCATGAAGGCGTAAACGCCCTGCTCCTGAGAGCCCATGATGGCATGGGAAGCCATTGCGCCGGACAGCACGCCATCCTCGGAGTAGTACTCGAAGTTACGGCCTGCGAAAGCGGAGCGGTGGATGTTCATAGCCGGTGCGTACCAGCCGGAAACGCCCATGTCGTCAGCCATCTTGCCGATGGAGGTGCCGAAATCGTGTGCCAGATCGGTGTTCCAGGTAGCTGCGATCATCACAGCGGAGGGGAAGCCGATAGAACCCTGCTGGGTGAAGTTGTTGTTGATGGAGGCGGGGCCATCGCAGTCAACAGCCTGCACCTTGCCGATGGAATCCACTGCCACGGACTGATAGCCGCCCAGAGCAATGAGCTTGTCCATATCGGCAACGGTCAGCTGGTCGAGGAAGGCATCCCACTGGGCGTCGTTGTAATCCACGCCCACCATGTCCTTCAGCTGCAGGCCGTTCTTGGCACCGGTGGTGGGTGCTACATCGTCGGCGTTGTTGAAGTCCTCGGGGTTCCAGTTGGAGTTGTTGTAGAAGGTTGCCTTAGCCTCTGCCGACAGCTCGAAGTCTGCGGGAGCAGCGGTAGCCTCGGCGTAGTTGGCAAAGCCGTCAGCACGGGACAGGTAGGTCACATTGCCCTCGGCAAAGTCGAACTTGTTGTCGGCCACCTCCACATCGCTCTCACGCTTGTTGGAAGCGTCGTAGACGATGTCGGAAGCCACAGTGTAGACCTTGGAATCCAGAACGGTGTGGGAGTCGGCGTTGATGCTGATGACGTAATCGCCCTTTTCCAGCACATAGCAGCCCTTGCCGTAGGTATCGTAGGAAGCCATATCCTCGGCCTTGAAGGTGACGGTGACGTTCTCGGAAGCGCCGGGAGCCAGCTCAGAAGTCTTTGCAAAGCCGATCAGGTTTGCAGAAGCCTTCTCGATGCCGCCGTTGGTGTACGGGGGATTGTAGTAGACCTCCACGACCTCCTTGCCGGAAGCAGAACCGGTGTTGGTGACGGTGACATCCACGGTGATGGTGCCGTCAGCCTCGGTAACGCTGTTCAGGCTCTGGGTGAAGGTGGTGTAGCTCAGGCCGCGGCCGAAGGGATAGACCACAGTTTTGTCGTAGTCGATGAGACCCTCGGCGGCAGCAGTTTCGTAGAACTTGTAGCCAACATAGATGCCCTCAACATAGTTGACAAAGGCGGGGATGGTATCAGTACCAAAGGAGTTGCCCTTGAACTCATCCATGTTGGTGTAGGTGAAGTTGCCAAAGTTGTTCGCGGTGGGGGTCTGGGTCAGGTCGTACACAAAGGTATCGATGGTACGGCCGGAGGGGTTCACATCACCGCAGAGGATAGAGCCCAGTGCGTTGAAGCCGCTCTGACCGGTGCCTGCGCACCAGACAACGCTCTTGATCTGGCTGTAATCCTTGACCCAGCCCAGTTCCATAGCGTTGGCGCCGTTGTAGACCACAACGACCTTATCAAAGTTCTTGCAGACCAGATCGATCATGTCCTTCTCGGTCTTGGACAGCTGCAGGTAGTGCTCGCCGGGCTCAAAGTCGTTGTAGCTGTGGCCTGCATCGTAGGTGACCTGAGACACATCGGTGGGCAGGTCAGCGCCTTCGCCGCCCACGCGGGTGATGACTACCATGGCGGTATCAGAGAACGCCTTGGCGTTGTTCATCAGCTCGTCGGTGTACTGTGCAGCCTCCGGCTCCGGCAGGGTCCAGTCCTGAGCGAACATACCCACCACCGGGCGGTCTGCACGGTAGGCGGTGTAGAAGTCGCTCAGTTCGGTGTTCAGCTCAAAGCCGGCGTTCTTCAGGCCCTCCAGCAGGGTGACGGTGGGGTAAGCATCGGACAGTGCACCGGAACCGGTGCCGCCGTAGCAGGGGTTGGTGGAAGCCCAGCCAAAGACGTTCAGCTTGCTGTTCTTGGCCATGGGCAGGGTGCCGTCGTTATCCAGCAGAACGATGCCCTCGTCGGCAATGTTCTCGCACAGCTGGGTAGCGGATGCCACGTTCTCCTCGCTGACCTTGCCGCCGCCGGTGGCAAGGGTGACCATGGAGTACATGGGGCCGGTCAGGATCAGGTTCACGGTAATGGCCAGTGCCAGCACCATGCCCAGACCCGCCTGCCAGCGGATCAGATACTTTTTGGACTTGCTCTGCTTGCGGCAGGCGATCATGACTGCGATCAGCAGAACTGCTACGACACCAAAGCCGATCAACTGCGATTTGATCGAGTTGAGGACCTTGATGACGTCATCCATATTGATGGACAACATAGTTTTCTCCTCCTTGTTTTGTCGAATCGGACAACGGCAGGGGACGCCCCTGCCAGCTTGACTTTATAATACCAGAAATTGCCGCAGAATTTTCAATTTGTTCACAAACTGTCGTTTTGAACGCATAGTTTGTAAAAGTTACAATAAGGTTTCAAATTTTATTGTGCTAATATACAAATATTGCCCCGTTGTATTTGTGCACCCTGCCAGACAACAAAAAACGGCAGGGGACACCTGCCGTAAAAATTTATTTGTTTTTGGGTAGTGGGAACAGGACCCGCAGGGTGCACCAGTTGTTTTCCCAGTGCAACGTCATACTGCCGCCGTGCTGCCCGACGGTGGTGCGGACGCTTTTCAAATCTGACCCCTGCTTTGGCAGACCGTCCGCATCCAGCGCGGGGGCTGTCTCTGTATAATGCTCGAACCGCAGCATGGCAAAGCCGCCCTGACTGTACACCGCCACCTTGATGAGCCGCTTTTCGGGGTCCGGCTCGGCGCGCACGGCGGCAATGGCGTTGTCCAGCGCCACACCCACGATGGTGCACAGTTCCCGGATGGTGAGAAAGCCCAGCATCCTGCCGTCCGCTACGCTGGTGATGGTGATGTTCTCCTGCTGGCATTCCATGGTCTTGGCGGTAAGGATGGTATCCAGCACCGGGTTGCCGGTCTTGTTCTCGGCCTCATACTGGCGGATGTTCTGTTCCATGGCGGCAATGGCGGCGTTCTGCTTGGTCTGATCCTGCTCCTCCCGGATGCGGGCAAGCTGGACTTTCAGCTCATGGTAGCGCCGGTTGATGAGGTTGATGCCTTCCTTGCTGCGCTTGTACTGCTCGTACTGGCGGTGCAGCACCTCGTCCATGGCGGCAAGCTCGCTGTGCAACGCGTTCTCCCGCAGCTGCTCGTGCTGCACGGATAAGATCAGCACGCCGGAAAAATCCACCAGCGTGCGGATGGAAAAGATGCTCATGTTGATATCGCTGCCCGGCAGAAAGCCCAGATTGCTCACCGCAAAGGCGGTCAGCGCCAGCATGACCGCCGTCAGGGCGGCGCTGCCGCTGATCTGCAGATGGCTGGCGGGCTGGGGGCTGATGTGCAGCCAATAGCACATCCCCCCGAACAGCGCCCCGTACACCAGCGCCAGCAGCAGCAAAGAAAGCGGCGCCCATGGGCTGCGGGCGGGCCAGAGGGCGCAGTGCAGCTGCCACTCCACGCTGGCGGCAAGCTCTGCCAGAATGAACGCCCGGGCGCAGTGATACCCGGCTTCCAGCAGGGTGATGCTCCACACGCCCCATAAATATAAGTAGGAAAACCCGATGGCCGCTGCCATGCAGGGGATCCAGAGCCCGCCGGGCACATCACCTGTCAGCGTCAGAAAGGCGGACAGCACCACCACCCACAGCAGGGTGACGCCCCCGGTGACTGCCTTGGAAAACCGGGGCGCAAGCGCCGGTGTGAACAGCAGCACCGCCAGACACTCGGCAAGGGCAGTGTACAGCCGGGGGATATCTGGCAGCGCGGTCATGAGCCTTCACCTCCGATGTAGTCGGTCAGTGCGGCAAGAAAAGCCTTGCGCTTGGGGCGGCTGACCTGCAGCTCGCAGGGGCCCACCTGTACGGTGCTCTGCCGCAGCTCCCGCACCTGTGCCAGATTGACAAGGTAGCCGCTGTTGCACCGGGCAAAGGGGCAGTCTGCCAGCTTTTCCTCAAAGGTCTTGAGGGCACCGGGGGCGGAAAAATCGCCCTCATCGGTGTAAAAGTGCACCCGGTGCCCCTCGCTTTCCAAGTAATAGATGCTTGCGGTGTCCAGCCGCCGCAGCCCGCCCTCCACCGGCACGGTGAGGTAGTGCTTTGCCCGCTTTTCCAGCCGGGAAACCGCCTTGAGCAGCTGCTGCGAAAAGGCGAAGTAGGGCACCGGCTTCAGCACATAGTCCAGCGCCCCCACCGAGTAGCCCCGGATGGCGTACTGCGCCATATTGGTGATGAAGATCAACAGCACCTCGGCGTCCATCTGCCGGATGCGCTCTGCCGTGGTCATGCCGTCCAGATGCTTCATCTCCACATCCAGAAAAATAATATCGTAGACCGCGCGGTAATCCTCCAGAATGTCCACGCCGTCCGCAAAGACCGATACTTCAAATTCTGTCCCGTACTGCCGGGTATACCGCCGGACATACTCCTGCAATACCCCCTGCACCTCCGCGTCGTCCTCTACGATCGCCACCCGGATCATGACCGCACCTCCCTTACCACACCATTGTGGAACTGTTACGGCTCTATTATAGCGCAATCACGTCCGGTTTGCCAAGGGGCACTCCGCAACAAAGGGCAGGGCAGCCCGCAGGCCGCCCTGCCCTTTGTGTTTTCGGGGTGAGGGTGCAAGATTTTTATCGGACCACTGCGATATCCGGGCTGTTCAGCCGCCCAGTCTCTCACGCAGGGCGTTTTCCATCCGATCCAGCGCCTGTGTGAGCTGTGCGCGGGTGCAGCCGAAGTTCAGGCGGACGAAGCCCGGGCAGCCAAAGTCCACGCCGTTATTGAAGTTGACCCCGGCCTTTTCCCGAAAAAAGCGCCACGGATCATCGAGACCGGCCGCGCGGCAATCGATCCATGCAAGGAAGGTGGCCTCGTTGTGGGTCACGGTTACCCCCGGCATGGCTGCGATGCGCTGCTCCATGTAGTCGCGGTTGCCCTCCAGATGGCGCAGCAGTGCCTGCTTCCAGTCCGCACACTCGTTGTAGGAGACCAGAAACGCCTCCATGGACTCCACGTTGGGCACGGCGGCAAGACCGGCAATGTAGGCCTCGTACTTTTCGCGCAGCGCCTTGTTGGGGATGATGGCAAAAGCCATGGGCAGTGCCGGGATATTGTAGGTCTTTGCGCCGCTGGTCAGGGTGATGGAGTGCTCCCGCGCCCAATCGTCGGCCAGAAAATACGGGGTGTGCAGGTTCTCGTCAAAGACCAGCTCGCTGTGGATCTCGTCCGAGATGACGGTCAGCCCGTGGCGGCTGCAAAATGCCGAAAGCTGGTTCAGTTCCTCTTTGCTGAACACCCGGCCCACCGGGTTGTGGGGGCTGCACAGGATAAAGGTAGTCACACCCGGGGTGGCTGCAATGGCGGCTTCCATTGCGTCCAGATCCATCTCGTAACGGCCTGCGGCATCCTGCCGCAGCGGCACCTCCAGCCGGGGCAGTTGGGTCTCCGCAGCCAGCTTGCGGATGTGGGGATACATGGGGGTGTTGTTCATAATGGTGCCACCCAGCATCCGGCAGGCCATGTTGGCACCGGGCATCACAGCGGGCACCCACACAATCCACGCCCGGGGCAGATCAAAATCATACAGGCGCTTGTAATAACTGACCACACAGTCATAGAATCTGTCGTCCACGACAGAGTAGCCATACACCGGGTGCTCCGCACGGCGCACCAGTGCATCCACTACCTTCTGCGGGGCGGGCAGATCCATATCAGCCACCCACATGGGGATGTAGTCACCGCCCTGATAGTCCCACTTGCTGCAATCGGTGCCCTTGCGGGGCGGGCAGGTCTCAAAATCAAACATGAAAACTCATCTCCAGATCGTTATATTTTAACTGCGCAGGACGTTGCGCAGGAACTGCTGTGTCTTTTCGTGCTGCGGGTGCTCGAACAGCTGCTCCGGCGGGGCGGCTTCGCAGATCTGACCATCCGCAAAGAACATCACCCGGTCAGACACCTCGCGGGCAAACTTCATCTCGTGGGTCACGATGATGAGGGTAGAATCCTTGTGGCTGATGCCGCGGATCACGTTCAGCACCTCGTTGACCATTTCCGGGTCCAGTGCGCTGGTAGGCTCGTCGAACAGGATCACCTCGGGCGAAAGCGCCAGTGCGCGGGCAATGGAAACGCGCTGCTGCTGGCCGCCGGAAAGCATGTGCGGGTAGTAGTTCATGCGGTCGCCCATGCCCACCTGCTGTAAGCAGCGTGCAGCCAGCGCCTCGGCGTCGTCCTTCTTCATCTTGCGCACCACGGTCAGCGCCTCAGTCACATTGCCCAGCGCCGTCTTGTTGCGGAACAGGTTGAAGGACTGGAACACCATCGCGGTGTGGCGGCGCAGCTCCACAGCGCTTTTACTGTGCAGCCGACTGCCGTCATAGACGCTCAGATGCTCCTGATCCTGCCCGATGTACAGCACGCCGGTGTCCGGCGTTTCAAGGTAGTTCAGCGTGCGCAGAAAGGTGGATTTACCGGAGCCGCTGGCTCCGATGATGGTCACGGTCTCGCCGGTACCCACGGTGACGGAAATGTCCCGCAGCACATGGTTGGAACCAAAGCTTTTGTTCCAGGATTCAACTCTCAGCATGGTCAGGCACCTTCTTTTCCAGAATGTTGGTTTTCTTCTCAATGATGTGCGCCAGCCGCTCCAGGATCAGGCTGCACGCCCAGTAGACCAGAGAAACGGCAATGTACACCTCAAAATAGCGCATATTGCGCCCGGCCACCGCCTTGGCAGCGCCCATCACATCCATAATGGTCACGGTGTAGGCAAGGCTGGTGCCCTTGAGCAGGCTGATGATGCTGTTACCCAGATTGGGGATGGCCACCACCATAGCCTCGGGCAGTACGATGCGCAGCATGGTCTGCGCGCCGGTCATACCGATGGACTTTGCAGCCTCGATCTCCTTGCGGTCCACCGAAAGGATGGCGGCACGGATATTCTCGGAGAAATAGGCGGATTCGTTCAGGGAAAACGCCACAAATGCGTAGACGATGGCGGGGATATTGTTGATGTTCAGGTTCGTGCCCAGCGAGGCGTTCAGGCTTTTGACCACCAGCGGCAGGCCGTAGTAGGCCAGAAACAGCTGCACCAGCTGCGGGGTGCCGCGCATGAAGGAGACAAAGAACGAGCAGATGGGCGTGAGGATGCGGGGCTTGTTGATCTTGACGAGGGCAAGGCCAAAGCCCAGCAGCAGACCGAAGAAAGCCGAGACCACCGTCAGTTCCAGCGTGACCGGCAGTGCCGCCAGAATACGCGGGAACGCACTTATCATAAAGGAAACATCAAAAAGTTTTACAGAGCTTTCCAAGAACGGATCCTCCCTTTTTTCTTGCGCGATACGCTGTTATACGCTTGCCTGCGTGGAATCCTTGCCCATGTACTCCGTGCACAGCTTGGACAGGGTGCCGTCCTCTTTCATTTCAGCCAGCACAGCGTCGATCTTCTGCTGCAAGGCGGCAGAGCTCTTATTGTACAGGATGTACACCGCCGGGTTCTGGATCTCTTCCTCGTTGGGGATGGGGTAGCAGTTGAACTGATAGCCGTAGTTCCGCTCTACGGCGTCAATGTAGCTTTCGCAATAGATCACGGCATCGTAGCGTCCCTCGTACATGGCCATAATGTTCTGGGAGGTGTCGCTTTCCACATAGTCGATCAAAATCGCCTTGTCGGGGTTCTGCTCGTTATAGTCCTGTAAGAACATATCGGTGGCGCAGCCCGCACTGACCGGGATCTTGCGTCCGGCAAGGTCGTCCAGTGTGGTGATATCGGTAGTGTCGGCGTTGGTGGCGATGACCGTGTGGTTATAGTAGTAAGCGTTTTCGGAGAACAGGTACTTTTCGCGGCGCTCGGGCTTGTCGGTGATGTTGTTCAAAATCAGGTCGAACTGGCCGCTGTCCAGTCCGGCAAACAGGCTGGCGAACTCGGTGGTGGTGTACTCGAATTGCAGATCCGGCAGACGCTCGTCGATCTCCTTCAGGATGGCGATCTCGTAGCCGTCCAGTTCGCCATTCTCGTTATAGTAGTTGAAGGGGGTAGTCTGGCCGCTCAGCGCAACGGTGTAGGTGGTCACGCTGCCCAAAGCAGCCGATGCAGCGGAAGAAGCAGCGGAGGACGCGCCGCCGCAGGCGGTCAGGGCAGCGGCAGCAGCGGCTGCACCCAGAACGGAAAGGAACTGACGGCGGGAAATACGGTTTTTCATTTTACTTGTCCTCCTCGGGCTTATAGTCTTTGGGTGCAGAGGCCGGGTCCAGCTCGTACTTGCTCTTGGGCAGGTCGGCGGTCAGCAGCCGCTTGTAGTAGGAGCCGGTGGTGTACAGCGCACCGGCGGGGTTGTGGCAGAGCACGCGGTCCTTGACGATGAGGTAGGTGACCGGCGCTTTGGAGTGCTTGATGAACAGGGTATCGTGGCCTACGCACAGACCCATGATGATGTTCAGCTCGGTGCCGGCTTTGTTCAGGATCTCGGCCTGCAGCACCGGGTTGCAGAAGGCTTCAAACTTGCCGGGCTGCAGTTTGCCCTCCTCCGGGATGCCGATCTCGGTCTTATCGTGGGAGCCCACCTTGCAGGCTACGCCGTAGACCTCGATGCCCTTGGCGCGGGCCACTTTTGCAAAGGCGTTGCACTCGTTCAGCAGACCGATGCAGGTGGCTACGCCCACCTTTTTGTAGCCCATGCGCTTGATGAACAGCAGCGTCTCCTCCACGCGGGTGGCGCGGCCGTAAAATTCGCCCTCGATGCTGGCAGCGGTCAGCGCGATCTTGCGGTCGGTGCGGCTGTGCCGGTAATGGTGCAGGGTCTTTTCCACAAGTTCGGTGTCGCCGGTGCTGGTCAGGCACTCTTTGGGGTAGGCCTTCAGGTGGTTGGCGCAGTTGCCCACCGCGCAGTTTGCGCAGCTGAAGCCGCAGGTCTTGATCTCGTCACTCATAATTACTTTCCCTCTCTTGGATCCTTCTGGCAACACCGCACAATTCCCGCCTTACGGCTTAAGCACCGCTCCGGCGGCTGCGGCACGGCATCTGTGTTGCCAAAATGCTCGATAATACACAAAGTATTATCTGTGCTTTTGGCTTAGCATCTGCCGCACCTCACTCGCCGTATCGGCACTTAGAATTATGCGGTATCGCCTTCTCTTTTCCGGTGTGCCTGCCGCATTGCAGACAGCAAAAAACCGGGGGCTTTTTGCAAAGCTCCCGGGCGAAAACAAACTGACCTTTTGCTGAAAAGGGATGGCTTTATCCCTGATACAGCTTTTTTGCGGGCACAGCGGCAAAGCCCTGTGCCCGGTCAGTGCAATCCACCCGGGAGCAGGACATTCGTCCACATCGAAAATTCTGCCGCAGCAGAGCACCAAAATACTTATGCATGGCAGAACGCCCCTTTCTTTTTAGAATAAACCAACAAGGAAGATTGGTTATAGATTCAATGGCCGCAGTATACCATACGCAAACGGGCGTGTCAACCCCTTTTTTGCCGGTTTTACCAAATCCTGCGGTTTTCCTTTAGCAAGATGCACAAGCGGCGCAGCACAAAAAGCAGCACCCCGCCGCCGGGAAAGGCGTGCGGGGTGCTGCTGCTATTCTTTAAAGAGGTCTATCGCGGTCATGCCCAGTTCTTCCGGCCGTAGCGGGTAGTCAGCTGGCAGATCTCCTTTTGGAGTTTCTTGGTCAGCTGGGTCTTTTTCAGCCGCCAGCGCCAGTTCTGGCCCACGGTGGAAGGCTTATTGATGCGGGCGGCGTTATCCAGCCCCAGCCAGTCCTGCATGGGGATGATGCACTTTGCCGCTGCGCTGCG
>CAKSWQ010000039.1 GCA_934512105.1 uncultured Faecalibacterium sp. | reverse complement strand
CTTCGCTCCTTTCTTCTTAAAGTCAGCGGGAGTAACTCTCTTTTGAGCTTCTGCTGTACTTCTCTGGTTTCTGGCTTAATTATACAGGAAGATGCACGTTTTGTCTATTGGCAGACCACACAAAGAATAAATTCTGTTTTTGTGCAATGTTAAAACATGCGGCGGTGCGGAAAAATTGCCCAGAAGTTCCGGGTCGTTCGTGAAGGATTTTTCATAAAAGGGGAGAAAGTGCCCGCAAGGTATTATGCGCCGGTTCAGTTTGTGCTAAAATAGCGCCAATGAATGGTAGTCGCCGCCGCCCCGCGAGATGAAAGTTTCGCGGGGCGGCTTTTTGCGGCGAAAATTTACACAAAAAGAAACGGAGAATCAATCAAAATGCCTAAAACTTTACCGGAACGTATTTTCTTTACCATTGTCATGGCCGCTATTATGGTCTATGGCATGATCGTCTACAATGTGGCGCTGAACACAAGCGGCGTGACCAACGCCACCTTTGTTATGGCTCTGCACGAAATGCCGATCATGGTGCCGGTGGCCTGTGTGCTGGAGTTTTTTGTGGTGGAAAAGCTGGCCACGAAGCTGGCATTCCTGTTTATGCGTCCCACAGACCGCCCGCAGTTCATTACCTACGCCATCTCGCTGATGATCGTGTGCATCATGTGCCCGGTGATGAGTCTGGTCGCAACGCTGCTGTTCAAAGAGCCGAGCTTTGGATTGTGGGTGCACACCTGGGGCTGTAATATGCCCATGGCGCTGTGCTGGCAGATGCTGTACTGCGGCCCGCTTGCCCGTGCCATCTTCCGGCTGGTGTTCCGCCGCGGGGAAAAGCAGGCCGCGTAAGGCGGATATGCTGCGATTCCATAATAAATATGTATAAGAAATATACATAAGATGCCACCCAAACATACCGGGGAAGATGCCTATACGTTTTTTATATACCTGATATATAAAAGCTATACGGTATGGCTATTTTTGCGGAAATATTTCCCAAAACCGGCAGATTACGCCTGCAAAGCACTGGATAAACCCGAGAAAATTGTACAGATTGTATGCTTTTGCACCTTGCAATTGTGCACCCTGTACAACAGTTTTGTTTTGCCGGTGCAATGCTACCGGGTAAAATGTAGAATGTGCACAAATACCCTTGCCAATTTTGTGCAATCGTACTATTATACACAACGAAAAAAGACGAAACCGACAAAGAAAGGGGAGGGCGCAGACAGCATTCAGGCAGCGCCTTCCTTGCTTTTTTCACGGTAAACAGTCTTTTCTTCGCGCGATAAGAAGGTGTGAAGGGGCGCGGAGCAAGGGCGTGCGGCAGATCCTCGGCCGGGGATGCACCGCACATCCGGCTCCCGCCCGCAAACCCCTATCCCTGCAGGAAGGAGGAAAAGCAAATGAATAAATTGACGCAGGCTCTGATGGAAGAGCTCACCGTGGAGTATGTCAAGGTCGGCGCGCTGCAGATCCCGGAATCGGTGGTCATCAGTTGGGTGATCATGCTGCTGCTGGTGGTGGGCTCCATCCTGCTTACCCGCAACCTGAAGGTGGATCACATCAGCAAGCGTCAGGCAGCACTGGAAGCGCTGTACTCCCTTGGCAAAAACTTCTTTGAAGGGTTGCTGGGCAAGGAGGGCAGCCGCTATGTGCCGTATCTGATGACCGTGGCGCTGTACATTGCCTGCTCCAACGTGATCGGTGTGTTCGGCGTAAAGCCCCCCACAAAGGATCTGGATGTGACCGCTGCGCTGGCACTGATGAGCATCGTGCTGATCGAGTATTCGGGCGTCCGCGCCCGGGGCGGCGTGGGCTTTCTCAAGAGCCTTGCAGCCCCCACCCCCATCATGACCCCCATGAACATCCTCGAGATCGCCATTCGACCCACCAGTCTGTGCATGCGACTGTTCGGCAACGTGCTGGGCGCGTTCGTTATCATGGAACTGCTCAAGCTGGTGGTGCCGGTGTTCGTTCCGGCGGTGTTCAGCCTGTATTTTGACCTGTTCGATGGTCTGATCCAGACCTATGTTTTCGTGTTCCTGACCGCACTGTTCATGAAAGAGAGCATCGGCGGCGAGGAATAAACAACAATTCAAAACTGTAATTATAAAGGAGATAGAACTATGAGTGGTTTGGTAGCTCTGGGCGCTGGCATTGCAGCGCTGACCGGTATTGGCGGCGGTATTGGCATTGGTATTGCAACTGGTAAGGCAACGGAGGCCATCTCCCGCCAGCCGGAGGCTTCCGGTAAGATCCAGACGAACCTGCTGCTGGGCGCTGCTCTGGCAGAAGGTACCGCAATTTTCGGCTTCGTCGTTGCACTGCTGATCATCCTGTTCCTGGGCCAGTAACGGAGGCGTGGACGAATGCTGAAGTTGGATTTGAACCTGCTGTGGACCGTGGTGGATGTCCTGATCCTGTATGTGCTGCTGCGCAAGTTTTTGTTCAAGCCCATCCAGAACGTGCTGGATCAGCGCCAAAAAATGATTGAGGCAGACATTGCAGCGGCACAGACCTCCAAAACCGAGGCCGCCGCAGCGCTTACGACCGCGCAGGACAAGCTGCGTAATGTGGACAACGAAGCCGCAGCCCGCCGCGAAGCCTATGAGAAGCAGGCCGAGGTGGAAAAGCAGCAGCTGCTGGCCGACGCGCAGAAGCAGGCTGACGAGATCGTGGCTGCCGGTAAGGCTGCTGTGGAGATCGAGCGCCAGAACAAGCTGCGGGAAGCAGATGCACAGGCTACGGCACTGGCACGCTCCATGTGCGAAAAGCTTTTGAAACATAATTTGACCGCCCAGGATGATGATCAGCTGCTGGACGATCTGCTGCAGAAAGCAGGTGCAGGCAATGGCAACTGAATTCAGTCGTGAATTTTTTGCGGATAACCGCATCGTCAAGGCCAGCCTGCGCTGTGCCCATAAGCTCCGCGAAAAAGATCTGGACCGCATCAAGTCAGAGATCAAAAAGCTGTATGACGCCACGGAAGTCATCCTGAACATCACCGTGGACGAGAGCCTGCTCTCCGGCTATGTCCTGCAGGTGGGCGACCGCGTGTTCGACAATTCCGGCCGTCATCAGCTGGATAAAATGATGGAGGGCAAGCCCTCGCTGGCTACCCTCAAGACCCGCATCGAGGACTACAAGCCCGCCGAGACCTCCGCAGAGGGCGGCGTGGTCATCTCCTCCGCCGACGGCATCGTGCACGTTGATGGTATGAACCGCGCTGTGTACGGCGAGATCGTTACCTTTGAAAACGGTGCCAAGGGCATGGTGGAAAGCGTGGAGCCGGAACAGCTGGGCGTTATGCTGTTCGATGGTGCCGAGACCGTTGGTGTGGGCACCATGGTCACCCGCAGCGGCAAGCGCGCCGGTATCCCGGTGGGCGATGCTTTTCTGGGCCGTGTCATCAGCCCGCTGGGCGAGCCCATCGACGGCAAAGGCCCCATCGAGGCCGAGGGTTACAACCCCATTGAGAAGCAGGCACCCAGTATTCTGGAGCGCCAGAGCGTGGACACCCCGCTGCACACCGGTATTCTGGCCATTGACTCCATGTTCCCCATCGGCCGCGGTCAGCGCGAGCTGATCATCGGCGACCGCCAGACCGGTAAGACTTCTATTGCCACCGATGCCATCCTGAACCAGAAGGACAAGGATGTGCTTTGCATCTATGTTGCCATCGGTCAGAAGGCTTCCTCCATCGCCCGCGTGGCCGAGGACCTGAAAAAGCACGGCGCTATGAGCTATACCACCATCGTGGCAGCTACCGCGTCGGATTCTGCCCCGCTGCAGTACATTGCCCCCTATGCGGGCACTGCACTGGCCGAGTATTTCATGGCTAAGGGCAAGAGCGTGCTCATCGTCTATGATGACCTGTCCAAGCACGCGGTGGCTTACCGTGCCATCTCGCTGCTGCTGCGCCGCTCCCCGGGCCGTGAAGCTTACCCCGGCGATGTGTTCTATCTGCACTCCCGTCTGCTGGAGCGCTCCTGCCGTATGCGGGATGATCTGGGCGGCGGCTCTATCACCGCACTGCCCATCGTAGAGACGCAGGCCGGCGATGTTTCGGCCTACATCCCCACCAACGTCATCTCCATCACCGATGGTCAGATCTTTTTGGAGAGCGCCCTGTTCAACGCCGGCAACCGTCCGGCTGTCAACGTGGGTCTGTCTGTTTCCCGTGTGGGCGGCGCCGCCCAGACCAAGGCCATGAAAAAGGCCAACGCAAACCTGCGTATCGAGCTGGCACAGTATAAGGAGATGGAATCCTTTGCACAGTTCAGCTCCGATCTGGATGCCGAGACCCGCCGCCAGCTGGAGCACGGCAAGGCACTGATGGAAATGCTCAAGCAGCCGCTGTGCCAGCCCAAGTCCGATGCCGAGCAGGTGGTCATTCTGGTGCTGGCTTCTCACGGTATGCTGGACACCCTGCCCACCGCAGAGCAGCGGGAAAAGACCACTGCCTTTGTGCGGCAGTTCCGTGCAGACGTCTCCGGCACCATGCAGAAGATCGATGCTGACGGCAAGCTGGAGCCCGACCGGGTGGATGCCATCCTGAACGCCTGGAAAGCTTATGCGGGAGGCAATGACCATGTCGTCCAGTAAGCTGCTGAAGGAGCGCATCGAGAGCATTCAGGATACCATGAAGATCACCAATGCCATGTACCTGATCTCTTCGTCCAAGCTGCGCAAGGCACGGCAGAACTACCAGAATGTGTCCCCCTACTTCAACCGTATGCGGGATACCATCTCCCGTGTTGTGCCGCATCTGCCGGAGGAGCCGGAGCACCCCTTCTTCCACGAGCGGAATCTGGAAAACCCCCGGCGGGCGTATCTGGTGCTTACTGCCGATAAGGGCATGGCAGGCGCTTATAACCAGAACCTGCTCAAGTTTTTGCGGGAGCACGCAGACCCCAACGACCGCTTTTACGTCATTGGTCAGGTGGGCTACCGCGCCCTGCGCCACCGGGACCCCCGCCTTGTGGAGGAGTTCCGTTACAGCGCTACCGCACCCACCCTGCAGCGTGCCCGCGACATCACGGTGGACGCAATCGACGACTTCAAGTCCGGCAAGCTGGACGAGATCTACATCGTCTACACCAAGATCCAGAACGCCCTTACCAGTGAGCCTGTCATGGAGCGTCTGCTGCCGCTGGACCGGCGGTATTTGCAGCCTGCTCCCAAGGGTCTGGGCGACCCCAAGGGCGAGGTGGAACTGGTGCCGGACGCATGGACGGTGTTCGAGCAGATCGCACCCATCTATATGCACGGCATGATCTTTGGTGCCATGACCGAGAGCTTCTGCGCCGAGCAGAGCGCCCGCATGACCGCCATGGATTCCGCCACCAAGAGCGCCAATGACATGATCCGGGACTTGCAGCTGGAATACAACCGCACCCGTCAGGGCTCCATTACGCAGGAGATCACCGAGATCATCGGCGGCGCGGCTGCTGTGCAGGATCGGACATAATAAAGGAAAACCCTCTCCGTCACGCCTGACGGCGTGCCACCTCCCCCGAAGGGGGGAGGTTTCAGGGCAGCTGACGGCATCGCGCAGCGATGACGGAGAGGGTTCGTTGGACAAACAAGATTTGACAAGAGGCAATCCAAATGATACAGGGAACTATTATTCGCGTAGCAGGCCCCGTGGTGGATGTGCAGTTCACCGCCGGCAGGCTGCCTGCCCTGCAGGAGGCGCTTACCGTGACCGCAGAGGGCACCGAGCGCACCATGGAGGTGACGCAGCACGTCAACGAGACCACGGTGCGCTGCATCATGCTTTCTGCCAGCGAGGGTCTGGGCAAGGGAATGCCGGTGGAAGCTACCGGCCACGGCCTGACCGCCCCTGTGGGCGAGGGCACACTGGGCCGTATGTTCGACCCGCTGGGCCGCCCCATTGACGGCAAGGGCGCTGTGGACGAGCTGCCGCACTGGCCCATCCACCGCAAGGCACCCGGCTTTGCAGAGCAGAAGCCTGCGACTGAAATTCTGGAGACCGGCATCAAGGTCATCGACCTGCTGGCACCTTACGCCAAGGGCGGCAAGATCGGCCTGTTCGGCGGCGCCGGCGTGGGCAAGACCGTGCTGATCCAGGAGCTGATCCATAACGTGGCCACTGAGCACGGCGGCTACTCCATCTTTACCGGCGTGGGCGAGCGCTCCCGCGAGGGCTGCGACCTGTGGGGCGAGATGAACGCTTCCGGCGTGCTGGACAAGACCGCACTGGTCTTTGGCCAGATGAACGAGCCCCCGGGAGCCCGTATGCGCGTGGCCGAGACCGGCCTGACCATGGCAGAGTACTTCCGCGAGGAGACCCACAAGGACGTGCTGCTGTTCATTGATAACATCTTCCGTTTCGTGCAGGCCGGCAGTGAGGTCTCGGCTCTGATGGGCCGTATGCCCTCTGCCGTGGGCTACCAGCCTACGCTGGCCAACGAGCTGGGCGCTCTGCAGGAGCGCATCACCTCCACCAAGGACGGCTCCATCACCTCGGTGCAGGCCGTCTATGTGCCTGCCGATGACCTGACCGACCCCGCCCCCGCCACCACCTTTGCCCATCTGGACGCCACCACCGTGCTGTCCCGTAAGATCGTGGAGCAGGGCATCTACCCGGCTGTGGACCCGCTGGCTTCCACCTCCCGCATTCTGGAGGCGGACATCGTGGGCGAGGAGCACTACCGCGTGGCCCGCAAGGTGCAGTCCATTCTGCAGCGCTATCAGGAACTGCAGGACATCATTGCCATTCTGGGCATGGACGAGCTGGACGAGAACGACAAGCTGACCGTCATGCGCGCCCGCAAGCTGCAGAAATTCCTGTCCCAGCCCTTTGCTGTGGCTGAGAACTTTACCGGCCTCAAGGGCAAGTATGTGCCCCTGAAGGACACCGTGCGCAGCTTTGCCGCCATTGTGGACGGCAAGGCCGATGACCTGCCGGAGTGGGCATTCTTCAACGTAGGTACGCTGGAGGAAGCACGCGAAAAGGCAGAAAAGAAGCTGGCTGAGGAAAAGGGCGGTGCCGTCTGATGAACAAGTTCATGCTGAACATCACAGCATCCAGCGGCGAGTTCTATCAGGGCGACTGCGAGGATCTCACCCTGCCCATCAGCGACGGCATCTACGGCGTACAGGCCGGGCATAACCCGGTGCTGGTGGCGCTGCACATGGGCATCCTCCACTTTGTGGTGGACGGCAAGGCCCAGGATGTGCTGGTGGGCGACGGCATTGCCGAGGTGACCCCCGCCTATGTGATGGTGCTGGTGGACAGCGCCGAGAACCCGGAGGACATCGACAAGAACCGCGCCGAGGCTGCCCGCATCCGCGCCGAGGAACGCTTGCAGCATAAGCAGAGCATGCACGAGTATTACCAGAGCAAGATCGCACTGGACCGTGCCATGCAGCGTTTGCAGACCGCTGCAAAGTATAAGCGTTAAGACAAAGCCCCGATTTCCTTATAACACAAAACCTCCCCGTGCAGGAAAACTGCATGGGGAGGTTTTTTCTGTCTTGCGTGTTCTCTGGCTGCGGGCGCGTCCGGCTCACCGTAGCTCGGCGGTAAACTCTACCTCCTCGCCCACCATGCGGGCGCAGATGCTGCCTCTGTGGGCTTCGGCGATGCCCCGGGCGATGGACAGTCCGATGCCAAAGCCGCCGGTGGCAGCGTTGCGGGAGGGGTCGGCGCGGTAAAAGCGGTCGAACAGCTTTGCAAGCGTTTCCTCCGGGATGGGGTCGCTGCCGTTGCGGCAGCGCAGCGTAACGCCCCGCCGGAAAAGCCCACGGGCACCCCTTCCGGCAACCCGCCGCAAATGCCCGCCCAGAACAACGCCACCTCCCAGGCTGAAACAACAGCAGCCGTATAAGTTTCTTTTTTCTTTCTTCTTTTAAGCACAGAACGCTCCGACCCTTCTGCGTAGGGGTCGGAGCGTTCTATGTTTTTATGCTTCTTTATTTTTATGCAAAAGCCTCTCACATCGGAAACGATGCGGGAGGCTTTTACTGTTTAGGGTATTCTTTTCTGATATCACTGGCTCCGGAAATATAATCCACAGATACATTGTAGAACTTTGCAAGGATGAGCAGATTATCAATGGGAATGCGGGTCTTGCCGCTTTCATAGTCGGAATAAGTGCGCTGACCGATATGCAAAAGGTCGGCAATTTTCTGCTGTGTCAGAAAATGGTCTTCCCGGATCTCTCGTATCCGCTCATTATAGTGCATGCTTTCACCACCTTACACAATAAGTATAAGGATATTGAAAAGAAACTTGACAAATAGAGTTATAAACTCTATAATAACAAGCGAAATGATAGAGTATATAACTCTATCTATGTAGTCTGGCAAAAACGATTGGAGGAATGAAAATGCTGAATTACCCAAAGTCGTATGATATGCTGGCAGAAGAAGAACTAGAGTATACCAGCGGTGGAAGCGATGTGGATTTCATGCTGGCGCTGGCTGCTGGTGGACTGGCGGGAATTGCGATATCGTCGATTCTTTATGTGGTAAACGGCGAGAACATCCGAAACAGGAAAAAAGCAGAATGCCCGGAAAAGTACCTGCCGGATGCAGACCCTGCAAAGCGTAAACAGCTGGTAGAAGACACCAAATGGGAGTTGACGACATCGCCGCTGGGGGCGGTTTCACTAGCAGGTTTTACCGCATCAAGTGTGTGTATCTTGGTAGGTGCGGGCATTACGATTGCAAATATTTTTGAAGATGCAAAGAAGAAATAAGGGGAGGACAGAACTTTATGAAATATCCGGAGAAATATACAGTATTGTGCGCAGAAGAAATGGAATATCTTACTGGTGGCGGGGATGCAAATGTTGCCATGATGGGCATTGGCTTTTTAGGCGGCATTATGTGCGCACTGGCTTCGAGCATTTACCGTGGGACAATCAGCAAGAAACTGCAGAATGAGAATCCTGAAAAATATCAACCGGCAGCAGATGGAAGCAATCTGCCGTTGGCACAGGATACATTGAAAACCTATTTCATGTCAGCAGGCGGTATTATGATTACACTGGGGCAGATTGCATCGGTTGGTTGTATCGCAGCAGGTACACTTGTGCAGTAAGATAGGTAGCAGTAGTCTGTGTAAAAAGAATGGCACCTTATACCGGGAATCCACTGGTATAGGGTGCCATTTTATGCTTTATTGTTTTATCTCTCAGTTGTAGCCTGCTTTTCCTTGGCAGATTCCGTTTTGTGCTTATCCAGCGCATCGAATTGCTGTAAGATCTGGGGGTCTTTCAGTTTGATGACCTTGCCGGAAAGGTAGTGCAGGGTGTTTTCCTCCGGCACATCCAGAAAACTGATGCGCACCGCGCACAGCGCCTGTGTTTTTGTGCCGGTGCGCTCGTTCATCTTGCGGTTGCCGTATTTGATATCGCCCAGCACCGGCTTGCCCAGATAGGCCAGATGGGCGCGGATCTGATGGGTGCGCCCGGTGACAAGGCCGATCTTGCACAGGGCAAAGGGGCCTGCGGTGCGCAGCACGTCCACATCCGTGATGATCTGCTTGCGGCGCTCGTCCTGCGACTGATGGGCGTGGATGCTGACCTTGTTGTTCTTCTCATCGTGCTCCCACCATGCGGTGAACCGCCCGGACTGAGGAATGCCTACCGTGATGGTGTAGTACTCCTTCTTCAGCAGGTCGGTGCGGATGATCTCGTTCATGTCCCGCAGGGCGGCGTAGTTCTTGGCGGCGATCACCAGCCCCTCGGTGCCGCGGTCCAGCCGGTTGCAGATGCCGGGCTTGAAGCGGTTCTCGCCGTGGGGGTCGTATTCGCCCTTCTGGGTCAGGTACTGGGTAAAGGCGTCCACCAGATTGGCATCGCCGGTGCGGTCGCTGTGGCACAGCAGATGGGTGGGCTTGTACAGCACTGCAAGGTTCTCGTCCTCGTAGATGACGGTCACCTTGGGCTGATTGGGCTGCTTTTTGGGGGCAGGCTTCTGCACCGGCTTTGCGCCATCGGGCGGGAAAAACTCGTCGTTGATGTACAGCTCGATCAGATCCCCCGCCTGCAAACGGTACTCCGGCGCGGCCTTTTTGCCGTTCACCTTCACCCGCTTGTTGCGGAAACTCTTGTACAGCAGGCTGGTGGGAAAATCGCGGGTCACGCTCTGCACAAAGCGCGAAAGACGCACGCCGTCATCGTTGGCGGTGGCAGTAAATTGTTTCATAAAGCTATCCTCATCGTTTTTGTCAGAATCATGCTTTTATAGTAATACAGGAAGGGCGGGAAGTCAACGCGCATTCCGGCGCAAAATCCGGGTTATTTTTGCAGAACGCTTGTGTTTGCGCCGCAAAATGGGTACTATAAGGAGAGAACATAGAAAAAAGGAGTACCGCCATGGCAGAGAATAAACGGCACAAGGGACATCGCCAGCGGATGCGGGAACGGGTGCAGAACTACGGGCTGGACAGTCTGGCCGAGCACGAGGCGCTGGAATATGTGCTTTACCTGACCAACGCCCAAAAGGATACCAACGGCATCGCCCATGACCTGATCGACCGGTTTGGGGATTTTGCAGCAGTGCTGGAGGCCAGCGAGGAAGAGCTGTGCACCGTGGAGGGCGTGGGTCCCTCTACCGCCCGCATGCTGCATCTGCTGCCCCAGATCAGCCGGTACTACGGCCGCAGCCGCACCAGCACTACCCGCTGCATCAAGACCACCGAGCAGATGGGCAGCTATCTGATGGCAAAGTTTGCATGGTCGGATTACGAGCGCGCCATGCTGGTCAGTCTGGACAGCCGCAAGCGGGTGCGCGCCGCCGTCTGGCTGCGGGAGGGCACCTCCGACCGGGTCAGTCTGGATATCAAGGATGTGGTGGCAGCCGCCATCAAGGGCGGTACGGATGCCGTAGTGCTCTGCCACAACCACCCCAACGGGGTGGCGCTGCCCTCGCTGGAGGATATGGAGGCCACCGGCAGCATTGCCCGGGCGCTGGGGCTGGTAAATGTGCACCTGCTGGATCACTTCATCCTGACCGACACCGAGTATTTTTCCATGCGGGACGCCAACCGCCTGCCTATCTACGACTTCAAGACCGGCACGCTGTTCTGGCCTTAAAACAAAAAACTGTTTACATTATAAAATGTGCGTGCTATAATACAACTTGAAACAACAACGGATTGTGGTTATGTGCACGGAAGGGAGAAAACGATGGCAGAGGAAAAATTTGAGCTGGTGTCGAACTATGCCCCCACCGGCGACCAGCCTCAGGCGATCGCGCAGCTGGTGGAGGGGGTGCAGCGGGGCGACCGCTGCCAGACCCTGCTGGGCGTGACCGGCAGCGGCAAGACCTTTACCATGGCCAATGTCATTGCCCAGTGCAACCGCCCCACGCTGGTGCTGGCGCACAACAAAACGCTGGCGGCGCAGCTGTGCACCGAGTTCCGCTCGTTTTTCCCCAACAACGCGGTGGAGTACTTCGTCAGCTATTACGACTACTACCAGCCGGAAGCCTACATTCCCAGCACCGATACCTATATTGAAAAGGACAGCGCCATCAACGACGAGATCGACCGCCTGCGTCACTCGGCTACGGCGGCGCTCTCCGAACGGCGGGACGTCATCATTGTGGCATCGGTGTCCTGCATCTACTCGCTGGGCGACCCTATCGACTACCGCAGCATGGTCATCAGCCTGCGCCCCGGGATGCAGATGGAGCGGGACGAGCTGTGCAAAAAGCTGGTTACCCTGCAATACGAGCGCAACGACGTGAATTTTGTACGCAATAAGTTCCGGGTGCACGGCGACACGGTGGATATCTATCTGGCCTATATGAGCGAGCTGGCCATCCGGGTGGAGTTTTTCGGGGACGAGATCGACCGCATTACCGAGTTCAACCCCCTGACCGGCTCCAAGCAGAACGTGGTCAAGCACGTTGCCATCTTCCCGGCCAGCCACTATATCGTCAGCGCCGAAAAAAAGGCCGCTGCGCTGGAAAAGATCCGCGCCGAGTGCGACGCGCAGGTCAAACAGTTCACCGCCGAGGGCAAGCTCATCGAAGCGCAGCGCATTGCCCAGCGCACCAACTATGACATCGAGATGCTGAACGAGGTGGGCATCTGCAAAGGCATCGAGAACTACTCGGCGGTGTTGTCCGGCCGTGCGCCGGGCAGTATGCCTACCACCCTGCTGGATTATTTCCCGGAGGATTTTCTGCTCTTTGTGGACGAGAGCCACGTCACCCTGCCGCAGGTGCGCGCCATGTACGGCGGCGACTACGCCCGCAAAAAAACGCTGGTGGAGTATGGCTTCCGTCTGCCGTCCGCTTTCGACAACCGCCCCCTGAAATTTGAGGAGGTGGAGTCCAAACTCAACCAGATGATCTTTGTCTCCGCCACCCCCGGCGAGTACGAGCGCCGGAACAGCTCACAGGTGGCGCAGCAGGTCATCCGTCCCACGGGTCTTTTGGACCCGGTCATCTCGGTACGCCCGGTGGAGGGGCAGGTGGTGGACCTGCTGGGCGAGATCAACGCCCGCATCCAGCGGCAGGAGCGGGTGTTGGTGACCACCCTGACCAAGAAAATGGCCGAAGATCTCACCGATTACCTTACCGAGCAGGGGATCAAGGTCAAGTATATGCACCACGAGGTGGATACCTTCGAGCGCATGGAGATCATCAAGGATCTGCGCCTGGGCAGCATCGACGTGGTGGTGGGCATCAACCTGCTGCGCGAGGGTCTGGACCTGCCGGAGGTGAGCCTTGTGGCCATTCTGGATGCCGACAAGGAGGGCTTTCTGCGCAGCGAGACCAGCCTGATCCAGACCATCGGCCGCGCCGCCCGCAATGCGGAGGGCATGGTCATCATGTACGCCGATGTGGTGACCGACAGCATGGAGCGCGCCATCACCGAGACCGAGCGCCGCCGCGCCATCCAGATGGCCTATAATGAGGAACACGGCATCGTGCCCAAGACCATCGTCAAGGCCATTGCGGACAGCATCGAGATCAGCGATAAGGCCGAAAACGCCAAGCGCAACACCCGCCGCATGGGCAAGATGGAGCGGGAGGCTGCCATCGAGCGCCTGACCCGGGAGATGAAGGAGGCTGCGAAGCTGCTGGAATTTGAGCACGCGGCCTTCCTGCGGGATCAGATCGACCGCCTGCGCCGGGGCGAGAACCCTACCGTGGACTCCGCTGCCGAGACCGAGCGCAAACAGAACCATGCACAGACACAACGAAAAGGGAGAAAATACCTTGGCAAACGATAAGATCATCATCAAGGGTGCCCGCGAGCACAACCTGAAAAATATCAACCTGACCCTCCCGCGGGAAAAGCTGATCGTCATGACCGGCCTTTCCGGCTCGGGCAAGTCCAGTCTGGCCTTCGACACCATCTACGCCGACGGCCAGCGCCGCTATGTGGAAAGCCTTTCCAGCTACGCCCGGATGTTTCTGGGGCGGATGGACAAGCCGGACGTGGACGAGATCACCGGTCTTTCGCCGGCTATCTCTATCGACCAAAAGACCACCAGCCACAACCCCCGCTCCACCG
Source organism: uncultured Faecalibacterium sp. (assembly GCA_934512105.1). GTDB lineage: Bacteria > Bacillota > Clostridia > Oscillospirales > Ruminococcaceae > Faecalibacterium. The sequence goes on along the minus strand of CAKSWQ010000039.1, from coordinate 6,115 downwards.
TGGGCACCGTGACCGAGATCTACGATTATCTGCGCCTGCTGTACGCCCGCATCGGCGTGCCGCACTGCCCGGTTTGCGGGCGGGTCATCAGCCAGCAGACCGTGGACGAGATGGTGGATGCCGTCCTCAAGCTGGAGGAGGGCACCAAGTTCCAGATCTTGGCTCCGGTGGTGCGCCAGCGCAAGGGCACCCAGCAGAAGGAACTGGACGCCGCCCGCCGCGCCGGTTACGCCCGCGTAAAAATCGACGGCAACCTGTATGATCTGGACGAGGAGATCAGTCTGGAAAAGAACATCAAGCATACGGTGGAGATCGTGGTGGACCGCCTTGCCCTGCGCAAGGGCATCCGCAGCCGTCTGGCGGATTCGCTGGAGACTGCACTGGCGCTCACCGGCGGTGTGGCCGAGGTGGACGTCATCGGCGGCGAGTGCATGACCTTCAGCCAGAACTTTGCCTGCCCGGAGCACGGCATCTCCATCAGCGACCTGTCGCCCCGGCTGTTCTCCTTCAATAACCCGCTGGGTGCCTGCGAAAAATGCACCGGCCTTGGCACCTTTATGCGGGTGGACGAGGATCGCATCCTGCCCAACCGCAGCCTTTCCATCCGGGAGGGCGCCATCAAGGCCAGCGGCTGGTACTACGCCGAAGGCTCGGTGAGCGAGATGTACTACCTTGGCCTTGGCAAAAAATACGGCTTTACGCTGGATACGCCCATCAAGGAGATGAGCACCGAGGCGGTGAACGCTCTGCTCTACGGCACCAACGGCGAAAAGATCGAGATGCACCGCACCAACGAGTTCGGCAGCGGGGTGTACTACAACACCTTTGAGGGCATCGTGGAAAATCTGGAGCGCCGCTTCCGGGAGACCAACAGCGAGTGGATGAAGGAAGAGATCGGCAGCTTTATGTCCGGCGTGGAGTGCCCGGACTGCCACGGTCAGCGCCTGAAGCCGGTGGTGCTTGCCGTGACCATCGGGGATAAGAACATCAGCCAGTTCTGTGAGATGTCTATCCGGGACGAGCTGGAATTTATCAAGCAGAACGAGCCGAACCTCACCGAAAAGCAGCAGCAGATCGGCGGCCAGATCATGAAGGAGATCAAGAACCGCCTGCAATTTTTGCAGAGCGTGGGTCTGGATTACCTCACGCTTGCCCGGGCGGCGGGCACACTGTCCGGCGGCGAGAGCCAGCGCATCCGCCTGACCACCCAGATCGGCAGTGCTCTGTCCGGCGTGCTCTATGTGCTGGATGAGCCCTCCATCGGCCTGCATCAGCGGGACAACGATAAGCTCATCGCCACCCTGAAAAACCTGCGGGATCTGGGCAATACGGTCATTGTGGTCGAGCACGACGAGGACACCATGCGCAGCGCGGATTATATCGTGGACGTAGGCCCCGGTGCCGGTGTGCACGGCGGCGAGATCGTAGCCGCAGGCAGCGTAAAGGATATCTGTAAGGCCAAGCGCAGCATTACCGGCGATTACCTCTCCGGCCGCAAACGCATTGCGGTGCCCCAGACCCGCCGCACCGGCAACGGCCACTGCCTGACCGTAAAGAGAGCACGGGAAAATAACCTGCGCAACATCGACGTCAGCTTCCCGCTGGGGGAGTTCATCTGCGTTACCGGCATTTCCGGCTCGGGCAAGTCCAGCCTCATCAACGAGATCCTGTACAAAACGCTGGCCAGCGAGCTGAACGGTGCCCGCTCCCGCGCCGGTAAGTGCGATGGGGTAGAGGGGCTGGAATTTGTGGATAAGGTCATCGGCATCGACCAGCAGCCCATCGGCCGTACCCCGCGCTCCAACCCCGCTACCTATACCGGCGTGTTCAACGATATCCGCACCGTGTTCTCCCAGACGCAGGACGCCAAGATGCGCGGCTACGGCCCGGGACGGTTCAGCTTCAACGTCAAGGGTGGCCGCTGCGAAGCCTGCGAGGGCAACGGCATTCTGCAGATCGAAATGCACTTTCTGCCGGACGTATATGTGCCCTGCGAGGTGTGCAAGGGCGCCCGCTACAACCGCGAAACGCTGGAAGTAAAGTATAAGGAAAAGACCATTGCGGACGTGCTGAACATGACCGTGGAGGAAGCGGTGGTTTTCTTTGCCAACCAGCCCAAGATCGCCCGCAAGCTGCAAACCCTGCTGGACGTGGGCCTTGGCTATGTCACCTTGGGGCAGAGCGCCACTACCCTGTCCGGCGGCGAGGCGCAGCGCGTGAAGCTGGCCAACGAGCTTGCCCGGCGCGGCACCGGCAAAACGGTGTATATTCTGGACGAGCCCACCACCGGCCTGCACATTGCGGACGTGCACCGTCTGATCGAGGTTCTGCAAAAGCTGGTGGACGTAGGCAATACAGTCATCGTCATCGAGCATAATCTGGATCTCATCAAGTGTGCTGATCATATCATCGACCTTGGCCCGGAGGGCGGCAGCGCCGGCGGTGAGATCGTAGCGGAGGGCACCCCGGAGCAGGTAGCTGCCGTGCCCGGCAGCTTTACCGGCCAGTATCTGCGCCCGCTGCTGGAACGCGACCGCGCACAGCGCGCCGCAGAAGCGGAAAACACTGAAAAAACAGCAAAAACGAAAAAGCGCGTATCCGTGTAAAAATCAGACTTTTCTCAGAAAAAACCAAAAATAATCGAAAAATCTGTTGACAAAACGGCCTTGCCTGAGTATAATATCTCTTGTCGCCACGCTTCGGTAGGGAAGCGGCGGCTGATATCCGGGTGTAGCGCAGTTTTGGTAGCGCGCTTGAATGGGGTTCAAGAGGCCGTGAGTTCGATTCTCGCCACTCGGACCATAAATCCAACGATTTCACGTTAGAAATCGTTGGATTTTTTTGTTTGTGGGCTGACCTCATTTGGTTTTGACCACAATTTTGACCACAATGCCAAAGATTTTATCTGGTCTAATTAGTGCCGTTCCGTCCAATTTTCAGGCCGAAAACGCCTCGCTGAACAACTGGATCGCACTCTGCCGAATGGATTCCTGAACATGGAGATAATGCTCAGTCATCTCGGTGTCGGCATGGCCTACGATGCTCTGGATGGTCTGGATATCCACGCCCAACGCCTGCATCTGCGACACATAGGTGTGGCGGCAGCTGTGCGGCGTGAGCAAGCGGACATCGCCCGCTTCTTCCAGAGATTTGCGGAATACATCCCGGAAATGGGTGGGATTGCAGGGCAAGCCGGTCTTGGGGCTTTCCCAGATGAACTGGTCGGTGGTATCCCGCAGCTTGATGGCACACGGGCGGACATTCAGCGGCACCGGAATATCCCGGATACTGTCTTTGGATTTCGGACTGCCGATGCTGACTGTACCTTTTACGACCTTTACTGCCTGCCGGATGTGAATGACAGAGCCATCTTCTTCAATAAACTGCGGCTCCAAAGCCAGAAGTTCCTGCATTCTCATTCCAGTGCCGAGCAAAAGCCGGATGCTCAAGCCCATGCGGTCATCGGGGAGAACCTTCATTAAGTGGGCGACTTCCGCTGTGGTAAAGGCTTCCTTGCGTTTTGCGGTGCCGGATGCCCGCATCTTTTCAGCAAGCCGGACCGGGTTGCGGCGCACAAGGTCATTGGCTTCTGCCTTTTGAAAGATCTGGTAGAGCATCCCTCGTGCCTTGCTGATGTAAGAATCCGAGCGGCCATCGCGCCGCATCCCTTTCAGGAAGTTTTCAATGTCGATGGGGCGTATGACGGTCAAGGGGCGATGATAAAATCCCTCTTTGAGCATTTTCAGGCAGTATTTGTAGCTTTCCTGTGTCGTGGGAGCGATATTATCCCTGTGACCCTCGAACCATGTATCGGCCCAATCCTCAAAGTACAGGATCGTGTCCAGCTGGACACCGCTGATAAGCGCATCCTGATACTCTTTCAGTTTGAGCTTGACCTCCTTCTGGGTCTTGCCATAGAAGGTCTTGAAGCGCGGCGAACCATCTTTCTGGTAGCCGTCCATCATACGTAATTCCCAGCGACCATCGCTGCGGTGGCGAAGCGTACCCTCGCCGTGAGAACGTTTGCTTGGCATATTGCCTCCTTCCTGATGTCAAGTCGTTTCGTGAATCAGTATAAATAAAGCGACCTCTTGAATCAAGGATGTCAGATCAGCTGTTTACGCTGTCGCTAATCCACTGAAGAAAGCGGTCTTTGGGCACGACCATCCGCTTACCGATGTGGAGCGTGGGAAAGCCGTCCGAACGGAGCAGGATGTAAGCGTTGGCGCGGGAGATGCCCAGCGCAGCAGCGACATGATCGGCTGTCAGGGTGATGGGAAGCTGCTCATACGAAGTGAACTGAGAGCGCATAGAATACCTCTTTTCTCTATATGTTGTATTGAATGAACACATGAACACTATATATTACACTTTAATATGTAACAAGGGGCATCTGCGGCTTGCGGATGCCCCTTGTGTATATGGGAGGAATGCCTGTAAATATCAGAATTTCATCGGCAGTGCGTCTTTTCTGCACTTGCCGTTGTAGGCGGTGTAGATTGGGAAAACATATTTCTTCCATCCGCGCAGCTTTGCGGGGTCGTCTTGCCCGATGCGGTAAATATCGACCGGGTGGATGCTGCGCAGCGCACGGAGCAGCCGTTCCTCGCTGAACTCGCCGTGGTACAGCTCCACAAAGTGCATCATGCCTTTCAGAACAGATGCCCGGAACGAATCCGGCTTGCCCTCCCATGCTGCCACGATGAGCCGCATCGTTTCACAGTAGAGCGGTTCGCCCATCTGCTTGTAGAGCCGGAAAGCCGTACCAACGCAGCCGATGCGGTAATCGGTCAGCTGCTGGCTGTCATAATTGAGACTCAACCCCACCCGGTTGGTGGCTGCGAGAAACGCCTTGGAGATGGCATCGCCGCCCACCACCTTGGCACGGAGCTTGATGCCTGCCGTCAGCGGCGCAGAGAAGCCGTTCTGCTCGGCAAAGAGCAGGGCTTCCTGCTCCACGGTCATGCCCGTGTACACCTTGCAGAGGATCGGCAGATCCTTGCCGCCGTTGCGGAGGATGCGCCCCTCGATGGTGTGCTGCCCATCCGTTACGATGAACTGACCGTTGCGGAAACTGACCTTCGGCTCATTTGCCACATATTCGTTGAAGTGGGCGGCGATCAGTTCCACACGCTTGCGCTCCACGCCGCGCTGATACAGTTCGCGGGGGTAGACCAGCTTGCTGCTGTGGATGACCATGAGCTGGTACGGCGGGTTGACATGGATGAAGGGATTGTTGTTGTCTTTCAGGCGCATCGCATTTCCTCCTTGATCCTCCAGATGTACGTTTCGGCTTCTTTCAGGATTTCCGCAACCTGCTGCTTACGCTTCGGGATGGTGAGCAGGCTGGGGTTAAACGTGAAGCTGTATTCCAGCCGCTGGATCATTGCGTGTACCGCAGCTTCCAGTTCGGTGTACAGCATCATGTCCTCAACGCTTCCAGCGTCCTCAAAGGACGATTTGATGGGCGTGTAGGGATAGATGGGCGGCTTGCCGTCAACCACCTCAGGCGGCGCGTAAGCCGCCGTAGAACGGATGATAGGTGGAAGCCGCTGAATGCTCCCCATCGGGTTCAGGGCAAGACTGGCACGGACAGCATCATCCACCCGGCTCATTTCTTCCGGGGTGAGGTGTCCGAGGAATTTCAGCACCCTGCTCTTGTCTACGGTAAAGATCTGCTCTGCCTGAACGATGGACGGAACGGAGAGAAAATCGTTCACCAGCAGGCAGTGGGTCGGCTGGGTATACTTTTTTGCCGCCTTGCTTGTCAATGTGGCCACGATCAGCGTGGGCGAGTAAAAATTTCCCACATCGTTCTGGAGAACGACTGCCGGACGATTCCCGCTTTGCTCTGAACCGATGGCGTTGTCGAAACGGGTGAAGAAAATGTCTCCACGCTGGAATTTCCAGTTTTGGATCAAAAGCTGCCCTCCTTTTGCAATATGTACACCGCCCGCTGCACCTCCTTGGCAGTGGGCGGTGTGTTTGTTCAGCGGTTCATCACAACGTAGTCATGACCGCGCCGGGTCTGGCAGACAGTGCAAGTGTCCATGCTCCGGTCTGCGCTGGGAACAATGGCGATTTTGAACGCCTTGGATTCTACAAAACTACAAAG
>CAKSWQ010000038.1 GCA_934512105.1 uncultured Faecalibacterium sp. | reverse complement strand
CGGGCCTTCCACTTGGAGGTGGAGTTCAGGGAGATGCTCATCAGCTCGTGGTTGACGAAGGGGTTGTTGAAGCGGTCCTCAACAGCAGAGGCAAAGTCCTCCAGATCCTTCTTGTCCAGCGGCAGGGTGGGGATGATCTCCTCGTGCAGCATCTTGTTCATAAAGCCGCGCACGGTGTCGTTGTGCATGCAGTCGCGGACGATATCAAAGCCTGCCAGATAAGCGCCCAGCACAAAGCCGGTGTGTGCGCCGTTCAGGATGCGGACCTTGCGCTTCTTGTAGGGGGTAACGTCGGGCACGACCATGACGTTGACGCCGGCCTTCTTGAACGGCAGCTTGTCCTCCAGACCTGCGGGGCCCTCGATGACCCAGACGCCGAACACTTCGCCCACGTCCAGAACGGTATCGTGGTAGCCGTTGACCTCTTCCAGAGCAGCCAGCTCCTGCGGGTCACGGATGCGGCCCGGAACGATGCGGTCCACCAGAGTGGAGCAGAAGGTGTTGGCGGTGTTCATCCAGTCGATGAAGGCGGGCTCCAGATCCCAATCCTTAGCGTAGTTGTTGCAGCACTTCTGCAGCTCCTTGCCGTTGTTGTCGATCAGCTCGCAGCTCAGGATGACCAGACCCTTATCGGCAGCGCCGTTGAAAGCCTTGTAGCGCTCGAACAGCACGCGGGTCAGCTTTGCGGGGAAGCTGTTGGGAGGAACCTGATCGAACTGGCTGTCGCCCTTGGTGTAGGCAATGCCGGCCTCGGTGGTGTTGGATACAACAGTCTCCAGATCCTCAGAGCGAGCCAGAGCCAGAACCTCGTCCCACTTGCCGTCAACGTAGGGGCACACACAGTCGGACACGCAGGAGATCACCCGCTTTGCGTCCACCTTCTGGCCCTTTTCGCTGCCGCGCAGGTACAGGGTGTACAGACCCTCCTGCTCGTTGATCCAGTCTGCCATCTGGGGGAAGTTGCCGATGGGCTGCACCAGCTTGACCTTGCCGTTGTAGCCGGCCTTCTCGTTTGCGACATCGTAGAAGTAGTCCACGAATGCGCGCAGGAAGTTGCCCTCGCCGAACTGCATCACCTTAACGGGAGCATCCTTCAGGATGTAGCCGTTGTAGCCAGTGCCTTCCAGAACCTTGTAGTTCAAAGTTTCCATCTTATTGATCTCCTTTATAAACTTGCTTTGCATGACAGGCTCTCGTTTCCCCTGCCATCTTCTGCTCTTATTTTATGCTGTTGTATACAAAGAAGTCAAGTGTTTTGTGCAATGTTTTTAGTCCAAAAATGGCTATTTAGCGCATTTCCAGCGGTTTGTACAATTCCAAGGGTGAAATTTTGGCAGTTTTTCAGTTGTATACATCGGAGTTTTCCGGTATACTAAGGGTAAGGCAGCCTGCCCGTTCCAAGCAGGTGCAATTCCATGCCCGTTTTTGTCTAAATTTTAACAAATTCATCAGAGAAAAGGAGTTAAAATCCCATGAAAGCATTTATGGATAAGGACTTCATGCTCCAGTCTGCTACCGCACAGCATCTGTATCACGACTATGCAGCTGCTATGCCCATCTGCGACTATCACTGCCACATTCCTCCCCGCGAGATCTACGAGAACCGCCGCTTCGAGAACATCGCTCAGGTGTGGCTGGGCGGCCGCAACCCGGACGGCAGCTACTTCGGCGACCACTATAAGTGGCGCGTGATGCGTTCCAACGGCGTGCCCGAGGAGTACATCACCGGCGATAAGCCCGACCGCGAGCGCTTCCAGAAGTTTGCCGAGGCTCTGCCCATGGCCATCGGCAACCCGATGTACCACTGGACCAATCTGGAGCTGCACGTTTTCTTCGGCTACGACGGCGTGCTGAACGGCGACACCGCTGAGGAAGTGTGGAACCTGTGCAACGACAAGCTGCAGCACGATCCCAAGCTGACCGTCCGCGGCCTGATCGAGCAGAGCAACGTGGCCTTCATCGGCACCACCGATGACCCCATCGACGACCTGTACTGGCACCAGAAGATCAAGGAAGATCCCACCATCAAGTTCACCGTGGCTCCTTCCTTCCGTCCCGATAAGGCCATCAACATCAACAAGCCCGGCTTTGCCGAGTACATGGCCAAGCTGGCTGCCGTTGTGGGCAAGGAAAAGCTGGCCTGCATCGACTGCGTGACCGATGCCCTGACCAAGCGCATCGAGTTCTTTGCCGAGATGGGCTGCCGCGCTTCTGACCACGGTCTGGACTACATCCCCTACCGTGAGGCCACCAAGGACGAGGTGAACGCCATCTACCAGAAGGTGATGAAGGGCGAGAGCTGCACCGTGGAAGAGGCTGAGAAGTACCAGACCTACATCCTGATCCATCTGGGCAAGCAGTACCATCGTCTGGGCATTGCCATGCAGATCCACTACAACTGCCTGCGCGGCGTGAACCGCAAGATGAACAGCCTGCTGGGCCCCGACACCGGCTTTGACATGATCAACACCGCCACCTGCGGCGGCGAGATCGCACAGCTGCTCAGCGCCCTGAACGACACCGACGAGTGCCCCAAGACCATCATTTACAGCCTGAACCCCGCCGACGACGCACAGATCGGCACCATTCTGGGCTGCTTCCAGAACAGCGAGGTGCCGGGCAAGATCCAGCACGGCTCCGCATGGTGGTTCAACGACCACAAGATCGGCATGGAGGATCAGATGATCCGTCTGGCAAGCCTTGGCCTGCTGGGCAACTTTGTGGGTATGCTGACCGACAGCCGCAGCTTCCTGAGCTACACCCGCCACGATTACTTCCGCCGCATCCTGTGCAACATCATCGGCCAGTGGGTCGAGGACGGCGAGTACCCCAACGACGAGAAGGCTCTGGAGAAGATTGTCAAGGGCATCTGCTTCGACAACGCAAAGCGTTACTTCAACCTGTAAGCCCTTTCCCTTTTTCCTGAACTGAATCTCCGCGCCGCCCGCAGACAGCTCTGTCTGCGGGCGGCGCTTTGTTTTGCCTTTTTACGCCCAAAACGCACCGGATATGTCGTTTTTTTCACCTTTTATCGGCTGTTTTCCGTCTTTTTCCACAACTTCTCCTTTATCCCTTGACTTCCTTGTACAAGGGTAGTATATTTTTGCATGGCATTCAGGCCAGATCACTGTATTTTTTGTTGGAGGAAATCCATGAACGGTTTAAAAGAAGCCTTCAGCCGCGAAAATCTGCTGAAGAATCTAAATTTCTTTTTCCTGCTGAACCTCGGCCTTGTGCTTACGGCAGTAGGCATCGTATATTTTAAAAATCCCAACCACTTCGCCTTCGGCGGCACCTCGGGTCTGTCCATCCTGCTGGCAGACCTGTTCCCCCGCATCAACGTGGGCGGCTTTATGTGGATCATCAACATGGTGCTGGTGGTGCTGGGCTTTATCTTTTTGGGCATCAAGTGCATGGGCTGGACGATCTACTCCTCCTTTGCGCTCTCCTTTTTCGTTTCCGGCTGCGAGTGGCTGTATCCCTCCGGCGTGTCCCTGAGCGGCGATGCCATGCTGGATCTGGTGTTTGCAGTGTTTCTGCCCGCGCTGGGCGCTGCCATCGTGTTTGACATCGGTGCTTCCACCGGCGGCACCGACATCGTGGCGCTGATCCTTGCCAAGTACACCTCCATGGAGATCGGCAAGGCGCTGATGGTCAGCGATATCCTCATCGTGCTGGCAGCCGCCGTGCGGTTCGGCATGGGCACGGGCCTGTACTGTATCCTTGGCCTCATCGGCAAATCCTTCGTGGTGGACGGTGCCATCGAAAACATCCGCCTGCGCAAGGTGTGCACCATTATGACCGCGAACCCGCAGCCCATTCTGGACTTCATCATCCACAATATGAACCGCTCCGCCACGGTGGAAAAGGCCTACGGTGCCTACACCCACCACGAGCTCAGCGTGCTGGTGACCGTGCTCACCCGCCGTCAGGCTTTGCAGCTGCGCAACTTCCTGCGGGAGAACGACCCCCACAGCTTTATCACCATCGTCAACTCCAGCGAGATCATCGGCAAGGGCTTCCGCTCCTTTAACTAAGACCGCTTCGTATCCTTTTTTGATCCATTTTCCGCTAAAGGCTTCCCCCGGTCGGGGGAAGCCTTTAGCACTCCCGCAAGCTTTGCCGCCGCCACAGGTCGATCCGCAAAACTGGTTTCCATGTGCCGCGCAAGTCCGTACTTGAAGAAAAACGCAAAATAGTGTATTATATAGTATTATGAGAAAAAGGGGGCACGTTGCGTGCCCTGACAGGGGGAACCTATATGGCTGATAAAAACTTTCTGACAGATATCATCGATGCCGACCTTGCCGAGGGCAAGGTGCAGCAGATCCACACCCGCTTCCCGCCGGAGCCCAACGGCTATCTGCACATCGGCAGCGCCAAGGCCATTTATATCAACTGGTCCATTGCCAACCAGTACGGCGGCAAATTCAACCTGCGTCTGGACGACACCAACCCCGCCCGCGAAGGCGAGGAGTATGTCAACAGCATCATCGAGGACCTGCACTGGCTGGGTGCCGACCCCAACGGCGGCATCTTCTACGGCAGCGATTACTTTGATAAGTGCTACGAATACGCCGAGAAGCTCATTACCGAGGGCAAGGCTTATGTGGACGATTTGACCCGCGAGGAGATGCGCGAGTACCGCGGCTCCGATGCCGGCAAGCCCTCCCGTCCCTCTCCGTGGCGCGACCGCAGCCCGGAGGAAAACCTTGATCTGTTCCGCCGGATGCGTGCCGGTGAGTTCAAGGAAGGTGAAAAGACCCTGCGTGCCAAGATCGATCTGGCAAGCCCCAACATGAATATGCGTGACCCGGCCATCTACCGTATCAAGTATGCCGAGCATCACCGTCAGGGCAATAAGTGGTGCATCTACCCCATGTACGACTTCGCCCACCCCATTCAGGACGCCATCGAGGGCATCACCCACAGCATGTGCAGTCTGGAATTCGAGAACCATCGCCCGCTGTACAACTGGGTCATCGAGAACATCTTTGGTGCCGAGTTCCCCAAGCAGCGCGAGTTCGCCCGCCTGAACATGACCAACACGGTCATGAGCAAGCGCTACCTGCGTGAGCTGGTGGAGATGGGCATCGTGGACGGCTGGGACGATCCCCGTATGCCCACCCTGTGCGGTCTGCGCCGCCGCGGCTACACCCCCACCTCCATCTTCACCTTCGTGCGGGAGGCTGGCATCTCCAAGTCTGACAACCTGATCGATATGCGCCAGCTGGAAGCCTGCATCCGCAGCGAGCTGGACCTGACCGCACAGCGCCGCATTGCCGTGCTAGAGCCGGTCAAGCTGGTGGTGGACAACTACCCCGCCGACAAGACCGAATACTTTGACGTGGCCAACAACCCCAACCGCGAAGCCAACGATACCACCACCCGCAAGGTGGCCTTTACCCGCGAGCTGTGGATCGACGCCGAGGACTTTGCCGAGGTGCCGCCTCCCAAGTTCAAGCGTCTGACTGTGGACGGTGAGGTGCGTCTGATGGGTGCCTACATCGTCAAGTGCACCGGCGTGGACAAGAACGCCGACGGCAGCATTGCCGCCATCCACTGCACCGCCGATCTCGAGACCGGTAACGGCAACCCCGCTGACGGCCGCAAGGTCAAGGGCACCATCCACTGGGTAAGCGCCGCACACTGTGTGGACGCCGAAGTGCGCCTGTACGACAAGCTGTTCACCGAAGCCAACATGAACGGCATCCCCGAAGGCAGCGACTACAAGGACTACCTGAACCCGGAAAGCGTCACCGTGCGCACCGGCTGCAAGCTGGAGGAGAGCCTGAAGGACGCAAAGCCCGGCGAAAAGTTCCAGTTCGTGCGCACCGGCTTCTTTACCCCGGACAGCAAGAACCCCGGCGTGTACAACCGGGTGGTCACCCTGCGCGACAGCTTCAAGCCCGCAAAATAATCACCCCCAAGGAGAAGATACCATACCATGACCGCAAAAATGACCCGTAATATCCTGCTCATGCTGGTGGCCACCGTGCTGATGGGCATTGTGCTGAACCTGTATATCCACAACACCGGCACCGTACCCGCCGCCGACAACGCCGCTCCCCTGACCGATGGCAGCTACACCTCCTCTGCACAGGGCTGCCTGAGCGAGGTGACCGTCACAGTCACCGTGACCGGCGGCAAGGTAACTGCCGTACAGGTGGACGCCTCTGCCGAGACCCCGGACTTGGGCGGCAAAGCCGCTGAGACGCTGGCAGCCCAGCTGACCCAGACCGGCTCCACCGCCGGTGTGGACGCTATCACCGGCTCCACCATGACCAGCGAGGCCATCTTTACCGCCATGGACGCCTGCCTCGCACAGGCGCAGTGATGCTGTAAAACAGAAAAAACTGCCGTACACCTGTGCGGCAGTTTTTTGTTTCTGTTCCTCCGTTCTGAACGATTCAGAATGCGCTCCGCGTTGCTCTGCGCATCATCAGCAGAAAAGCTATTTATAATTTCGTAGAGCCGGAGCGTCTGCGGACGCTCCGGCTCTACATTTTCACGGTTGGGGTCGTAAAGGAAAGCTACATATTGTGCTATCATCCTTACAAGCACTGTGCAGCAGGTCGTTTTTCATTGCAAAGCACGCTAAATCATGCTATACTTAGTCTGCCGCAGCAAAAGCGGCAGGTGCTGTCTGCATTGCAGGTGGTCGGCTCCCTCTTGGCAGAAATGTCCGGAGAGAGTTACTTACTGTTCTCCTCCGGACGGTTTGAATGTTTTACAACAGGATACCCAAAGGAGGAGTTCCATCATGGAAGTTTTGAATATTGTTTTCAGTGCACTGAACCTTCTGGCCACAGTCATCATCGGTGTCATTCAGTTGACATGGACGATCTCGCGGGATGTCTTTCGGGATAAGCCGCGCGCAAAGCATTATTCTCACAACAAAAAGTAACGACCGCCCCAGCTTTCCAATCCTGAGCGGTCGTTTACTTTTTTAATCGATTGCCAGAGAGGGTAGCTGACCATTGCAGGCAGCACCTTTTCTATTTGTAGTATAACGCCCCCACGCCGTTTTGTCAAGCAGCGCAGGCTTTACAGTGTGCTTTGCAGCCGTGCGCCGCTGGCATACTGGGTGCGGCGATCCATCTGGTTATCCAGCGGCTGACCGGCGGCATAGCGCTTGAGGTTGTGCGCAAAGATATCCACGATATTGTCCAGCGTCTTGGGCAGGCTGAATCCGCCGGTGACGTGAGGCGTGATGATCACGTTCGGCTCTGCCCACAGGGGATGCTCCGGCGGCAGCGGCTCCGGGTCGGTCACATCCAGCCCTGCGCCGGAAAGCTGCCCGCTGTGCACCGCCGCTGCCAGCGCCTCTCCGTCCACGGTGGTGCCGCGTCCCACATTGAGCAGGATAGCGCCGCGCTTGCAGAGCGCCAGCCGCTCAGCGCCGAACAGATGCAGCGTCTCCGGCGTGCCGGGCAAACTCAGCGCCACAAGGTCGGCCTGCGGCAGCTCTGCGTCCAATTCGCTCTGCGCCACCACACGGGTGCAGTAGTCCGGGCAGGGGGTGTCCGGGTGCACGGTGCGGCGCACGCCCACCACCTCAGCGCCCAGCGCATACGCCCGCCGGGCAAAGTTAGAGCCGATATCGCCCATGCCCACGCACAGCACCCGGCTGCCCGCGATGCTGCCCACAGAGTGGCCGGTGGGTGCCCAGCGGTGCTCCCGCTGGTTGTCCCGGTAGGTGGGCAGCTCCTTGAGCAGGCTGAGCCACATTGCCAGCATACACTCGCTGATGGCCAGACCGTAAGCACCGGTAGCGTTGGTCACGATGCAGCTCTCCGGCAGCACACCCGGCTCCAGATAGTTATTGGGACCAGCTGCATTGGACTGGAACCACTCCAGATGGTCGTTCTGCCGGATCAGCGGCACCGGCAGATTGCCCAGCACGGCCTCGGCCCACAGGGCATCCTCCGCTGTGGCGGTATCCGGGGTGGTAAAACGGTATGCAAAGCCCTGCACTGCCTCGATGCGAGCCTTTTGCTCCGCGCTGATGGACAGGCAGACAAGGATATGTTTGGACATAATAGGTTCTCCCTCCCTTTTTTGTCTATCATACCGCAAACTGCGCGGCGGTACAAGGGGCGGTTCTGCTGTTTTCAACTGCACCCGTAAAAAACAATGCCGAGCAGCCCGAAAGCCGCCCGACACCGCATTATATTTCAGTCCAGCGCACGGATGGCATCCACCGTGCACTGATACTGCTCTTTCACCTTTGCAAACTGCTCCTGTGTGCCATCCAGCTGTCCGGCACGCAGAGTCTCGGTCAGGGTATAGGTGGGCGCGTACAGATTGGAAAAGCCCAGATTCTGGCAGACGCCCTTGAGGGTATGCGCCCCACGGAACGCCTCTTTCACGTCTCCCCTGCGCAGCGCTTCCTCCAAGATCTGAAAGCTGTCGTCCTGCAAGAACATTCGCACAAATTTGCAGATCATGGTCTCGTTATACAGCCGCCCCAGCACCTCCTGATAGTCCGCGCCCATCTTATTATAGCATTCCTGTATCGTCATCGCTTACGCCGTGCCTTTCTTTTTTAGCTATCGTCTGCTTTCCCACCGCCGCATCTCACTACGCTTCACGGCGATATAGTGTTATGATAGCACCTTTCCGGCCTGTTTGCAACTAGAGTGCAACAAGTTTTGCACTCTGTATAGTTTTTGCATCCGCTTTTCGGCAGTTGCACCAAACCCGCACCCAGTTCCCATAAAAACCGCCTGCTACCACGCCCTTTTCCGCTGTTGCCAGCTGCCGCTTCTGTCGGCTGAAAAAAAAGCAGACCGTGCAGTGCCGTCAGCTGTGGATTCTGTATTGACGAACCGCGCAAAAAACGATATACTATATTCTGGCGGTGCAGCTGTGCCGCCGGATGCCGGGGTGTTGCGCAGTTGGTAGCGCGCCTGCTTTGGGAGCAGGAGGCCGCGAGTTCGAGTCTCGCCACTCCGACCACAAGAAAAGCCACGATAAACCGCTTATAAATGCGGTTTTGTCGTGGCTTTATTTGTTGCTTGCTTCTTGAAATTCAGTTGGAATGTGCCTTATTTATGCCTTATAACTCAAAAAATGCCTTGAGCTTGACCCTGTTGTGGGTTTGGCGTGGTGTGTAGTTGGTAGCTGGCACCGCGCCACTTTCTTTTATACAACTTATCAGGAAGTGGGTTACTGTCTTAGCTAACTCTAGGTCTTTGCGCTCCCGGTACATCCTTCGCCCCTTGCCTTCCGGTCGTGCCTCCCTTGCTGTGTCTTTATTGCAGCACTGTTTATAGTGTCTGCGAATTGATAAAACGGACAATGTTTATAGTGTTGATTTGTACAATTTGAGCATTGTAAACAGTGCCTTTTGGTGGTATACTATTATTGAAAAAATAGAAGGTGGTGAGCAAATGGCTATTTCCGAAAAGAAAAAGATAAGCAATGCGCGATGGGACAAGGAAAACATGACTTCCTTGGCGTGTAGAGTCAGAAAAGACTTTGCGGAAGAGTTCAAAGCCGTGTGTGCGGCCGCCGGGACAACTTCAAATGCAGTTCTAAAACAGGCAGCAGAGGATTTTATACGTGAACATGAGATTCCGAACGCCCAGACGAAAGCGGCCATTGAAGAACTTGACAACGGCGGCGGTGAACTCTTCACAGGCTCCACGGAAGAACTTTTCAAAAAGATTCTCAGTGAACCAGATGAAGAGGAAGATGCATGATGGAATTGACAATAGAGAACCTGCGCACACTATCCCTCAGCGGGCAAATCTTCCTGACAGCCCATTCACAAGCCCGGCTTTATGAACGCGGCATTTTGCTGGCAGACATCCGGCAGGCTATCCAGAGCGGGAAGATCATCGAATACCGCCCGAATGATTACCGGTGTCCGTCCTGTCTGGTGTTAGGGGTCAATCTGGCAGGCCGCTGGCTGCACGTTGTCTGCGGCATTCATGAGGACGCTCTGTGGATTCTGACGGCCTATTGGCCTGATCTCGACCACTGGAACGCAACGTATACTGAACGAAAGAAGAAAGGGGAATGATTATGACTTGCTTTTTTTGCAAGGGCGAAATGAAGCCCAGCACGACCATTCACACGGTGCAACTCAAGAACTGTGTTGTGGTCATCAAGAACGTGCCTTGCCTGAAGTGCGAACAGTGCGGCGAGGTCGTTCTGTCAGCTGACACGGTGGAGAAGATAGAGCACATCTTGCAGACGGTCGAAAAGGCCGTGGCCGAAATCACTGTTGTGAACTTCCCTGACTGTGCAGCATGAATAGTCGCCCCTTGTATGGGGCGTAGATAGAAATCCCGACTGCGCAGCATAAGCCCGCCGGATGCTTTCAAACATGGCTTACCTGTAAATCTCTCATCTAAAAAAATCAGCCTCTGCCTTTTGGGCAGGGGCTTTAGTGTTGCTTGATAGGACGGCACACCTTGCAGTTCGGCGTTAGAAATTACTCCCGCACTGCTTACAATGCCACTGTTTGCCGATCTTCCCGCTGGCAGCACCCACGAGGGACACAGACACGGCACGGCTCACGGTGCTGATCTTCTCAGTGTTCGTGGACTTGCAGTAGGGACAGACGACACGCTTGCCGCTGGCGAGGTCTTGCTGAGTTTGAATTTGTTCTAATCTTTCAGAGACTATTTTATTGATGTTTTCTTTGTTTTCTTTATGAAGATTTTTTTCGTATAGTTCTGGATTGTCATACATTACGAGAAATTCGTCAACAGTCCAATAATAAGCTGGCTGAAAGCCATTGTTCTTTTTGCATCGATCGTAAATTTCTTGATACATGTCTCTTAGATCCGGATTCTCAATCAAAATACAGTCAACCATATATGAGTATAAAACCAATCTATAAAATTCATCTTCTGTTTTTATAGCCTTGTCGTTTCTAACTTTTTGATACTCTTGATGTGTTTTTAAAAGTCGTCTGCCTTCTTTTGCTTCTGCCTTCTTTTCAAAGTAATTCTTTTTGTATCCCCAAGAATGGTTGACATCGATTTTCATTTCTCCAAACTTCATAATATTCAACCTCGACATTTTGTATCATTCGACCGCTGATACAAGTATACGATTCGACAATCCATAAGTCAATGAACGCTTCGCGTAGGAGGACAACAGCTCCAGTTTTCAACATCATTCAACAAAACTTTCCACCGGACAAATCATCACGCTATCTTCGTGAAAAGTGCTCAAAAATGCTAGGAAATCTTGTTCAATCAGCCGGATAGTTCTGCTGTTCCAACAGGCAAAAAAGCGTGTTTTCTCTATATAAAAAGCGCGGAAATCTGCCGGATAGGCAGGTCTAATTTCATGTCACAGTCTTTATGTTGCACCAATTTCTTGCCTTGCGATAAAACAGAGCAGCCTTTTTTCTTTTTCCCCCCTTTTGCGGGATTGATAAAAGCCCACAAGTGCGGTATACTGAATAGTACTTTATTCGAGCGAAGTAAGGAGGTGCGGCTCATGGCGATCGGTGTGCCACGCCCGCTGGCATTGGAAAAGCCGCAGGCGGCAGATCTGGCACAGGCGGCGCGGTATTTCGGCGCGCACGGCGAGCCGGACGCTGCCACGCTGGCACTGCTGCAAAACTGCGCGGTGCCGCTGCTGGCGGCGGCGACGCCCCGGGCGGTGTGGCTGCTGGCAGATGTCCCTGCCCTGACCGAAGCCGGGCTTCTGCCCGGCGAGGACGTGCACAAGCATCTGGCTGGCTGCGAGCAGGCCATTCTGCTGGCGGTGACGCTGGGGCCCGGGGTGGATGCCCAGATCCGCCGGGCGGGCGTGGGCGACATTGCCGCCGGGGTAGCCTCCGATGCCTTGGGCAGCGCACTGGCCGAGCAGACCGCCGATGCTGCCGAGGCGCAGCTGCGCCAGTGGGCGGCGACTGAGGGAAAGTATCTGACCGGGCGCTTTTCGCCCGGCTACGGCGATTGGGACATCGCGGTGCAGCCGCTGGTGGCAGCGGCGCTGGACACCGCGCGCAAGGCCGGACTATGCGTCACCGACACCAACCTGATGACCCCGCGCAAGAGCGTGACCGCCCTGCTGGGAGTCAGCGACCACCCGGTAAAGGGACATCTGGCCGGGTGCGGCCATTGTGTGCTGCGCACCCGCTGCGAATACAGAAAGAGGGGAAAGACCTGTGCAAGTGAATGAACTTTTCAAGCAGAGCAATACCATCCTGCTGGACGGCGGCATGGGCACCATGCTGCAAGCTGCCGGGCTCAAGCTGGGCGCACGCCCGGAGGAGCTGAACATCACCGACCCGGCGCTCATCGAGGGCATCCATGCGCAGTACGCTGCGGCCGGCAGCCGCATCGTCAACGCCAACACTTTCGGCGCTTCTGCCCACAAGCTGGCGGGCAGCGCCTACACGCTGGAGCAGATCATCACCGCAGGCATTGAAAACTGCAAGCGTGCCTGTGCGCCCTACGGTGCGCTGACCGCGCTGGACGTGGGCCCGCTGGGCGAGCTGCTGGAGCCCAGCGGAACGCTGGCCTTTGAGGATGCTGTGGCCGAGTATGCCCGCATCGTCAAGGCGGGCGAAGCCGCCGGGGCAGACCTGATCTTTTTTGAGACCTACACTGACCTGTACGAGCTGAAAGCCGCCCTGCTGGCTGCCAAGGAAAACACCCATCTGCCCATTCTGGCCAGCATGAGCTTTGAAGCGGGCGGGCGCACCTTTACCGGCTGCACGGTGGAAAGCTTTGCCGCCACCGCCCGGGGCTTGGGTGCCGACGCCGTGGGCATCAACTGCTCGCTGGGCCCCAAGGAGATCTTCCCCATGGCAAAACGGCTGGCAGAAGCCGTGCCCGGCAACTTCCCGGTGTTCGTCAAGCCCAACGCCGGTCTGCCCCGGGCGGACGGCAGCGGCTACGACATCACCCCGCAGCTGTTCGCTTTACAGATGAAGCCCTACCGGGAGCTGCACCTGTTTGCCGCCGGCGGCTGCTGCGGCACCACCCCGGAGTTCATCAAGCTGCTCAACGGCACCTTTGCAGGCTGCACCCCGGGGCGTCCCGCGCACCGGATGCCCTCGGTGCTGTGCTCCCCGGTGGACACGGTCACGGTGGACGGCATCACGGTGGTGGGCGAGCGCATCAACCCCACCGGCAAAAAGCGCTTCCAGCAGGCACTGCGGGAGGGCGACATGAACTATGTGCTGGAACAGGCCGTCAGTCAGGCAGAGGCCGGGGCGCAAATTCTGGACGTGAACGTAGGCGCACCCGGCGTGGATGAGCCGGTGCTGATGGAGCAGGTGGTCAAGGCGCTGCAAAGCGTGACCAGCCTGCCCTTGCAGCTGGATTCCTCCAATGTGGAGGCGCTGGCGCGGGGTCTGCGGGTGTACAACGGCAAGCCCATCGTCAACTCCACCAACGGCGAGCCGGAAAAGCTTGCTGCCATCCTGCCGCTGTGCAAAAAGTACGGCGCTGCCATCGTGGGCCTTGCCATCGACGAAAAAGGCATCCAGCCCAAGGCCGCAGACCGTGTGGCCATTGCCCGCCGCATCACCGAGGCGGCGCTGGCAGCAGGCATCCCCCGGGAGGATATCTACATCGACTGCCTTACCCTGACCGCCAGCGCCCAGCAGGAGGATGTGCTTGCCACGGTGCAGGCACTGGAAGCCTGCAAAAAGGAGCTGGGAGTGCGCACTGTGCTGGGCGTGTCCAACATCAGCTTTGGTCTGCCCTGCCGTACCTACCTGAACACCACCTTCCTGACCATGGCGATGTACGCCGGGCTGGACCTTGCCATCATGAACCCCTCCAGCGAGGAGATGATGGCGGCGGTATACGCCTACAACGTGCTGACCAACCGGGACAAGCAGAGCACAAAGTACATTGAGCGCTTTGCCGACCGCGTGCCCGCCAGCACCGCGCTGGCACAGGCTGCAAAGGCCGCGCCTGCCGCCAGTGCCGCCGAAGCGGAGCTTACCGGCCCCTACGCCGCCCTGATGAAAGCGGTGGAAAAGGGCTTGAAGGGTGACGCCGCCGCCCATACCCGCGCCCTGCTGGTGGAAAAGCAACCGCTGGAGGTGGTAGACGAAGCCTTGATCCCCGCTTTGGACGTCGTGGGTGCCAAGTACGAAAAAGGCACCCTGTTCCTGCCGCAGCTGCTGCAGGCCGCCAGCGCCGCCCAGAGCGCCTTTGAGGAGATCAAGACCGCCATTGCCCAAAAGGGCGAGGGCAGCGCCAGCAAGGGACGCATCGTCCTTGCCACCGTCAAGGGCGATGTGCACGACATTGGCAAGAACATCGTCCGGGTCATTCTGGAAAACTACGGCTTTGAGGTGCTGGACCTTGGCCGGGACGTGCCGGTGGAGACGGTAGTGGACACCGTGCGGGAAAAGGACGTGCATCTGGTAGGCCTTTCGGCCCTGATGACCACCACCCTGAAAAGCATGGAGGAGACCATCGCCGCCCTGCACGCGGCACAGCTGGACTGCAAGATCATGGTAGGCGGTGCCGTGCTGACCCCGGAATACGCCGAAAAGATCGGCGCGGACTGGTACGCAAAGGACGCCAAGCGCAGCGCCGACATTGCCAAGGAGTTCTTTGGGGTGTAACGCAAAAAATTCAGATTCAGACTGCTGAGAAGCGCGGACTTTTCAGCAGTCTTTTTTCATGGGCAGGGTATTTATTTGCAAACTGTTCAAAATTACCACAAAGAATTGCCACGATTGTCTGGCATAATAAGGGTGCACTCAGGGAGAACGGAACGGACATCCCCCATAACCTCCGAAAGGTTCTCCCCGCAAATGCCCATGCAGGCACATTTCCCTGCGGGTGCGGCCGCAGCAGCGGCGCACAGCAGGCCCATAAAAAACTGTCTCCCGTTTCTATGCGAGGCAATAGCCAGAACGGCGGACAGACTACCAAATCCCTCCTGACCAAGCCGCAATGTTCAGGGGTTCCTATACAGCAGGCAGTGTCGCTTTCCTCCTCCTTTCCACGACACTGCCTGCTTTTTGTTTGCACATTTTTCTGTGAAATGCAAGAAAGCGTAGGGTCGGAAGAACCGCCTTTGCTCTCCGGTCTCCTGCATACAAAACCACCCCGGCTTCCTGTTGCGGAAACCGGGGCGGTTTGTTTGCTTTATTTGTGCTTTTGGGGGCGCTCACGCAAAACCTTGCGAGGGTTCTTGATTGCAGCCTGAGCTGCTGAGGGTGATGGATGGAAATGCGTTCATTTCTGTCATTCTTGCTCAACAGATGTGCTTCCTATTATAATAAGGTGTCCTTTCAGGTTATCCGTTCCACTTCAAAGAGATTGCTCCTGTATGTACTGGCATCCACGACCGAAACCTTACAATTCAGCCATTTCAATTTCTTTTCAATGCTGAGCTGGATTCTGTCCATGTTCATTTTCTTGGTTCGGGTGCCAGATTGAAAGTCACCTTCCAGCAGCAGGACAACAAAAACATTCTTATTACGCTGCGCAATTTTCTCATTTTCCAATGCCTTTGCATACGGAATCAGTTCTTCCTGCTGGAATGGACGGTTTTCACCGAAGGTCTGCGCGCCAAGCAGACAGGAGATCGTCATAGCCACCTTATGCGCTACTTCATTATCAAAGCTTTCTCTGCCCTCCGTATCAACTGACGTTGGTGAAGTGTCTACTTTGGTATTGTCTACTGCCACTCTCCAACGGTTCTCCGCCTCATTGCCAAGGCAATCCTTGACCTCCAGCAGCATCAGAAAATCATCCGTATCGCAGATGAAGTCCACACCCTTTGCGCCTGACAGCTTATTGAACCGTTTCCGATAAAATTCGGTATCATCAAATTTGATGGCCTTTTCACCCGGAAACGTAAATTGCAGTTTTCCTTCAGTTAGTACCATAAATCAAATCCTGTTCCCGATTGTACAGCTCGTCAAACTCTTCCATAATCGAATTATGGTCAAGGTCGGCCAGTTCTTTTCCTGTCTCCATCGCAATTTTTCCGTCCTCGTCACGGTACAACGAGATGAACTGCACATCGACAGGCTTACCTTGTGGATATTTTGCCATCAGGTTAAAGCTCTGCATGGTAAAATAATCATGGGTCGTAACAAAGACCTGAACTCCTGCACGAGCCAATGCTCCCAATGCCTGCGCAATAGGCTCCACCATCTTTGGATTCATATTGGTTTCAGGCTCATCCCAGAACAGAATCGAGCCTTTGCTAAGACTGCCAGACTGAATCAGGTAAACGATTGTTGCAAGCTTTTTATAGCCCTCGGACAGCAGGCCCATTTCAAAAGAGCCTTCGCCTTCTACATTCAGGTAGAACTTCTTGTCCTTCTGAACAACCTTACCCTTCATGCTTTCCTCAAATTTTGAGAGAACTTCGTTCTGCTCGCTGGTATATGCGCCCTTTTTCAGCGGCTTGTCCAGCAATTTGGTGAGGTCATAGTACATTTCTTCAAAGTCAATATGATACTCCTCATACAGACTCTGGAAATGTTCTGTTGCCGAAATCATCTCTTTAGGCGGCAGGTAGACAGGTTCAAACGGCTTCTCTTTCTCCGCTGCCTGAATGGACACGTCAGCATGATTTTCCTTACGGCTTCCGAACGACACATTGATTATATCGCCTTCAGCCATGCAGACC
Organism: uncultured Faecalibacterium sp.; assembly: GCA_934512105.1. Lineage (GTDB taxonomy): Bacteria > Bacillota > Clostridia > Oscillospirales > Ruminococcaceae > Faecalibacterium. The sequence continues at coordinate 4,234 of CAKSWQ010000038.1, read as the reverse complement.
TTCATCTGCGTTGTCTTCGATGCACCACGCTTGCGGCTTGCCATGCGTCCAATTTTCCCCTCATCAGGACGAAAAACACCAACCATCTTATTGACGATCATATCTTCCTGCTGCGGCAGTGTGCATTTGGGGAAGTCTTTTCGGCTGTACGGCTTTACCAGCGCATACAAAGCTTTCAACAACGTGGTCTTGCCAGTACTATTATCGCCTAAAATCACATTGATGCCCGAAGACCACTCCACATCAACAGAATCGAAAATCATAAAATTCTCTAAGGCAAGGCTCTTGATTTTCATAGGTAAAGTCCCTCTCAGCGTGTGATTTCGGAATTCTCTTCCACTTTATCTCTTATTATAGCTGATTTCTGTCCGAAATAAAAGGATTTTTTAGCAGATACAAAACATCTAACAAACAGGCAGCGCAGCCATCGTTGGTTCTTCAACTTTGACTGCACCGCCTGCTGTCGGTTGCTCGTTCGCCTTTTAGCGTTGTTTCATGTACTCAATTAAATCTTCTCTGTTCACTCGCCAGAGATTTCCCACTCTGTATCCGGGAATTTCACCCATATTCAAGAGATTTAGCAGAAGATTCTTACTGATATGTAAAATTTCTCGTACTTGCTTGAAATTTAGAACAATAGGATATTCGTCTAGCATTACAATCACTCCCATTCATAAGTTCAATTTACTATAATGTTGTTCATATCAGTACGTCTTTTCATCATTTGACGCATTCTGTCCGATAAATCCTTGCCTTAATGTTAGGACATGGGAAGTATTGGAGTTCTTCGGATTCAAAGATTTCATCAGGTATCACAACTGCGTTCAATCCCATCCTCCACAATGTCTTTTTTACATTTTCTTTCATATAATCATCAAATACCATATTATCCATCGACCAATTCCGTAGAACTTCTGGTATTTCTAGTTCTTTAACTTTTTCCAGATAGTGTTTCATCCCGGCCCATACTTCTGTTCCAAATCTAATGTTTTCCTCTTCTTCCGTCCGTTTCATCTTTTCTTGCACCATACTAGCCACGATCCAAGGGTTATGTCCAAAGTACGCTTCTGTCTTCTGCATTATAATCTGCGGAATTTTATCTCTTATCTCCATAAGGTATTTTGAAATCAGACCATCTTGCACGTCCATATTCAGACTGATTGAGCGTAATTCTGGATTCCATTCTTCCAGAGCACGCAGTTCTTTCCATCCCAGATTGACTGTATATCGTAACCGATGTGCCGCACGATGCAAAATTGCTTCTGGAATTGTTCCCGTAGTTCTTGATAGAACCTCCAACTCACGTTCTTTATCCACCAGTTCAAACTTTCCATCTCCAAAACTTATTGCATTCAAAGGCATCGTCCCTATATCCTTTTTGGAGCAAGCAGTACCTTTCGTGCCATATTCCATATATTCTGTGTAATATTTTACGGTTTTCATGAAAGTATGTGACGGCTCTTCCGTATAAAAATCTTGTACCAGCGCAAGTTTATTTATACTCCATTGGTATCTTCTGAAGCACAGGATGCCAAGATCCTCCAATTCTTTCAAGAGTGTCTCTGCCCCATTCTTGATACTTCTTTCTGCTAAATCTGTCAGAGCCAGTTTCGACCAATTCCCCTGCAACAGCGGCAAATCAATATTCTTGATTTTTATGATAGTGCGGTCTTTTTTCCATTCCACCCAGTATGTAACAATCAAACTCCTATCGCTTTTCTGGAACTCATAACCATTTTTTGTGCAGACATATCTTCCTTCATCGCACATTTTGTTCAGCCCATTCAGTATTCTCCAGTCTGTTTTGTAAATCGTACATTGTAAATCAAATTTTCCAATCGTAGGATTTATATTATTTTTCAACATATCAATCATCCTTTTCGTTTTAATTTAGTGCAGTATATCGTTTATTATTTTTGTATTTTTTCAACTTTTATCAAACAGCAATATCTACTACTTTTCTAGTCTAAAATGGGCTAAAAAGCGTCAAAGGGTATATGATAACCCTCCACATTAGGCTTCCCGCCCCCTCAACTTTTGTTGTTTTGCTAATAAATTTCGCAGAATCGCATTGATTTTCCTATGAAATATATATTATTTCCTAGTAATGGTGCGCATTCGGTAGAGCCGGCTGCTGCGGAACATAGAAAGGGTCATAGATTTTTCTCACAGTTCTGAACCCTTGAGCAAAAAGAATCAAATGGTAGCCGTGCAAACTGGCGTTCATTCAAAATTTTGTCAGGAACGATTACAAGGTTGATTGCCAACTGCTTCAATACTCTTTTTATTTTCGCTTCCTGGTATGCAGTATATGAACTGTATTGCTCTTCGTCATTCACTGATACAATGTAATTTTTAACTAACGCAGTCGTTGATTCGTCCAAGTTGCTTGATTCCAGCACTTTCAATGCGCTTTGTGCATGATACCACGGATCAGTGCCAAACAGCTTTTCTGTCTTATCATATAAGATTCCCGGCGCACGTTCGCCAAGCTTCCATAAAGCATACGGTATATCTTGCAGTTCAAGCTTCCTATCCTGACCATTTTCAATTTGGAATGTTTGCTTTTCGAACTCTAATAGGAATTTTCGTTTGAGCTGTATCTCGCATCGAATCAGATTTCTCGATTTTTCCAGATCACCCTCCGAAACCGGACACCCATTTCTTATATCAGTTAATAAGGCTTTATGCTTATCATAGATCTCAAAATCATATTCCTCTTTTTCAAATCTGCCGCTTCGCATCTCGTTGTGCTTATCATAGTGCTTCTCAGTTCCTTTCCCATAAGGCATCGCCTCACCTGCATATCGAGCCAGTTTTATCGGAAGCACCGGGTCGCATTTCACATAAAAATCCTGCGTAACATCGGCTCTGTAAAGAATCCATTCGATTCTTCCTTCCCAGTTCAAAAGCCCCAGTTGCTCTAATTCCATGAAGAAATGCTGCATCTGATAATTAAAGCCATCGGGAGATAAATCTGCCAATGCCAATCTCGATGGATTTCCAGCAATCCGCGCCAGATTTATACCAGATAAGATTATTTGCCAATCTCCATGTCCTGTGGATTTATTCAACTCAACTTTTAAGCCACCACCTTTTTTCGTATAGCAGTAACGTTTTTGCTTTTCGATTCTCTGCTTATCCTTTTTCTTCTTATTTTTCGTGCGGTGATATTTTCCTTCTGCTATCAGCTCCTTCATTCTTTCAAATAAATCCGTCATAATAGCGTAACTATGATACTTCCCGTGAAGCTCAAATGTATGAATCGAGGGATAAAATATAGGTAACTTTTTAGCCATAGTCATAAAAATGGTCTCCTTTCATAATTTATCATGATGTTATGAACCAATTAAAATTTAATTCAACAACAATCAATATAAATAATCCAATTTAATCTATTGTTTAATTTATTAAATTATTTTTATAAATATATATTTCATTTAATCAACTTATATCTTTACGATATATCATCATAATAACTAACTACCATTCATTAGAGTGCCCTTCTATCTCTTATAGAGAAATCCACTTTCCGAAAGTAACTTTTGTATTCTTATAAATCCCTCAGCTTTTGCAAAAAACAGAATCGCCTACTGCAATTCTTCAAAAAGTAGTTTCGACATTTGGGATAATTTCCCGCTTTGTTAAACACGCATATCAAACCGTCAGACACGCAAATTTCAGCGAATTTGTGTGTCTTTTTATTTTACACGCAATTATAGTATTGGAGGTTCACCATGAAGCATTTACACTTTGACCATCTGCTCGACACCGTACTCAACCAAATCATGGAAGACGCTTTATCCAATCTTCCACCTTGGCAGGAAACCGAAACCAGCCGCAAGGCCGAAGATGTTCTGGTGTCTCTCCCCAAAGAGCAGAACGACAGCCTGCGCAGCTATCTGAACGAACTGGCTGAACAAGAAGCCGCCGAAAAGCACGCTCTCTACTTACAGGGAATTCTGGATGGCATTGCACTTGCTGGCATTGTTCAGTTGGAGCAGCACATTGCCTACGGACGTTGGAAGAAGCTCCGAAAGCAAATTCTTCGAGGAAATCATTTACGTCCTGACCACAAAAAGTAAAAATTTAGGCACAAATTGATAATTCCAACTAAAAAGGAGCAACTATTATGAAATCAAATTTTAAGGCGCAAGTATAGCAATTTTCAATAATACAGCATCGAGTGCTTTAACTTTTGAGAAAAAGTGATATAACAGAGTCAAAGAAGGTG
>CAKSWQ010000037.1 GCA_934512105.1 uncultured Faecalibacterium sp. | reverse complement strand
AGGAGGAGTACGCCAACTTCACCATCCGCGTTTCCGGCTACGCCGTCAAGTTCATCGACCTGACCCGCGAGCAGCAGCTGGATGTGCTGGCACGCACCTGCCATGGCGTCCTGTAAGACCCTTGGGTACGTCCACTCGCTGGAATCCTTCGGCTCGGTGGACGGCCCCGGCGTGCGCTTTGTGGTGTTTTTGCAGGGGTGTGCCCTGCGGTGCAAGTACTGCCACAACCCTGAAACATGGGCAGAGGGCGGCGAGGCGTGGACAGCGGAAGCGCTGTTCCAGCGGGTATACCGCTACCGCAACTACTGGGGCAAAAAGGGCGGCATCACGGTCAGCGGCGGCGAGCCGCTGCGGCAGATGGACTTTCTGACCGAGTTCTTCACGCTGGCGCGCGCCAAGGGCGTGCACACGGCGCTGGACACCGCCGGGCAGCCCTTCCGCCCGGACGACCCGGCGTATCTGGCGGCGTTCGACCGCCTGATGGCTAACACCAGTCTGGTGATTTTAGACCTCAAGGAGATCGACCCGGAGCGCCACCGGCAGCTCACCGGCAAGGACAACGCCAACATCCTTGCCATGGCGCGGCACATCTCCGACCTCGGCATCCCGCTGTGGATCCGGCACGTCCTTGTGCCCGGGCTGACCGACGACGAGGAGGGGCTGCGCAAAACGGCAGACTTCATCCGCAGCCTGAAAACGGTGCAGCGGGTGGAGGTGCTGCCCTACCACACCTTGGGGCTGTTCAAGTGGCAGAAGCTGGGCATCCCCTACCCCCTGCCGGACGCTGTACCGCCCACCGCAGAGCAGGTAAAGCGGGCAGAGCAGCTGCTGGAAGTGAGCCGGTATCCCGGGTAAAGTTACCCCCTCAGTCTTTGCTGCGCAAAGCCAGATTCCCCCTTTTGTCACCTGCGGTGACATCTTCCCCCGGCCGGGGGAAGTCGGCCCTCAAGGGGACGCCTTTCGCAAGAAGGGAAACTTTGCGGCACAGCCAAAAGCCGTCCCCTTGGGGAAGGTGGCTGCGACCAGCGGGAGCAGACGGAAGGGGTTTGTTATCTCGTTCCCTCCTTGACTTCCCTGTGCGGCACCGCTATAATAAAAGGGTAAAAGGATAAATGCGTTTATCCGGGCAGAGTAGCGCCGCACACCGTCTGCGCAGAGAGAACAGGCCACTGGCTGGAAGCCTGTTTGCAGACCGCTGCGCAAAGTGCGCCCGGACAGCACGCGGCGGGAACCCCTGCGGGGAAGTATCGCCGTGCGGTGCGCCGCCGTTACCGGCTTTGAGCGACAAACAGAAGTGGAACCGCGATTTTGATTTTAAAACCGCCTTCGGAGTTGTGCCTTGCGCACCGCTCCGGGGGCGTTTTGTTTTGCGGCTTCTGTTTGGAACAAAAAGGAGAATTGACCATGCAGATCTTCAACACCCTGACCCGACAGAAGGAAGAATTTGTGCCGCAGGTGCCCGGCGAATACCGCATCTACGTCTGCGGCCCCACCGTGTACAACTATATCCACATCGGCAACGCACGCCCGCTGATCGTGTTCGACACCCTGCGCCGCTATCTGGAATACCGGGGCAACAAGGTGATCTACGTTTCCAACATCACCGATATCGACGATAAGCTCATCAAGAAGGGACAGGAAGAGGGCACCTCCATGAAGGAGGTGGCACAGCGCTTTGAGGCCGAGTACCTGAAGGACGCCGCCGGTCTAAACTGCGAAAAGCCCACCGTGCAGCCCCGCGCCACCGAGCATATCCCCCAGATCCTGGATATCGTCAAGGATCTGATCGACTCCGGCCACGCCTACGTTGCCAAGAACGGCGACGTGTACTTCCGGGTGAAGAGCGACCCCGGCTACGGCAAGCTGAGCCACCTGAATCTGGACGATCTGGAAAGCGGCAACCGCGAGCTGCGCAGCCGCATGGAGGACGATTTGAAGGAAGACCCCGCCGACTTTGCCGTCTGGAAGGCTGCAAAGCCCGGTGAGCCCGCATGGGAAAGCCCCTACGGCATGGGCCGCCCGGGCTGGCACATCGAGTGCAGCGCCATGAGCCGCACCCATCTGGGCAAGACCATCGACCTGCACTGCGGCGGTCAGGACCTGATCTTCCCCCACCACGAGAACGAGATCGCCCAGAGCGAGTGCGCCAACGGCTGCGAGTTTGCCCGCTACTGGATGCACAACGGCTTCATCAACGTGGACAACCAGAAAATGTCCAAGAGCCTGCACAACTTCTTTACCGTGCGGGATGTGGCAAACCTCTACGGCTACGAGCCCATCCGTTACTTCATGCTGACCGCCGGCTACCGGATGCCCCTGAACTACACCGTAGACCTTATCGAGAGCTGCAAGAACAGTCTGGAGCGCCTGTACACCTGCCGCGAGAATCTGGACTTTGCCCTGAGCAGGACCGACTTCGGCACCGACGAGACCCTGAAGGAAAAGGCTGTCGAGGCACGCGCCAAGTTCTGCACCGCCATGGACGATGACCTGAACACCCCGGATGCACTGGCCGCCGTGTTCGATCTGGTCAAGGAGATCAACACCCTGTCCGCTGCCTCCAGCAAGGTTGCACTGGGGGCAGCTGCCACCGCCTTTGACGAGATCACCGGTGTGCTGGGTCTGCTGTACAACCGCAAGAAGGACGAGGTGCCCGCCGAGGTGACCGCGCTGGTGGAGAAGCGTGCTGCCGCCAAGAAGGCCAAGGACTGGGCCACCGCCGACGCCATCCGTGCACAGCTGACCGAGCTGGGCTGGGCTGTCAAGGACACCGCACAGGGTCCCCAGCTGAGCAAGCTGTAACGCCTTAGTAGTATGAAAGGGGTTCGGAAACGCCGTAGGCGTTTCCGAACCCCTTTTTCACAGGTAGGGACGTGGCAAAAGCCCCGCAGGGCGGTATGCTCTGCGGGGCTTTTGTCCATAGGGAAGGAGGTGTAATAAGGGAAGGACGGATCAGAAATCCACCTCAGTATCGTAGTAGCAGCACTTGAGCAGCTTCTCCATCTCCTCCTGACTGGGCTGGCGGGGGTTGGAGCCGGTGCAGGCGTCGGCGATGGCGTTCTTGGCGATCTCGGGCAGACGCTCCAGGAACACATTCTCCGGCACAAAGCCCTGCTCGGTGGGGTAGGAGTCCGGGCCGTAGTGCTGGATGCAGTGGGGGATGTTCAGCGCGTCGTTCATGCCGCGCAGGTACTCGATGAGCAGCTTGACCTTCTCGTCATCGTTTGCGCCGCCCAGCTTCATCTCGTCCGCAATGACGCCGTAGCGCTTCTTGGCCTCGGGGTCCTTGGCGTTGAAGGCGATGACCTTGGGCAGGTACATGGCGTTGGCAGCACCATGGATGATGTGTGCACCGTAGTCTGCAAAGGCAGCGCCGGTCTTGTGTGCCATGGAGTGCACGATGCCCAGCAGTGCGTTGGAGAAGGCCATACCGGCAAGGCACTGTGCGTTGTGCATGGAGTCGCGCTTGGACATATCGCCGTTGTAGCTGTCCACCAGATCGCCCTGGATCATGCGGATGGCAAAGATGGCCAGCGGGTCGGTGTAGTCGCAGTGTGCGGTGGAAACGTAAGCCTCCACGGCGTGGGTCATGGCGTCCATACCGGTGTGGGCAACCAGCTTCTTGGGCATAGTCTCGGCCAGATCGGGGTCCACGATGGCCACGTCCGGGGTGATTTCAAAATCCGCGATGGGGTACTTGATGCCCTTCTGGTAGTCGGTGATGATGGAGAAGGCGGTCACCTCGGTAGCGGTGCCGGAGGTGGAAGAAATGGCGCAGAAGTGTGCCTTGCGGCGCAGCGGCGGGATGCCGAACACCTTGCACATCTCCTCAAAGGTGATCTCGGGGTACTCGTACTTGATCCACATGGCCTTGGCTGCGTCAATGGGAGAGCCGCCGCCCATGGCGATGATCCAGTCGGGCTCAAACTTCAGCATGGCCTCGGCACCGCGCATGACGGTCTCCACGGAAGGATCGGGTTCGATGCCCTCGAACAGCTCCACTTCCATGCCGGCTTCCTTCAGGTACTCAACGGCACGATCCAGGAAGCCGAAGCGCTTCATGGAGCCGCCGCCGACACAGATCATTGCCTTTTTGCCGGTAAAGGACTTCAGCGCTTCCAGAGCGCCCTTGCCATGGTACAGATCACGGGGCAGAGTAAAACGAGCCATAATACAAAACCTCCAAAATTATCACGGCACACGCAGCGCTGTGCCATATTTTATCATTATGTTAATTATATAACAATTTGGAGGCGGCTTCAATTGACATACCAAGAGAAAAAGTCGTTCTATTTTGGGCGGTTTCCACAAGCAGTAGGATGCAACAGCTCCCCTGCCCTAAAAAAGCGCAAAAAAACACCCCGAAGTCCTAAGACTTCGAGGTGCTTGCCTTTGGAGCTGCTATCCAGATTCGAACTGGAGACCTCATCCTTACCAAGGATGCGCTCTACCAACTGAGCTATAGCAGCAAATGGCGACCCGGATCGGGCTCGAACCGACGACCCCCAGCGTGACAGGCTGGTGCTCTAACCAACTGAGCTACCGGGCCATGATCGCTCAAGTTCGTGCGGCATCTTACCGCGGGAACGTGTTCTATTATATCGGAAAGTCGGTCTGTTGTCAAGCACAAATTTGCGGAAAATGCAATTTTTTGAAAAAGCGGGTAAAGACCCCTTCCGTCTGCTCCCTTTGGTCGCAGCCACCTTCCCCAAGGGGACGGCTTTTGGCGGTGGCGGCAAAGTTTCCGGCAGTGCCATAAGGCGTCCCCTTGGGGGAGCTGGCGAGCGTAGCGAGACTGAGGGGGTTCCAAAAAACAAAACGCACAAGTTCCGAAGAACCTGTGCGTCATGGCAGGGGTAGTAAGTTTCGAACTCACGGCACGCGGTTTTGGAGACCGCTGCTCTACCAGCTGAGCTATACCCCTATATGCATTCGCTGAATGCTTGATTATTATAGCCGATGCAAAGGGGAATGTCAAGCCTTATTTTTATTTATTTTTCATTTTTCGCGCCGCCGCAGCCACAGCAACTCTCCTGCGCGGCAGAATCAGGTGCGGGCAGCTGGCTTGCCAGCTGTTCCAGCGTGACGCTGTCGATATACTGGTTGATCACCTCGTCCAGCCCCGCCCAGAACGGCAGGGTGAAACACTGCTCGGACATGGGGCACTCGTTGGTCACACTGCCAAGGCACGGAATAGGCGCTACGCTGCCCTCGATGGCGCGCAGGATCTCGCCGGCGGTGTAGTCGGCGGGGTCTTTTGTCAGGCGGTAGCCGCCCTGACTGCCCCGCTCGCTCTTGACCAGCCCCACCCGCGCCAGCGGGGTGACGATCTGCTCCAGATATTTCAGGCTCAGGTTCTGCCGCTCGCTGATCTCCTTCAGGCTGACAGTCGTGCCCGGCGCATAGCGCGCCAGCTCCGCCATCAGGCGCAGGGCGTAGCGGCTCTTGGTGGAAAATTTCATGGTCGTCCTCTCCTTGTTGCAGTTTATAGTATAGCACGTTACTCGGATTTTGCAAAGGAGAAACCTCTTGTGCAAACAAAAAAGGTCTGTTATCATAGGATGGAACAGAACCTATCTTTAAGGAGTGAGAGTATGACAGAGAAGATCACCGCCGCAGACGCCATCCGTCTGCTGGATTCCGGCAAGGCCGTGGCCGTGGATGTGCGCGAGCCGGACGAATACGCCGTAGGGCACATCCCGGGGGCAAAGCTGCTGCCGCTGGGGCAGGTCATCGACCGCGCCGCCGAGGTGCTGCCGGACAAAAACGCCCTGTGGCTGGTGTACTGCCGCACCGGACGCCGCAGTGCCGACGCCGTGCAGAAGCTGGAAGCCCTTGGCTACACCGACCTGCGGGACCTGGGCGGCATTTTAAGCTGGCCCTACGAGATCGAGGGCGATTTTGAGGGGCATTTTTAAGGTTATATACTTTATAAGAAGCACAAAACCATACCAGAAAGGAAACCATGCCATGTCGTTCCATGCAAAAGAGTTCGCGGGCAGCCACTGCGGCTGCCGTTACCAGCAGGATTACCGCCCTACTTTAGGTCGGGACGGCAAAAAGGAATCCGGCACACTGGAGGTCATCAAGTTCTACTACGATGGCGCTATCCGCTTTGAGCAGCACTGCTACGGCGAGGCTGCCACCTTTGTGTTCGGCGTGTGGGCGTCCGGCATGGACGAGGACGGCACCCTGCACTGGGTGCTGCCGGACCGCCGCAAGAGCTACTACGACGAAAGCTATCTGCCCAAAAAGCTGGACCGGGTGGACGAAGCCGGTAACCTGTACTTTGACGGCGGGGTGTTCCCGTGGAAGCTGGCAGATGACTTTGCCGAGGATAAGCGCTGGGGCTACCCCAAGTGGAAGGTGGCGCTGGGCAAGCTGACCGGAAAAGGCAAATAATGGTTTTTCCCGGCTTTCGGAGTGCAGAAAACTGCTTTTGAACCGGGAAGTTCCAGTATTCCTATTGACATACTAGGGAATGATATGGTATAACTTATCCGTTGAAAGATTCCGCGCGTGCGTGCGGGGGTGCCGCCCCGGGGCACACGCATTCAATGAGAAAGGGTCATTCTTATGGAAAACACAGAAAAAGTGGTTTATGTAGATAATGCTGCCACCACAGCCTGTGCACCGGAGGTGCTGGAGGTAATGGTGCAGGCGCTCAGCGGTGCCTGCGGCAACCCCAGCAGCCATTACAGCATCGGCTATGAGGCAAAGGAATTTGTGGACACCGGCCGCGCACAGGTGGCAAAAGCCATCAATGCCACCCCCGCCGAGATCTTCTTCACCGGCTGCGGCTCCGAGGCCGACAACTGGGCGGTGAAGGGCACCGCCTTTACCAAGGCACGCCAGAACAAAAAGCACCTCATCACCAGCGCTTTTGAGCACCACGCCATCATGCACAGCATGGCTGCGCTGGAGCGCATGGGCTTTGAGGTCACCTATATCCGCCCCACCTCCGAGGGCTACATCCGCCCCGAGGACGTGGAGGCTGCCATCCGTCCCGATACCGCACTGGTCAGCATCATGATGGCCAACAACGAGATCGGCACCATCCAGCCCATCAAGGAGATCGCCGAGATCGCCCACAAGCACGGCGTGTGGATGCACACCGATGCCGTGCAGGCTGTGGGTGCCATCCCCGTGGACGTGAAGGAGCTGGGCGTGGATATGCTGTCCATGAGCGCCCACAAGTTCAACGGCCCCAAGGGCATTGGTGTTCTGTACTGCCGCAAGGGCGTATGGCCCCAGAACCTGATCGACGGCGGCAGTCAGGAAGCCCGCCACCGCGCCGGTACTGAAAATGTAGCCGGTATTGCCGGTATGGGCAAGGCGCTGGAAATGGCTACCACACATCTGGAAGAGCGCATGGCACACGAGCAGGAGCTGCGGGATTACGTCATCGACCGCATCCTGAAGAACATCCCGGAGGCACGTCTGAACGGCGGCCGCGCACCCCGTCTGCCCGGCAACGTGAACATCAGCTTCCCGGGTCTGGAGGGCGAGACCATCCTGCTGGATCTGGATATGCACGGCATCTGCGCCTCTACCGGCTCTGCCTGCAACTCCGACAGTCTGGACCCCAGCCATGTGCTGCTGAGCATCGGCCTGCCGGAGGAGATCGGCCACGGTTCCATGCGGTTCACCTTTGGCCCGCAGAACACCATGGAAGAAGCAAAATATCTGTGTGACGTGCTGGAGGAGGTCATCCCCCGCCGCCGCGCTATGAGTTGTATGTGGCTGCAGGGTCAGAACAAGGCCCGCCAGTTCAGCCTGAAGGGAGAGCAGTAATTATGGCAAGTATGTATAGTGCCAAGGTCATGGAGCATTTCGCAAATCCGCACAACGTAGGTGAGCTGCCCGACGCAAACGGCGTGGGTGAAGTGGGCAACCCCAAGTGCGGCGACATCATGCGCATGTACCTGAAGATCGAGAACAATGTGATCGTGGACGTCAAGTTCCTCACCTTTGGCTGCGGCGCAGCCATTGCCACCAGCAGCATGGCCACCGACCTGATCAAGGGCAAGACCGTGGACGAGGCGCTGAAGCTGACCAACAAGGCCGTTGTGGAGGCTCTGGAGGGTCTGCCCCCGGTCAAGGTGCACTGCTCTGTTCTGGCCGAGCAGGCCGTCAAGGCTGCTCTGTCCGACTACTACCGCCGTCAGGGCATCGATCCGGAACCCATCGTGGGCAAGCTGGAAGAGGACTGCGAGCACTGCGAGAGCTGCGGCCACTGATTCCATCATAAGCAAAAAAGAGGACACCGCCGCGTGCGGTGTCCTTTTTGCTTAGAGACAATGCAAGCCCTCTTACACCCCGCCGTGGCGGCGCTGCTCGGCGGCAAGCTCCTGCTGCAAAGCGGCCTTGCGGTGATCCAGCAGCAGATCCTTGTTGTACTTGAAATACCGCTCACAGCCGTTCTCGGTGAGGAACTGGTGGGAGGCGGGGTTCACCGTGAGCTCTGTGACGAACACCACCATCTCCTGACTTTCCGCAAAGGCCTGCTCCACAAAGTCGAAGGCGGCTTCCAGCGCAGCGGCGGCGGTCTTTTGGGTGGCTTCGCGCTGGTCTGCCAGCGCACGGAACTGACCGCGCAGCAGGTCAAAGGCCTCCTGCGTACCGGCGGCGTTGGCGCGGCGCAGCTCCCCTTCCCACTGGTGCAGCGCGGCCTGCACCTGCAGGCGGTTGGTCAGCTCTGCCCTGCCCAGCAGCCCGGCCTCACGCTTTTGCTGGGTCTCGGTCTCGTAGTCCTTGATCTGCTGGCTGAACAGCTCTGCAGAGCCGTCCGGGATATCCTCCGGCAGGGTAGCCAGCGCCTTTTTGGTCTCCCGCAAAAAGGCGTAGCAGGCATCGGCCACGGCATCGGCCTGCAAGGAGGCGGTAAAGCGGGTGTCCAGCCCCGCCAGCAGCAGGCTGACAAGGCTGAGCCGCTCATCAAAGGGAGCCTGCAGCAGCCGGGCGAACACGGCGGGCTTTGCCTGCCCGGCAAGGATCTCCTCCACGCCGTAGTCGTCCCGGTACTTGTAGTACAGATCCAGATAGGCCGAGAAGTCCTCGGCGATCTTGGGGTGCTGGATATACTCCCGGATCAGTTCCTCATCTGCCTGCAAGCCCAGTGCTTCGTAGGTGTCCAGCAGATTGGAAAGATCCTCCCAGCCGCGGGCGGTAACGAACTGGGTGCCGTCTACGTCTGCGTTGATCTGGTAAAAGTTTTGCGGATGCAGTTCCAGATAGCTCAGGATGGCGCTGTGGATATGGGCAGCGCGGGCGTAGTCCTTCCACACCGGCAAGTCCGGCTCGATATCCATGCGGCGCACGCGGTCAAGGGTGACGATGTCAAAGTCCCGGACGGACTTGTTGTACTCTGGCGGGTTGCCTGCCGCCACGATGACCCAGCCCGCAGGTACGGCCTGATTGCCAAAGGTCTTGCACTGCAAGAATTGCAGCATGGTGGGTGCCAGCGTCTCGGACACGCAGTTGATCTCGTCGATGAACAGAATGCCTTCCGAAAGGCCGGTGGCCTCCATTTTGGCGTAGATGCTGGCAATGATCTCGCTCATGGTGTACTCGGTCACCGACACATCCTTATCGCCGTAGTGGCGCTGCCGGATAAAGGGCAGACCCACGGCGCTCTGACGGGTGTGGTGGGTGATGGTGTAGGCCACCAGTGCCACCCCGCATTCCCGGGCTACCTGCTCCATCACCTGTGTTTTGCCAATGCCCGGAGGGCCCATCAGCAGGATGGGTCGCTGCCGGATGGCGGGAATGGCGTATTCGCCCAGCGCATCCTTGGCAAGGTAGGCCTTTACGGTATGCTCGATCTCTTCCTTGGCACGTTTGATATTCATAATCGTTCCCCCTCTTGTCAGGAGTTGTTCAGCTCGCGGTACAGGTCGTCCTCCTCGGTCAGAGCGTCCGCAAGGGCGCTGGCCGGGCGGGCTGCCGCACCGGTAAATTCTTCTTCATCCAGTACCACCTTCATCGCCCACGGCGGCACGTTGGCGTCATCGAACCGCTCCCCTAAAAATAGAAAGGCGGTATCGTAGCCGGGACGCCGCGCCGGGTAGGTGCCCATGCCGTCGGTGAAGTACAGCAGGCCGCGCAGATTCGAAAACTTCTTTTCGGCGCAGAGCTGGTTCACATATTCAAAGGCCGGGCGGAAGTCCGTTCCGCCGCCGCCCCGCAGCTCAAAGTGGTTCATGGCATGGATGAGTTCATCCTCATTGCGGATGAGGATATCCTGCCGCACGGCGTTGTCGGCCTGAATCAGGTGCAGGTTCATGCGGTGGAAAAAGTTTTCCCTTCCTTTGAGCAGGGTGTAGGTCTCGGCCAGAAAGGCACGCACCAGTTCGCCGGAGGTGGAGTAGCTGGTGTCGATGACCAGCGCCAGCTCCTCGATCTTTTTGCTCTCCCGGCTTTCCAGCGGCTCGATGAGGGGCAGGTTGCCGTACACCGAAAGGCCGTAGGTGTAGAAGTTCAGGTCAAACTCGTCCGGGTCCAGCTTGACTTCCTCGCGCAGGACGCAGAACCGGCGCAGAAAGTCCTTGTAGCTGCGGCGGCTGCGGTTGGCGGCCTTCACCTGCTGCTTCAAGGCATCGGTGCCCTCGCCTGCCTCCTTGTCCCGCAGGTCCAGCTCGGTCTGCATCCGCTCGCCGATCTTCTGCCATGTTTTCTGTGGCAAAGGGGTGGGCATCTGCTGCGGCTGCTCCGGGGCATCCTTCGGCCACAGACGGTGGTCATCGGTGACGAATTCCCGCTCCAGCTGCCGCAGCACGCCGGGCGTCTGCCGGGTGAGCCAGCGGTACACCGGGGCTGCTGCCACCACCTTTTCCTCGGCGGTGATCTGCCGGTAGGCGTTCTGCCGCACATAGGTCAGCGGACGCATCACGCTTTTGCGCTGTAAGCTGTCGATGACGTTTTCCACCGCGATATCACACGCAAGGCTCCACAGCTGCGGCTCGCGGCGGCCTTTCAGCCACAAATGCCGGAATACGCAGTGGAAGATGGTGTGCAGATACAACCGGTTGAGATACTTCGGGTTCTCCTGATAGAGCTGCAACAGGCGCTGCGGCTGGTAATACAGGGTCTGTCCGTCCGTAGCCAGCACCCGGCAGCGCTCGTCCGGGGCGGGGGTCAGGGCGCTGAGTGCCATATCCAGAAACCGGAAGTCCAGATACAGCCCGCTGCGCACCACCGCCAGCACCTCGCCGCCCATGCGCGCCTGCCACTCCTCGTGGGTCTCCGGCCGCTGGGACTGGAAGGGCTTGCGGGGGTCGAAAAATTTTTCCTTTGGCAACGTGTGGTCACCTCTCAAAAATCAAAATCGTACCGCTGCTTTTTGGGCTGAGGGGCATATTTTTTGTGCTCCGCGTCTGCCAGCAGGGCGGCAGCGGCGGCGTTCTCTGCCTTGGCGGCAAGGGCGGCGGCGGACGCAAAGGCGGCTTTATCCAGCACGTCCAGCGCCAGCAGGGCGCGGATGCTGTCGGTATCCTGCGCCTTTAAAAGGCGGGCGAACACCCGGTCGGTGTTGGCTGTCAGGAACGCCCGGTAGTGCCCGGCGGCGGCTTCGGTCAGCTGCCACGGATACCGCAGGCGGGCAAAGCAGAGCATGGCCATAATGGCGGCGTCATCGGCATCGTGCCCCTGCGGGAAGATGGCGTCGTATTCTGCGGGGAGGAATTTATTGTCGAGAAAACACTGTCTGTAATGGTACCCCTGCCCGGAAAAGGTGTGCAGCAGGATGTGGGCGGGGGTCTCCTCGATATCCTCCCAGTAGGCGGGGTACCACAGCGCCGCCAGCGGCGCGGGGGCATCGGCGGGCCAGAACTGCGCCTGCACGGCCTCGGTGATGTTGTTCACCAGCGCAAACAGGCCGGTGGGCTGCTCCGGCGCGGCCTGCACCCGCAGCGTTTCCAGCGCAAAGCAGTTCAAAAACACATCGCTGCCCACGGTCAGACTGCTGCTGCCCACCGTGAGCAGGCGCAGGCTGCGGCAGTTGTAAAAGGCGCAGCTGCCAATGACCTGCACACTGTCCGGCAGGGTGACTTCCTCCACAAAGCTGCCGCACACCGGATGCAGTTCCTCTTCGTCCGCGGCCGGGACATCGAAGTCAAAATCGTACCGGCGGGCGGGCTTTTGCTCCACCGCCTGCCCGAACGCCCGGGTCAGCCGCGCCGTGCCGTCCGCGCCTACCGCGTAGCGGCAGAGGGCATCCGCCGCAGGCAGGCTGCGGGGCTTTTCGGAAAAGCAGTAGTCGCCCAGCTCGGTCAGGGCAAGGCTGCCGCCCGCCGGGGCGGGCAGAGCGCCCGGCAGCGCCACGCAGGGCGCTGTGCCGTACACCCGCACCAGCCGTGCCGTCTGTGCCGAAAGGGGCAGAAGATCCAATATCAGTTCGTTTGCCTGTTCCACCATGCTGCGACCTCGTTTTTCTGCATTCATTCAGCTTTCAGTATACCGCGAACAGGGGGTGGTTGTCCAGTGCGGAGAACGATTTGAACGGTTCTGTGCAAATAGGCCGCGATGCCCGGCAACGCTGCCGGTATTCCCCTTTTTGTCACAGCCCGGTTCAAGTCCTCTTATCCGCTGTTGATGTGAAAGGGAAAATGCCATATAAAACAAAAAAGACAGCTACTAAAAGCTGTCTCTCTTGTGGTGCAGGAATGCAATCCAAATCCGAACCATTTCCCTCGGATGCAACTTCTGTCGCTTCTCCAAAGGTGACGGTCTGTGTGCCTTCTTTATAATTAAAGGTTATCAAAACCTTATCGTCATACAGGTAAATCGCATTGATAAACGTATCCACCAGTGCCTGCCGCTGGTCTTTCAGGCTCATGTCCAGCTTGCGGAACCGCAGCAGCCATCGCAATCCAACTTTTTTAATCGTTTGCAACATCGTTGGATTGCATATCGCAAATATACTGTTTTCGTGTTGGACTATTTTCTTGACTTGCGATTGTGCTTAACAATGGTGATGCCGTTTTTCTCGGCATAAGCCGTGCATTCACGAATCTGACCTTCGATGGATTCTTCGCGCTGGTTATCCGAAGAATAGCGGGCATAGATTACGGCGGTCATGGCAAGCACCTCACTTTACACATCATTGAACGGTGGAGCGTTCATAAAGAACGGAATTCGTATAATGTATATACCATGACTTGCGCAAAATTGCAAGATAAATTTATATTGAAACCGGGCAGTTCTCTGTTTTCAAAGAGCTGCCCGGTTATACTTTTTATTTACCCCACACGGTCTCGGCAATCTCTTTGACCAGCTTGAGCTTGTTCCACTGCTCCAGCTCGGTCAGCTTATTGCCGATCTCGCAGGAGGCAAAGCCGCACTGCGGGCTGAGGCAGAGACGGTCGAGAGGAATGTACTTCTCGGCCTCATGAATGCGGGCAATGACCGCATTCTTCTCTTCCAGACGGGGCGATTTGGTCGTTACAAGACCCAGCACCACCTTTTTGCCCTCTGCAACATATTTTAGCGGCTCAAAGCTGCCGGAGCGCGCATCGTCAAATTCCAGATAGAACGCATCCACATTCTCCTGTGCCAGCAGGAAGGGCGCAACGGTGAAGTAATCGCCCTCGCTTGCCCAAGTGGAATGGTAGTTGCCGCGGCAGACATGGGTGGTGATGGTCAGGCCTTCCGGGCGATTTTCCAGTGCCAGATTATTCAGGCGCAGATACTCGGCGGCGACATCCTCCACCTTGGTATTGGTTTCTTTGAGGAAATTCTGGTAATTGGGGTCGCCGATCATACCCCAAGTGCAGTCGTCGAACTGGATATTGCGGCAGCCCACGGCGTACAGCTCCTGGATGACCGTACGGTAGGCGGCGGCAATGTCCTGCAGCAGCTGCTCATGGTCGGGATAAACGGCATCGGTATTTTTTCCGTTCTCCTCGCGGTACAGCTCTGCCAGCAGCTGCGCCGGAGCAGGCATGGTCTGGCGGGCGATGCAGTTCTCATCCTCAAACTGCTGGACGAACTTGTAGTGCTCCACGAAGGGATGGTCCTCGCCGCTGATCTTGCCGCTCACCTTGATGGAGCCGTGAGTGGTCTCCTCGCCATGGAAGAAGTAGCCGTGATCCAGCTCCACCTCCTCGATGCCGTGGAAGCCCCACATGAAATCCAGATGCCAGTAGCTGCGTCGGAATTCGCCATCGGTGATGGCGTGGAAGCCAGCTCGCTTTTGCTTCTCAATGAGGCGGGTGATCTCTTCATTTTCCGCAGCGGTCAGGGCGGCGCGGTCGATCTGGCCGGCCTTGAACTGAGCGCGGGCGTCTTTCAGGTGCTGGGAGCGCAGAAAGCTGCCCACAAAATCATAACGGAACGGTGATCTCAACTCTGCCATATCGTAAAACCCTCTCTATACGTCAATTTTTGGTGCTGTTGTTTGATGGCAACAGTATACCGCAGACGCAGAGCGCTGTAAAATACGAAAATGCAGCCGTTTGATATAGCTTCAGGCTATATCTGTTTCGTATACTTTTTCAGGATATCAATGTACTGTCGGCCAAATCGTCCGGGCTGCACCTGCCTGTGGGTCAGGTAACCGATCTGCATGGCATCCTCCACCAGCAGCGGCACGGCGCAGATATTCGGGCCATTGAGTGCTTCGCTGATGACACCGCTGCAAATGGTATAACCATCCAGACCAATGAGCAGATTGAACAGCGTTGCACGGTCACGCACCTGAATATCCTTTTTGCTGTCCAGAGTGCTCAAAATTTCCTCCGAAAAATAAAACGCATTGTGCTCCCCCTGCTCATAGGAAAGGCGCGGGTAGGGCTTCAAATCGTCCAGTGTCAGAGCCTTTTTCTGCGCCAACGGGCTGGCTGTGCTGACAAACACATGGGGCTTTGCGGTAAAGAGCGGCGTGAAAATCAAATCGTGCTCCCGGATGACCTTGCGCAGGACCGTTTCGTTATCGTGGTTGAGGTAGAGCACGCCCACCTCACTGCGCAGCTTGGCCACATCCTCAATGATCTCATAGGTCTGTGTTTCCCGGATGCGGAAATCGTATTCCTCGCCGCCGTATTCCCGCAGCAGCTCCACAAAGGCTTCGACGGCAAAGGAATAGTGTTGGGCAGACACACAGAACTGATGCTTGACCGGCGCTGTGCCGAGATATTTTTCCTCGATCAGCTCCATCTGCGCCAGCACCTGCCGGGCATAGCCCAGAAACTCTTCTCCCTCCGGGGTCAGAGCCACGCCCCGGTTAGTGCGGTGGAAAATGGTCAGCCCCAATTCCTGTTCCAGCTCCCGGATGGCGTTGGTCAGGCTGGGCTGTGCGATGAAAAACTGCTGTGCCGCCCGGCTGATGGTGCCGGTATCGGCCACAGCCGTGACATAGCGGAGTTGTTGAAGGGTCATGGCAGATTCCTTTCGGCATGTTTTTTTCTATCCTACCGCAGAACCGGCAAAAACGCAACGTCTTTTCCTGTTTGCAATACCAAACGAATATTGTCGGCATATCCAAGATACGTTTTACCCACCCTGCAATTTCCCTTATAATAGCACCGCAGTCCTGAAAAGGCTGCAACATTCCCATATCAATAAAGGAGGCTTTCCGGTATGGGACAGCGGCAAAGCGAGATCATCAAAAATCACATGGAGGTCTACTGGCACGACTATGCATCGGCCAGCAAAGGCATTCCCATTACCGAGGCGGGGCTTGTGGAAAAAGCCTCCGTCATAGGCCGCACCGGGCTGATGCTGCTGGAATGCGGCACCGGCGCATGGCGGGTCCGAAGCTCCATGAACACCCTTTCGCGGGAGCTGGGGGTCACGACCACAGCGGATATCGGCCTGTTATCCATTGAGTTCACCTGCTTTGATGGCGACCAGTGTTATACGCAGGCGCTCTGTCTGACAAACACGGGCGTGAACACCTCCCGGCTGAACCGGCTGGAACATTTTGTCAACGACTTCGACCGGGAGGGCAAGTTCATGACCGGCGAAGCGCTGCACAGCCACCTCGATGAGATCGAGCGCATCCACGGTTTGTATTCGCCCATCGCGCTGGGCTTTGCCGCTGCGCTGGCCTGCGGCTGCTTCACCTTTCTGCTGGGCGGCGGCATCGTTGAGATGCTGTGTGCCTTCTGCGGTGCAGGCATCGGCAACTTTGTGCGGTGCAAGCTGACAAAGCACCACTTCACCCTGTTTCTGGGCATCACGGCTTCGGTCTGTTCCGCAAGCCTTGTGTATGCCATCCTGTTGAAGCTGGCAGAGGTGCTGTTTGCCGTATCGGCGCAGCACGAGGCCGGGTATATCTGCTCCATGCTCTTCATCATTCCGGGCTTTCCGTTCATCACCAGCGGCATCGACCTTGCCAAGCTGGATATGCGCTCCGGGCTGGAACGTCTGGCCTACGCCGTCCTGATCATTCTGGTAGCCACCATGACGGCGTGGATCATGGCACTGCTGCTGCATCTGCAGCCGGTACAGTTCCCTGCTCTGAGCCTGACGCTCCCGGAAGAGATCCTCTTCCGGCTGCTGACGAGCTTTGGCGGTGTGTTCGGCTTCTCGCTCATGTTCAACAGTCCCCGGAATCTGGCGGTCTGCGCCGCGCTCATCGGTGCGGTGACAAACACCTTCCGGCTGGAACTGGTAAGCCTTGCGGGCTTCCCGCCTGCCGTGGCGGCATTTCTGGGCGCACTGCTGGCTGGTCTGCTGGCCTCCTGTCTGAAGAGTGCTGCGGGTTACCCCCGCATCTCCGTCACGGTTCCGTCCATCGTTATCATGGTGCCGGGACTGTATTTCTACCGCGCCATCTATAATCTTGGCATCCTGTCCCTGACGGATTCCGCCACATGGTTTGCAAATGCCATTCTCATCATCGCGGCGCTGCCGTTGGGACTGATCTTTGCCCGCATCATTACAGATAAGACATTCCGTTATTGCACCTAAGATGCAATGCCTTCCATTCTCCCCTCTATAACGCAAAACGCAGCGAGCCGTCAGAAGGTTCGCTGCGTTTTGTTTTGCTGTGTGATGCACTTAGAAAGGGAGTTCGTTTGCGGGAGAGCTTACTCCCCGTAAACGATCTTAGTAGCCGTTTCTACATGGCGTTCCAGTCGGTCAGCAAAGTGCTCCAGCGGCAGGAAAACGCCCAGTTCATCGTAGCGGGTGCCGCCGTCCTTCAGCGTATCCTGTCCATAGTAGACCACGGAACGGGGCAGTGCGTGCTGCAGCTTCATCTGAATGTCCCAGACGGTGGAATAGGCTTCGGCTTCGGTCACCTTCTGCTTTACAGTGTCCGGCAGTTCATAGATCAGCAGCAGCCCCAGATGCTGGTTATAGTGGTACTCCACCACATCCATAGAGCCTTCGTCGTAGCCGTGATACTTGCAGTAGCCGCTGGCAAGGTACATTTTCACCTTTTCCTGCTTCTGGAACACCCGGACAAACCGATCATATAGCTTTTTATTGACTGCAAACTTATTGTCCGGCAGCAGGACGCCGGCATCATCGGTCAAAATCACCGGGTTCGGCTGACCGTCTGCGTTGAACTTGAACGGGATCAATGCAGCGTTCCGCAACAGGTCGAACATACTGTGCTGACAGATTGCCATCAGAAATGCAGACAGATCTTTGTTCTCATAGGCGTTGAACAGTGCCGCAGCAAACTGCTGCGCACTCAGCGTCGGCGCATCCAGTACCTCTGCCATATCCAGCGAATCGTTGAAGGTATCCATCAGGCGGCGGCAGGCTTCCGGGTTTTTCAGGATCTCCCCGAACAGTGCCTCTGCTTTTTCTTCTCTTGGAAATATCGTTGCCATCAAAAAGACCTTCTTTCTGTTTCTTTCCAACTGCTATTATAGGTTCACAATGCCCCGCTGTGAAATACTGCTTTCATATCGCCGCTATATGCAGAATACTTTTTACACATTTTCCATGTGCCTGTATAATGACACTGCAATCTTGAAATTGCACGAGGGAAATAGAAAAGTATATAAAGTTGGTTTGAACGGAGGCAGTTCCTATGTCTGAGGTCAAAAAGGTCGTGCTGGCATACTCCGGCGGTCTGGACACATCGATCATCATCCCGTGGCTGAAAGAGCATTACGACAACTGCGAGGTCATCGCGGTCTGCGGCAATGTGGGTCAGAAGGGTGAACTGGAAGGCTTGGAGGAGCGCGCAAAGGCAAGCGGCGCTTCCAAGCTGTACATCGAAGACCTGACCAACGAATTCGTGGAGGATTACGTCATCCCCACCATGCAGGCCGGGGCCGATTACGAGGGCTATCTGCTGGGCACCAGCTTTGCCCGCCCCATTCTGGCAAAGCGCGTGGTGGAGATCGCCCGCGCCGAGGGTGCGGATGCGGTCTGCCACGGCAGCACCGGCAAGGGCAACGATCAGGTGCGCTTTGAGCTGGCCATCATGCACTTTGCACCCGACCTGAAGATCATCACCCCGTGGCGCGAGTGGGACATCCAGAGCCGCGATGAGGAGATCGACTACGCCGAGGCGCACCACATCCCACTGAAGATCAGCCGAGAAACGAACTACTCCAAGGATAAGAACTTGTGGCATCTGAGCCACGAAGGTCTTGATCTGGAAGATCCGGGCAACGAGCCGCAGTACGACAAACCTGGCTTCCTTGAGCTGGGCGTCAGCCCCAAGACTGCCCCGGACAAATCCGAGTTTGTGGAGCTGGAATTTGAGAAGGGCGTGCCGGTGGCTCTGAATGACGAAAAGCTGAAGCCCGCCGCCATCATCGCCAAGCTCAACGAGATCGGCGGACGCAATGGTATCGGCCTGTACGACGTAGTGGAGAACCGCTTGGTCGGCATGAAGAGCCGCGGTGTTTACGAGACCCCCGGCGGCACCATCCTGTACAAGGCGCATGAGGTGCTGGAGACCCTGACTTTGGACAAGCTCACGGCGCACAAAAAGCGCGAGCTTGCCATCACCTTTGGTGAGCTGGTCTATGACGGCCAGTGGTTCAGCCCGCTGCGCAAGGCGCTGAGCGCCTTTGTCACCTCCACACAGGAGCACGTCACCGGCAAAGTGCGTCTGGAACTTTACAAGGGCAACCTCATCAACGCTGGGGTCTGGTCACCCTACTCTCTGTATCGTGAGGACATCGCCACCTTTGCCGCAGGCGGCGACTACAAGCAGAGCGACGCCACCGGCTTCATCAGCATCTACGGTCTGCCCACCAAGGTGCAGGCCATTGTAAATAGTGAAAAAGAAGGTAAATGAAGTAGTTTAAGCTGACCGCTATCCCCATAAAGCCTCCCCAAAAGAAAATACCGTCCCGCAACGCATCCGATTCATTTTGCCGCTGTTTCAACCGGCAAGCTCATCGCTGCGCTGCGTGGGCGGTATTTTTCTTTTACGGGAGCTGAACCTTGAAAATTTCATGAGCCGACCGAACGTGATACCGACTTTCCGTCAACGCCGCTGCACAAACAGGGGCAGGAACTTCGTTCGGAGCAAACGGCGATCAACATACACGAGCAGCGGAACTCTCTACTTATTTTTGCGTCTTAACAATTCGGAAACATTTGTTGAAAATGCGTTTTGAGCGCAGCGGTAGAGGGCAAGAACCGTCCCGTGGCCACAAATTTTCAATTCTTGAAAATTTCCTGTCCATCCGGGACTTCACTTCTCAAACTCTTGCGAGTTTTCCAAGTGATCTTGTTGGGGCGTGCCTGCCCCAAACCCTGCTTAGAACGGACGAGAAGGAATTGTGTCAAATTGACACAATTCCTCCAACTATAGAGAAAACAGAGCGTTCCCGACGGGGAACGCTCTGTTGTACATATCGCTATCGTCTGTGGTCTTTGGCAGGGTGCGTCCATTCAGGGCGCACCCTGTTTTTGTTTTGAGAAAAAACTTGAGAAATAAATCTTAGGCCTTTGTTAGGATCAGGCACTCATACGGACGCAGAGCATCGTTTCTGTCAGGATAGTTTCCCAGCAGCTTATCTGCATCTGCCCAGCCTTCTGGCAGGTCATACGACACTTCGTGTTCCGTCAGGTTGCACAGCACCAGCAGTTCTTCCCCATCTTCGGCACCATAGCGGCGGTAAGCCAACAAATCGGCATTGTCCGGGTAAAGAAACTCGATCTTGCCCTCGCTGATGACCTTGTGGGTCTTGCGCAGATGCACCAGCATCTTGTAAAAGCTGCGCACAGAATCCGGGTCATCCACCTCATCGGCGGCGTTGATAGCCTTGTAGTTGTCCGCCAAACCAATCCACGGAGTGCCAGTGGTGAAGCCTGCATTTTCGCTGCTATTCCACTGCATCGGGGTGCGGGAATCATCCCGGCTGCGCTGTGCAATGATGTCCAGCGTTTCTTCCTCGGACTTGTCCTGCTGGCGCAGAATTTTATAGTAGTTGCGGCTTTCCACATCACGGTACTGGTCAATGGATGTGAAGTGCGGGTTCGTCATGCCCAGTTCTTCGCCCTGATAAATGTAGGGGGTGCCGCGCATAAAATGGATCGCTGCCGCCAGCATTTCGGCACTTTGTTTCCAATATTTTCCGTCACTTCCAAAGCGGCTCACCGCACGGGGCTGGTCATGGTTGCACCAGAACAGGGCATTCCAGCCGTTGTGCTCCTGCATTCCTTCCTGCCAGGTCTGGAACAGCTTCTTCAGCGCCATATGGTCAGGCGGCATCAGTTCCCACTTCTGCCCATTCTTGTAATCCACCTTCAGGTGGTGGAAATT
Source organism: uncultured Faecalibacterium sp. (assembly GCA_934512105.1). GTDB lineage: Bacteria > Bacillota > Clostridia > Oscillospirales > Ruminococcaceae > Faecalibacterium. Next base: position 174 of record CAKSWQ010000037.1, on the reverse strand, counting down.
AAAGCACATACTCAGCTCGTGGCGGTCTGCACCTGTGTAGCCGATGCAGTTTTCCAGCGAGGTGGAGGACATCTCGCCTACGGTCATCATGCCGTCAATGCCGCCTGCCTTTACCAGCTCCTGCAAATACTTATGCACGTTGCGGCCATCGGTATAGAACCGCCGTCCATCGCC
>CAKSWQ010000036.1 GCA_934512105.1 uncultured Faecalibacterium sp. | reverse complement strand
TAGCCGTGGATGCGCAGCTCCATGGGGTCGCCCATGGGTGCCAGCTTTACCAGCGTGACCTCTGCCCCGGGGATCAGACCCATATCCAGAAAATGCTGCCGCAGTGCGCCCGCACCGCCCACAGCATCCACTATGGCGCTTTTGCCGATCTGTAACTCTTTTAACGTCATATCTGTTTGCCTTCTTTTATATGTACCGTTCTTATGTGTTAGTCCGTGTTAACAAATGTAGTATAGGCTAACTGGCAGCGGATGTCAATAGAAAAATGGGGGAGCTTACCCCTTCCGTCTGCTCACTGCGTTCGCAGCCACCTTCCCCTTTTGTCGCTGCGCGACATCTTCCCCCGGCCGGGGGAAGTCGGCCCTCAAGGGGACGGCTTAACTCCCCCAGTCATCTCGCTGCGCTCGATGCCAGCCCCCTCTGGGATGGGGCCTTTGGCATAGAGGTACGGTTTCCGGCTAAAGTGCAAAGCTTGCGGGCGCGCCAGAGGCTCCCTCTCCGAGGGAGCTGGCAAAACCGTCAGGTTTTGCCTGAGGGAGTTTGCACAAAAAAGCACCGCACACTCTCGGGCGAGAATATGCGGTGCTCCATCTTTATAAAGTTACTTCACGGTGTGGTAGCCATCGGGGTTATTTTTCTGCCAGTTCCAGCTGTCGGCGCACATCTCCTCGATGCCGTACTCAGCCACCCAGCCCAGCTCGTTCTTAGCCTTGGTGGGGTCGGCGTAGCACTCCGCAATATCGCCGGGGCGGCGGGGGTCGATGACGTAGGGGATCTCCTTGCCGCAGGCCTTGGAGAAGGCGTGGATGACATCCAGCACGCTGTAGCCCTTGCCGGTGCCCAGATTGCAGATGAAGAGGCCGCAGCCGGTCTCCAGCTTGCGGATGGCGCACACATGGCCCCGGGCCAGATCCACAACGTGGATGTAGTCACGCACACCGGTGCCGTCCGGGGTGGGGTAGTCGTTGCCAAAGACGTGCACCTTTTCCAGCTTGCCCACAGCCACCTTGGCGATGTAGGGCATCAGGTTATTGGGGATGCCGTTGGGGTCCTCGCCGATCAGGCCGCTCTTGTGGGCACCGATGGGGTTGAAGTAGCGCAGCAGCGCCACATTCAGGCTGGGGTCCGCCTTGCAGACGTCCTGCAGAATGCGCTCGGTAAAGGCCTTGGTGGTGCCGTAGGGGTTGGTGGTAGCACCCACGGGGAAGTCCTCGGTGATGGGCACACTGGCGGGGTCGCCGTAGACGGTAGCGGAGGAGCTGAACACGAAGTTGTGGCAGTCATGATGGCGCATCACGTCCAGAATGACCAGCGTGCAGTTGAGGTTATTGTAGTAGTACTCGATGGGCTTGGACACGCTCTCGCCCACAGCCTTGTAGGCTGCAAACTGGATGACGGCGGTGATGTCCGGGCACTCGGAGAAGATCTTCTCCACGTCCTCGCGGCGGGTCATGTCTGCATTGTAGAAGCGGAAATCCTTGCCGGTGATCTGCTTGACCCGGTCCAGAACCACGGGGGAAGCGTTATAATAGTTATCTGCCACCACGATATCGTAGCCAGCGTTCAACAGTTCGATGCAGGTGTGGCTGCCGATGTAGCCGGCACCGCCGGAAACTAAAATTGCCATAGCCGAGTACCTCTCTCACATATCATTTCTTGCTTTTTTTCTCTTTGCGCCGGGCGCTGCCCGGTCTGCTTAAAGAATACCGCTTTTTGCCGCTGACTGCAAGAGGCGCTTTCTTTATTCAGATATATTTTTGTTGCATCTTCGCGCAATACACTTTTGATTGGCAGAGATTTTTCGCACTTTTCACATGGAGAGAATGCGCTATTTGTGCAAAACATAGAAATGAGGGAGAATACCCCTTCCGTCATCGCTGCGCGATGCCACCTTCCCCAAGGGGACGGCCGAACCCTCTCAGTCACGGCTTACGCCGTGCCAGCTCCCCCGAAGGGGGAGCTTTTTGCATCTTCCGGTCAGCGCGAATAAAGCTCCCCCTTCGGGGGAGCTGGCTGCGACCATCGGGAGCAGACTGAGAGGGTTGGCGTCCCCTTGGGGGAGCTGCCGAGCGAATGCGAGGCTGAGGGGGCAACAACGCAAAAAACGTCTGCCAAAGCAGACGTTTTTGCGTAGTGTATCCTTTTTAAAGCTTTCCGCACTGCTTACCGGTGAAGAACCGCAGGGTGGTGGTGGCGCGGAACACCTTGCCCGCCCGCAGCACTGTGGAGGGGAACTCCGGGTGGGAGGGGCTGCAAGGGAAGTGCTGGGTCTCCAAGGCAAAGCCGCCGTACTTGCGCAGGGGCTGGCCGCCCTTGCCCGGGGCGGGGCAGTCCTGCAAAAAGTTGCCAGTGTACAGCTGGATGCCAGGCTGGGTGGTGTACAGCTTCATGCTGATGCCGGTCTTATCGCTGGTAGCCCAAGCGCAGATGCTCTGGCTGGAGCCCCGGGCGCGGTCGATGACATAGCAGTGGTCGTAGCCGCCGCCCACCATGGTGGTCTGAGGGAAGCCGGTGTCGATCTCCTTGCCGATGATCTTACCTGCAGTAAAGTCCATGGGGGTGTTCGCCACAGGCAGGATGCTGCCGGTGGGGCAGGTGGTATTGTTGCCCTCCAGATAGCGGGAGGCGTAGATGCGCAGCTTCTGGTTCAGCACATCGCCGCCGCCGTCCAGATTGAAGTAGCTGTGGTTGGTCAGGTTTACAAGGGTGTCGGCGTCCGAGGACACACGGTAGTCCATGCGGAAGGTGTTGTCATCGGTGAGGGTATAGCGCACCGCGATCTTCAGCGTGCCGGGAAAGCCGTCCTCGCCGTCGGGGCTTACGGCTTCCATCAGCAGGGTGTCGCCGAAATACTTCACCTCATAGAGCTTGCGGGAGAAGCAGCCGTGCAGATGGTGCTCGCCGCAGTTTTTTTCCAGCTGGTAGGTCTTGCCGCCCAAGGTAAAGACGGCATTCTCGATGCGGTTGGCGTAGCGCCCCACAAAAGCACCGCAGCAGGTGCTGCCGGACGAGGTGAAGTCGTTCTCGTAATCTGCCATGGTGTCGTGACCCACCACCACGTCAACCGGGCCGTTTTTGGCCGGGACGATAATATTTTTGATCACGCAGCCGTAATCCAGCACGCTGACGGACATACCGCCGGGGTTCGAGAGAATGTACTCGGTAACATTAGCGCCCTCTTTGGTCACACCGAAGGGCTTGGAACGGATCTGTGCCATTGGGCCTCGCCTCCTAAAGTTTTTTCGGAAATGCAAAAGGGGGCAGACCACCCCCTTTGCACCTTGTCTGTATTTATGATTATATCACAGTTTTACAGTTTTGTGTTGGATTCCTTTTAGAATTACCATCCAATTTTTGCGGCGATTTTTTGGTAGAATCATCGAAAGTGACTACAATGGGGCTGCCGGCGGCGGGGCGGTTACCCCTTCCGTCATCGCCTGCGGCGATGCCACCTTCCCCAAGGGGACGGCTTTTGGCGGTGGCGGGAAAGTTTCCGGCACAGCGCAAAGGCGTCCCCTTGGGGGAGCTGGCGCGCAGCGCCTGAGGGGGTCAGCTTAGCTGCCTACAATACCAAAAAGCGCCCCGCACTTCCGGTGGAAATGCGGGGCGCTTTGGTGATACAGACTTATCTGCCTTATGCCTCCGGCTGAGGCTGTGCCGCAGAGGACTGGGCAGCAATGAACTCGGCGGCATCGTCCGGGATGTCGTCCAGGTCCTCGTCGCTGCCGATGTCCACGTTGAGCGGCGGCTTCTTGAACAGAATATCGTACAGAATGGGCACGATATACAGGGTCATCAGGGTAGCGTAGCTCAGGCCGCAGATGATGACGATAGCCATGCCGCTCATCAGCTGGCTTGCCATATCGTTGCTGAACACCATTTGCAGCATGGCCAGCACGGTGGTCAGGGTGGTCATCAGGATGGGGCGCATACGGGTCTTGCCGGTGGCCACCAGCGCGGCGCGGCGCTCCATGCCGCCCATGCGCAGCTGGTTGGCGTAGTCCACGAACACGATGCCGTTGTTGACGACCGTACCCATCAGCACGATGAAGCCCATCATGGAGATCATGGTCAGCTGCTGGCCGGTGAGCAGCAGGCCCAGCAGACCGCCGGTAAAGGCCAGCGGCACGGTGAACAGCACGATGAAGGGGGACAGCAGGCTCTGGAACTGTGCCACCATGACAAGGTACACAAAGGGCAGGGCCAGTGCCATCCACTGGATCATCTCGTTGGTCATATAGTTCACGCTGTCGCTCTCGCCGCCCATGGAGAAGGAGCAGCCCTCCGGCATCTCGTCGGTAAGGGCAAAGGCATCCAGCGCCTTTTTCACCGCACGCGCCTGCACCGTAGTGTTGTAGCCCGGGGCAGTCTCGGCGGTGACGGTGACGAACTGGTTCTGGTTCTCGCTGGTGATGGAGTCCGGTGTGGTGCCGGTGGTCCAGCTGGCGATATCTGCCAGCGTGCAGGTGCCGGTGGCGGTGGTGCCGTCGGCGGACATGACGGTGGTCTCAAAGGTCATGTCCATCATGTTTTCCTTGGTCAGCGGGTCCAGATTGTTGGTGATCTGCACATCCATGGTGGTGCCATCCACGGTAACAGGGGTCTGTGCCGTGGTGGTAGTGGTCAGCTTTGCCGCGATCTGCTGGTACACCTGCGCAACGGTCAGGCCGTTGGCGCGTACCTTGTCGCGGTCCACCTGAAGGATGATGGTGGAATCGCCCGCACCCAGACCATTGGTGGCGTTCTGGAAGCCATCGGTGTTGTTCACGATATCGATGACCTTCTCGGACAGGGCGGTCAGGGTCTCGGCATCGGTGCCGTAGATCTTGATGGTCAGGCCGGTGGACAGCTGACTGGTCAGGTCATCGGTCATGCCGTACTGCTGGACGGTGGCGGTGCAGTCCGCCACCCCGGCCACAGCTTCCTCCATGGCCTTGCAGGCGGCGTCGATCTTGGAAGAGGAGAGCTCCTCGTTGAGCTTGACGTTGATCTTATACTTGCCGTAGCCGTTGGCGGCGTTCAGCAGGTCGGTGATGGTGGAGGGCAGGCCAAGGTTGGAGACATCCATGCCCGCCACGGTGTTGTCGGGGGTAATGCCTACCTCCTCCACGCCGTCCACAGCCATCACAGCCTGCACCACCTTACCGGCTACATCATAGGATTCCTGCTGCGAGAGGGTTTCGGTGGTGGAAAGGGTGATCATGGCCTCGTTGCTGGTGCTGGTGGGCAGCAGCACGATGCCCATGGAGACCACCCGCCAGCAGCAGAACACCAGCAGCAGCACGGCGGCTGCCAGCGGCACAAAGCGCTTCTGCAAAGCCTTTTCCAGACTGCGGCCGTAGGCGTCCTGGATTTTATCGAACCATGCCAGCTTTTTGGGCTGGGCGTTCTTCAGCACGGTAGCCGAAGCGGCGGGCACCACGGTCAGTGCTACGATGAGGGAAGCCATCAGGCAGTAGCCGATGCACAGGGACATGGGGCCCATCAGGCTGCGGATGAGGCTGGCAGAGAACACGGCCGGCAGGAACACGCAGACCGAGGTAAGGGTAGAGGCCACAACGGACATACCCACCTGACGCGCACCCTGCACGGCCGCGCGGGCGGCGGGCACGCCGCGGCCGCGCAGACGGTAGATGTTTTCGATGACGACCACCGAGTTATCCACCAGCATACCGATGCCCAGCGAAAGGCCGGCCAGCGTCATGACGTTCAGGTCAAGACCTGTGAAGTACATCAGCACCACGGCGCACAGCACCGACAGGGGGATACTGATGCCGACCACCAAGGTAGGCTTGATGTCCTTCAGGAAGATGGCCAGCACGACGATGGCCAGTGCGGCACCCACCAGCATACTGGTGAGGATGCTCTTGATGAGGATGCTGATGTAGTTGCCCTGATTGGACAGCACCACAACATGCAGGCCATCGTACTGGGCTTCCAGCTCCTTGAAAGCGTCCAGACAGTTGGCGGATACGTCACCTGCGCTGGAGCTGTCGTCCTTGTAAATTTTCAGCACCGAAGCCTGCTCGCCGTTCAGGCGGGTATAGCTGTCGGCGGCGTTGTCGATGACCTCCACGTCTGCCACATCGGAAAGGCGCACGTCACCGTAGCCCTCCACATGGAGCAGCAGGGCCCCGCGGATATCCTCCACGCTGTCGTATTCCTCGCCCACCTTCAGCAGCCACGACTCGCCGCTTTCGTCCTTGACGTAACCGGCGGGCATGGAGAAGTTCTGGGCGTAGATGAGGGTGGCAAGGGTCTTGATATCCAATTGCTTAGCCACATCGGCGCTGGCAAGCGCCTTTTCCTTGGCGGCCTCGTACTGCAGCTTTGCCTCGCTGAGCTGCTTTTCGTACTCGTTCAGCGTTTCGCGGGCCTCGGTAAACTGCATGTAGGCGACCATCTGCTGCTGGGTAAAGTTGCCCAGCGCCTTGGAGAACTCGCTCATCATGCCGGGCACATTGTCCATGGCCTTGATGGTATCTTCCAGCGTCTTATAGATAACGTTCAGGCTGTCCTGCAATTGCAGCTCATCTGCCAGATCCGCTGCGCCATCGCCCTGCGTACCAGTTTCGGTATTGATGCGGTTCTGCAAGGTCTGCAATGCAGAGGAAAGCTTATCGGTGATATCGCGCAGCTCGGACACGATCTCGATCAGGGAGTCGATATCCCGCATACCGGTGCTGTTGAACTTGTCCAGCACCCGCTGCAAGCCGGCCTGCACCTCAATGAGGGCCTGCTGCACCTCGGGCTCTTTGACCACGGCGATCAGGTTGTTGACGCTTTGCAGCAGTGCTTCGGCCTGCTTGCGCACCACCTCTACGGCGCTGCCCACCTCAGAGCTCAAAGTACCCATGACCGTGTTGGACACCGTGTTGCCAAAGTTCCGGTACTGCTTATCATATTCCGCACGGCCTGCATTGATCTTGGCCTCGGCCTCCTCCAGCTGGGCGTGCGCCGCTTCCAGCTGGGTGTCGATGAGCTCCATCAGCTTTTCGTTGATGGCATCCACCTTTTCCTGATTCAGCTGCACCTGTACCAGCTGCTCCACAAGGCCGCTGGAAGATACGCTGGACACGCCGCCCTTGCGCTGGACGTAGGGGGTCATGGTGTTCTTGATAAAATCAGAAAGCTCGTACACCGAACTGCCCTCGCGGCTGACAGCCACGGTCATAAAGGCGTTCATGTTCATGCTGTACTGTATCACAGAGGGAGTCAGCGCCGTTTCCGGCAGGTCGCTCTTGGCCTGATCCAGCTTGTTGGACACCTGCACCAGTGCGCTGTTCATGTCCGTGTCGTCCACGAACTTCATCAGCAGCAGGCTGTAGTTTTCAGCCGAGGTGGCGGTGATCTTTTCCACACCCGGCACCGTGAGCGCGTTTTGCAGCACGTCCGAGACTTCGCTCTCCACACGCTCCGGGCTGGCACCGGGATACACGGTGACCACCATCAGGTACGGGGTGCTGACATCCGGCAGCAGGTTCGTTTTCATCTTAGTGATCGATACAAAGCCGAGCATCAGCACCATGATGACCGCAACCAGCACCGTAAATGGTTTTTTGACACTGAATTTTTCCATCTTATCCTACCGTTTCTCTGCCGCACCGCCCGGCGCAGCAGTTCCTCCCTCTTTGGGGCAATGGGTTCTTAACATTCCTATTATACACGCAAGGCGTGTGCTTTCAATAGCGGTGCGGCGAATCTTTTGCGAAAGTTCTGTCAAAATCTGCAAAACGCACAACTTTGCCGCCCCAAAACCGGCATCCTGCCTTTGTTCCTCCCCTCTGCCGCCGGACAGAATTCCGACACTTTTTTCCATACTGCATACGGTTGAGCGGAGGGAATCATTGCAGGGGAGGGAAAAATTTACTCCCTCAGTCAAAACCTGACGGTTTTGCCAGCTCCCTCGGGGAGGGAGCTTGACCCTCTCAGTCACGGCTTACGCCGTGCCAGCTCCCCCGAAAGGGGGAGCTTTATCAGCACTAGTCGGCAGATGGCCAAAAGCTCCCCCTTCGGGGGAGCTGGCGAACGCAGTGAGCCTGAGAGGGTTCGTCCCCAAAGACTTTTCTTTTTGCATAGAAATGTGCTTTTGATTATGGTATACTAACAGCAGACTGAAAAAGCTGCCCCTTTGCGGGGCTTATCCGATACAAAAACGAGGAACACTATGAAAAAAGTCATTTCGGTCCGTTTTAAGGAAAACGGCAAAAGCTATTATTTTGATCCCGGTGATGCCGTCATCCACACCGGAGAATACGTCATTGTGGAGACTGCCCGCGGCGTGGAGTGCGGCGAGGTGGTGCAGGGCGTGCGGGAGCTGGCGGATGCAGCCGTGCCCAAGGCGCTGAAGCCCATCACCCGCATGGCCGACAGCGTGGATATCCGCCGGATGCGCCAGAACCGCGAGGACGAAAAGCGCGCCTACCACACCTGTCAGGAGTGCATCGCCCGCCACGGGCTGGAAATGAAGCTGGTGGAGGCCGAGTACACGCTGGACCGCTCCAAGATCATGTTCTACTTCACCGCCGACGGACGGGTGGACTTCCGGGAGCTGGTCAAGGATCTGGCCGGCATCTTCCACACCCGCATCGAGCTGCGCCAGATCGGCGTGCGCGACGAGAGCAAGATGATCGGCGGTCTGGGCATCTGCGGCCAGCCCTTCTGCTGCAGCCGCTTTTTGAAGGATTTCCAGCCCGTTTCCATCAAGATGGCCAAGGAGCAGGGCCTTTCGCTGAACCCCACCAAGATCAGCGGTGCCTGCGGCCGCCTGATGTGCTGCCTTGCCTACGAGGAGAGCGCCTACGAATACCTGAACAGCATCATGCCCATGGTGGGCAGCACGGTGCGCACCCCGGACGGTCTGGGCACCGTGCTGGAGGTGAACCCGGTGTCCGGCTATCTGCGGGTGCGCTGCGGCACCGAGAGCCTTGCCCCCCGGTACTACAAGGTGGGCGTGTGCGAGTATGTGAGCGGCGGCAAGCGCCCGCCCCGCCGTCCCGACCCGGACGATGATTACTCCGGCGTGCGCAACCCCGCCCCGGTGGTGGCAAGCTCCGAGGACGAAAAGCGCCCTGCCTGCCCTCGCCGCCGCACGAATGAGAAAGAATAAGTGTCTTGGCAGTTAGTATTATAAAACTAACTAGGCTTCGTGATTTTCGCCAAAAATCTCCGGCAATTTTGGCTATAAGTTAGGCCGTGCTTTTGTGCAACCCCACAAAATATTTTATTTTGTTGTTGTGGCAGCACGGTTAGTCTTGCCTTTTCCGGCCTGCTTTGTTAGAATGCAGACAAGGATACAAATTCCGGGGGGCGTGCGTGGCCGTGCCAAGGTACGTTTCTTCATACATTACATCGGCACGGGATAAAAAGGAGAGTTTATTATGGCACACAAGGTTTCTGACGCATGTGTTGGCTGCGGCGCTTGCGAGGGCGCTTGCCCGGTTGGCGCTATCACCATCGAGAACGGCGCTGCAGTTGTGAACGCTGATTCCTGCATCGATTGCGGTGCTTGCGAGGGTGCTTGCCCCACTGGTGCAATCGCTGCTGAATAATCAGTAGTTTTTGCTGAAAACGCATCAAAAAGGACTGCTGCACACCTGTGCAGCAGTCCTTTTTTGTGGTATCATAAAGTAAAATCGCTCTTTCCCATAAAAATGCGTATGACGCACTCCGCAGGAGTGCGTCATACGCAAAATTATAAAAATATTTTTCCGCCGCACATGGCCAAAGCACACGCGGCGGCCATTCCAAATCGTCCACCGCAAAAGAGGCCCTGCGCAAAATGCTGCGCAGCCGCCCCTCTTTTTGTTTCATGCACAAATTCCGCAGGAAAATACCCTGCATTTTTTGGAAGGGAAACGGCACACTGTCTATGGAACATTCTACGGAAGTTTTGTATAATAGAACTATGGTCTACTGCACCCCGGAGCACCGGTTCGGCTCGGATGCGCTGCTGCTGGCACGCTTCTGTGAGCCCAAGCGCAGCCAGAAGGCCGCAGACCTGTGCTCCGGCTGCGGCATCGTGGCGCTGGAATGGCACGACCGGGGGCATCGCGGCCCCTGCACCGCGCTGGAATTGCAGCCCGAGGGCAGCGTCCTGCTGGCGGCAGCGGTGGAAGAGCAGCAGCTGGGGCATATTACCCCCGTCTGTGCCGACCTGCGCACATGGCGGCAGGACGAAGGGCAATTTGACGTGTGCGCGTGCAATCCCCCTTATTTTACCGAGGGGCCGCAAAGCCAGAACGCCGCCCACGCCCTTGCCCGGCACGAAAACACCTGCACCTTGGAGGATGTCTGTGCCTGCGGCTTCCGGCTGTTGAAGGACGGCGGGCGGCTGGCGCTGTGCCACCGCCCCGAGCGGCTGGCTGAGGTGCTGGCTGTGCTGCGCGCCCACCGGCTGGAGCCCAAGCGGCTGGCCTTTGTGAAGAACGCCCCGGAAAACGCCCCGTGGCTCTTCCTTGTGGAAGCCCAGAAGAACCGCAAGACCGGCCTGCGGGTGGAGCCGGACGTGCTCATCCGCGCCGGGGCGGCGCTGTACGGACGATAAATTCAGGAGGTAATTATGGCAGGAACTCTCTACATCGTGGCGACCCCCATCGGCAATCTGGAGGATATGCCGCCCCGGGTGGCTGCCACCTTTGGCGCGGCCGACTTTATTGCCGCCGAGGACACCCGCGTGACCATGAAGCTGCTGAATTATCTGGGGCTGAAAAAGCCCATGGTCAGCTACTACGAGCACGCTTTGCAGAAGGGCGAGGCCATTTTGCAGCGCATCGAGGCAGGGGAGAGCTGCGCCTTGTGCAGTGACGCCGGAATGCCCTGCGTGTCCGACCCGGGCGAGGTCATCGTGCGGGACGCGCTGGCGCGGGGCATCAAGGTAGTGCCCATCCCGGCAGCATCCGCCTGCGTTACGGCGCTGGCAGTCTCCGGGCAGGACACCTCCCGCTGGGTGTTCGAGGGCTTTCTGCCGGTGAACCGCAAGCAGAAAAAGGAGCGTCTGGCCGAGCTTTTGCAGGAAAAGCGCACCGTCATCTTTTACGAAGCGCCCCACAAGCTGCGCACCACGCTGGACGATCTGACCGCCGCCTTTGGCGCAGACCGCAGCATCACCCTGTGCCGGGAGCTGACCAAGCTCCACGAGGAGATCTGGAAAACCACCTTGGGCGAGGCCGTGGAGCACTACCGCGCTGCCGAGCCCCGGGGCGAGTATGTGCTGGTGATGGCGGGTGCGCCCGCCGGTGCCGCCAACGAGGAGGAGTTGACACTGGAACAGGCGGCACAGCGCGCTTTTGTGCTGACCAGTGAGGGCTTCAGCGCTTCTGCCGCCGCCAAGGCTGCTGCGCAGGGCACAGCCTATTCCAAGAGCGAAGTGTACAAGCAGCTGCTGCTGTTGCAGCAGGATGCCGAATGAGTATAGAGGAGGATATTTTTCCGTGACAAAACTACTGATCCTGAGCGACAGCCACGGTGCGCGTGGCGCCATTGAGCGCATTTTGAACAAAGAGCAGAACAACGTGGATGCCGTGATCTTTTTGGGGGACGGCCTGCGGGATCTGGAACAGGCGCTGGCCTTTTTCCCGCATCTGCGGGTGTATTCCGTGGCCGGCAACTGCGATTTTGGTGCACTGGAGCCGCTGGACGGCCTGGCGGGCTTTGATCAGACGGTGGTTTTCTATACGCACGGTCACATGTACGGTGTAAAATACGATCTGGACACACTGGCAGACGCTGCCGCCGCCCGGGGCGCCGAGGTGGCACTGTTCGGTCACTCCCACATTCCCCACGCGGAGCAGCGGGGCAAGGTGTTTTTGTTCAACCCCGGCTCCTGCGGGCGCTGTTACACCGGCCCGGACACCTACGGCCTGCTGACGCTGGAAAACGGCGCAGTGACCGCCTATGAACACAAAGAGGTACCCAAGCAATGAGCATCAACGAGGTGCGCTATCTGCCGGAATGCGGCAGCACCAACGCCTATGTAAAGGAACATTTCGAGGAGTTTGGCCCGGTGGCGGCGGTGTATACCGAAAACCAGACCGCCGGGCGCGGGCGGCTTGGCCGCAGCTGGGTGAACGCCGAGGGCAAGGCGCTGTACTACACGGTCGCCATCAAGGAGCCGCTGGCACAGCCCGCCACCCTGCCGCTGCTGGCAAGTCTTGCGGTGCGCCGCCAGTTGCAGCTGCGCTACGGCGTGGACTGCCAGATCAAATGGCCCAACGACCTTTTGCTGAACGGCAAAAAGATCGTGGGCATCCTGTGCGAGAGCGTAAGCTACGGCTATCAGCAGCAGGGGCGCGGCATCCTGTGCGGCATTGGCATCAACCTTGCCCAGCCCCAGAGCTATTTTGACGCCGCCGACCTGCCCCACGGCACCTCGCTGGCCTTGCAGGGCGCAGCGGTGGACCTTGCCACCGACCCCGCATGGCTGGCCGAGGGGCTGACCGACTTCGGTTTCGACCGCAGCCTGTACACCTTTGCCCGGGACGGCTTTGCGCCCTTCCGGGAGGAATACAAGGCCGCCTGCATCAATCTGGGCCGCCGGGTCACCTTTGACCTGCCGGACGGCAGTCAGGGCGCAGGCGAAGCCGTGGACGTGGACGCCGAGGGGCGTTTAGTGGTGCGCACCGATGCCGGCGAGCAGCACGTTTTCACCGGGGAAGTGTCGGTGCACGGCATCTACGGGGCAGTATAATTATAAAAAGGGGCAGATGCACAACCGTGCACCAGCCCCTTTTATCTTTGACGATTTGGAATGCGCGCCGCGAGGACACCCCCTCAGTCTGCTCACTGTGTTCGCAGCCAGCTCCCCCAAGGGGACGCCTTTGGGCTATACCGGAAACTTTATCGCCACCACCAGAAGCCGTCCCCTTGGGGAAGGTGGCATCGCCGCAGGCGATGACGGAAGGGGTTCTCGCCTGAACTCCCCCAGTCTGCTACGCAGACAGCCTCCTCTGGGATGGGGCCTTTGGCATGGCGGTAAAGTTTCCGGCTAAAGTGCAAAGTTTGCGGGTGCGCCAGAGGCTCCCTCTCCGAGGGAGCTGTCAAAACCGTCAGGTTTTGCCTGAGAGGGTTTTTCTTATCTTCTCCGTTTCATCTGGCGGCGGCGCTGTTTGAGGGTCGGCCCGCCGCAGCGCAGGGTGACAAAACTCAAAGCGCACAAAATCAAAATCAGGGCGCAGAGCAGCAGCAGGGTGGCCTTGATATCAGTGCGGAAGTCCGACACATATTCCCGGTGGGTCACAAGGTCCACCTGTCCCACCTCGTAGCCGTCCAGATAGACGGTGGCGGTGCCCAGCTTCTGCCCCTCCTTGACGGTAGCCGAGACGCTCTCAGGCAGGTCGAAGGAATAGCTCACCTTATCGTCGCTGTGGCCGTAGCCGCTGACCGGGGCGGCGGCGTACAGCTCCACGGACGGCTCCGTGCGGCACTTGTTCAGGTCTACGGTGGTCAGCACGGTCTTGGTATCCACCAGCGGCCGGTCGGCAAAGCTGGCAAAGGCCCAGTCGAACAGGTCGTCGCACTCGGCAAACAGATGATCCAGCGTGTCGCAGCCAAGGATCACCAGCCCGTAGCTGTGGCCGTCCTGCTGGGCAAAGGCCACGATGCAGCGGCCTGCCAGCGTGGTAAAGCCGCCCTTGACCCACTGGACGTACTCCCGGTAGTTGGAGCTTTCGCTGTTCATCAGGCTGTTGGAGCTGCTGATGGTGTGCTCCGCCTTGCGCAGATTGGTGGCCGGCAGCACATAGCTGGCGGTGCCCGCCACCTGTGTAAAGGTTTGGTTTTCCGCACAGGCAGCGACGATCTTTGCCAGATCCTGCGCGGTGGACACGTTGCCGTAGTCAAACAGGCCGTGGGCGCAGGTAAAGTTCGTGCCGGTGCAGCCCAGCTCTGCGGCTTTGGCGTTCATCTGCTGCACAAAGCCCACCACGCTGCCCCCCACGTCCCACGCAATGACGCTGGCGGCGTCGTTGGCGCTGACGATGAGCATGGCGTTCAGCAGGTCGATGCGGCGCACGGTCTCGCCGATGCGCAGCCCCATGGTGGTGCCGTTGGCGTTCTGGATATCCTTGAACTCCTGCGTCAGGTCGGTGGGCACGGTCACTTCACCGTTCAGGTCCTTGCCGCTTTCCACCAGCAGCAGGGCGGTCATCAGCTTGGTCAGGCTGGCCACATATTTCTGCTGGTCGGCGTTCTGGCTCAGGATGGCCTTGCCGGTGTCCGCGTTGAACAGATACACCGCCTCGGTCTCGGTTGCAGTCTGGATGGGCATGGGGTATCCTGCAAATACCGGCAGCACTGCACTGACGGCGACTGCCAGCGTGAGCACCAGCGCCGCCAGACGGCGGCAGAACGTGTTGTGAAGCATGAGCGTCCCCCCTAATCAACTTCTTCAGTGAAAGCATATCACAGATGCCGGTAAAAGAAAACCGGCTTTTCAGGCAGCAGCCTGCTGCTGCGGACAGCCCGCAAAGGCCCAGTCCAGAATGGCACCAGCCTCGGCGTAGATGTTTTTCAGGTCAGAGCCCAGAATGACCAGCCCGTAAATGTTGTCGCCCTGCTGGGCGGCGGTCACATAGCAGCGCCCCGCCTTTGAGGTAAACCCGGTCTTCATGCCGTGAATGTAGGCGCGGTAGCAGCTGTTTTCCGGGTTCAGCATCTTGTTGGTGGAGCGGATGCTGCGCGCCGCGTGCAGGTTGGTGGCCGGGATCTCGTATTGCAGGGTATCGGCGATCTGCCGGTAAAGCTCGTATTGGGCACAGGCCAGCGCGATCTTTGCCATATCCTGTGCGTTGGAAACATTTCCGTCATCGTACAGGCCGTGCGGGCAGGAGAACCGGGTGCTGGTGCAGCCCAGCTGCGCCGCCCGGGCGTTCATCTGCTGCACAAAGGCCGGGATACTGCCTGCCACGTCCCACGCAATGACGCTGGCAGCATCGTTGGCGCTGCACACCAGCAGCGCGTACAGCAGGTCGATGCGGCGCAGCCGTTCGCCCGCCGCCAGCAGAATGGTGCTGCCTTTCCGGCTGCGGATGCTGCTGAACTCCTCCGTCAGGCTGGCGGGGACAGTGATCGTCTTGTTCAGATCCTTGCCGCTTTCCAGCAGCAGCAGAGCGGTCATCATCTTGGTCAGGCTGGCCACGCAGCGCTGCTGCTCGGCGTTCTGGTCCAGCAGCACCTCGCCGGTGACGGCGTTGAACAGATAAACGCTTTCCTGCGCATTTGCCGTCTGGATGGGCATTGCGTATGCAGCCCCGCCCGGCAGCGCCAGCGCCGCAGTCAGCGCCAGCGTGAGCACCCATGCCGCCAGTCGGCGGCAGCTTTTATGAAACTCCATAGACTTCCCCCTCGATGATAAAGACATCTGCAAACTGCATCCCGCAACTATGCTATTTTCATCTTGCACTTATTTCCCGCCTTGCGATAAAATAGAAGCGGCGAGACCCGTCTTTATAAAGAATACCATAAACCAGCTAAAAGAAAAAGGGTGAAAGGTGGTTTTTAACAATGTTCTTGTCTTTTTGTGAAAAAAAACCTTGTGACGAAGGCGCAGCCTTTGTAGCCCCCAGCGCTACCGTGCAGGGAGATGTGATTTTAAAGCCCGGCTCCACCGTCTGGTACGGCGCGGTGCTGCGCGGCGACGACGGCACGCTGACCATCGGCAAAAACAGCAACGTACAGGACAACGCGGTGCTGCACTGCGACATCGGCGGCTGCGTGACCCTTGGCGAAAACGTCACGGTAGGGCACTGCGCACTGGTGCACGGCTGCACCGTAGGGGACGGCAGCCTCATCGGGATGCACGCCACATTGCTGAACCACTGCGTGGTGGGCAAAAACTGCATCATCGGGGCAGGGGCGCTGGTGCCGGAGGGCATGGTCATCCCGGATAACTCGGTGGCGGTGGGCGTGCCCGCCCGGGTCATCAAACAGGTGAGCGCCGCACAGGTCGAAGCAAACCTGCACAATGCCGCGCACTATGTGGAGCACGGAAAGCTGCACGCAGAGCAGATAAAAAACGGGTGAGAGTGCGGTTTACCCCTTCCGTCTTGCCGCTGCGCGGCAATCCACCTTCCCCAAGGGGACGGCTTTAGCGGTGGCGGGAAACTTTACGGCAACACCTAAAGGCTCCCCCTTGGGGGAGCTGGCGAGCGTAGCGAGACTGAAGGGGTACCGCCAGAATATGTTTTTCCTTCTCAAACGTTTTATTTTGTATTTTTTTCGCCCTGCGGTACAAAGTTTTAAGAACTTTTTTGATTTTTCACAAAAAGGTAATGACTTTTTTCGTGAAATCGGGTATACTGTATCTTGCAGGGACAGTGGGGCCGCAACCACTTCCCCGCACATGATTCCTCCTCACACCAAAGCAATACCCCAAACAAGAAATCCCTCCGGTGTACCGCAAGCGCCGGAGGGGTTTCTTGTTTTTTATTGGTTTTTAAAGGGTGCGCAGCTTTGCCGCGAACACCGAAAGCACTACCTTGGGGTTTACCTGTGCGCCCAGCCGCTGCAAGGCGGCATCTGCCAGACGCACCGCCTGCCGCGCCTGTGCACCCTGTACCGGAGCGCGGGGGCTGCTGCGCAGACCAGCCGCTGCCACGGCGCGGAAATCGGTCAGCAGAGCAGCAGCAGCCGCCTTATCCTTTTCAAAGGCGGCAAGCAGCACGGCGGCGGTGTAGCTGTCCCGGGCAGCGGCAGCGCGGGCAAGCTCCAGCGCCTTTTCCACCTGTGCGGCGCGGGCTTCGTCCCGGGCGGCGGCCAGCACCGTGCCGATATGACCATCGAACAGCTCACTGTACAGTGCGGCTGTTTTTTTGTCCACCCCCTGCGCCGCGCAGTAGCGGGTACAGTCGGCGGGGGACACCGGTGCCACCGCAAAGCTGACGCAGCGGCTGCGAATGGTGGGCAGCACACTGGCCAGCGAATCCGCCGTAAGCAGGAACAGCACCCCCTCCGGGGGTTCTTCCATGACCTTGAGCAGGGCGTTGGCGGATTCCTCGTTCATCCGCTCCACATGGTACAAAAGCACCGCACGCCCCTCGGCGGAAAGGCTGGTGTTGAAAATTTCGCTGCGCATGGCGGTGACCTGACCCACCAGATACTTCCCGCCGCTGCCCATACCGGACACCGAGATGGCTTCCCGCACGATGCCGGTCTCCACCGTGCCGCTGTCGCGCTTACCGGCTTTTGCCACGGCGCGGCAGCACTCGCCCCGCAAAAGCGCCTCGGCGGCGGCACCGCCTGCCGGGTAGAGGTAGTCGGCGGCGATGCAGCGGGCGGCAAAGCCGGTGCCAAGACCGGCTTCGCCCACCAGCAGCACGCTGTGGGTCAGCCGCCGGGTAGCCAGCATCTGCTGCACGCTGGTTTTCAGTTCTGCGTTGCCTTCCATGCGGTCCAGCATCATGATGGGGGTACTCCTTTGTGAGACGTAAGACGATTCTAAGATTTAAAATGCCCTCCGCGTTGCTCTGGGCATAAATAGCGGAAGAATTATTTTAATTTGGGTTTTTGAAAAGCCTGCGGGCTTTTCAAAAACCCTTTTTCACGGGAGGTTACCCCTTCCGTCATCGCCTGCGGCGATGCCACCTTCCCCAAGGGGACGGCTTTTGGCGGCGGCGGGAAAGTTTCCGGCATTGCCATAAGGCGTCCCCTTGGGGGAGCTGGCGAGCGTAGCGAGACTGAGGGGGTATTCTTTTAAAATTTTATCTCCTGTTCTTCCGCTTCCACTGCTCCCGGCGCACCCATGCGCGGAGGGAGCGGTAGGCCATGGGGCCGAAGAAGAGCCAGACATTGAGCATGGACAACAGGTAGTCCAGCTTGCCGGGCAGGGAAGCGCCCAGAAAGCTGAACACCCACAGCACCGCTGCAAAAATGCCGAAGTACTTTACCCGGATGGGGATGACGAAGAAGAGCAGCAGCTGCACCTCCGGGTACAGCATGGCAAAAGCCAGCAGCAGCGAGAGGGACAGGCAGTAGGTGCTGGCGGTCACGCCGGTGAGCAGACAGCTCAGCACCGTGCCCAGCACGCCGGACAGCAGATACACCGTGTAGCGGAAATCGCCCCACTCCCGCTCCAGCGCCGTGCCGACGAACCATGTGAAGTAGATGCCCAGCACCACGCTGAGGATGCTGCCGCCGGAAAAGGGGATGAATACAAAGCTTATCACCCGCCAGACCTGCCCTTGCAGCAGCAGGCTGCGGCTGAGCCCCAGCCAGTAGGGGAAGGTGCGGTCAACAAACAGCTCGATGGCCAATACTAAAATCTGCCCCGCCACCAGAATATTGGTCAGGTTCGGGATGCCATAGCGGCCATACTTGCGCTCCAGCCTGTTCAGCCAGTTGTTCATGTGTTTCGCCTCCGTTGCGGGATGCCCCGCCAGTTTCATGTTACCTCTATTTTACCATGACCGGCCCCTGCATTCAAGAAAATCCACGCGGAAGGCGTTGAAACTGTGCTTTCTTTCCCGGCAGACAGTCTGCAAGCGCAGTTTTTTCACCCCGAAGCCGCCGGGGTGTGGAAAAGGCAGGAAAAGCACAGCATTCATGCGGGTTTTAAGTCCCAAAACGACAACCGAAAATTGTATGGACTATCCGGTCTGGAATGAACTTTTCACTTTTTCCACCGGGTTTTCCACCGTTTTTGTGAAAAAGAGGCGCAGTTTCCAACGATGTTTTCCACCTTTTCCACATAGTTTTCCACATCCGGTGGAGGAAAGCCCTATACAAGCCGTAATGGATGCCGCCGCATTCTGGAAATTTGTGGGCTAAAATGTGGGCATTCTGCCTTTTATAAAAAAGAAAGTCGAAGGTTTTTCTTTTGTTTTTACAGTTCACTCCGGCTTACAGGTTTGCTTTTCTCCAATCTGGAATCTCACCCCGGGCAGTTTTCCACAAATCGCCCGGGAGAAAAAACCGGTGTGGAAAACGGACACAAACGGTGGTTTTCCACACCGGTTTTACACCCGCAGGCGCGGCGGGGGAATTACCCCTTCCGTCATCGCCTGCGGCGATGCCACCTTCCCCAAGGGGACGGCTTTAGCGGTGGCGGTAAAGTTTCCGACATCGCGCAAAGGCGTCCCCTTGGGGGAGCTGGCGAACGTAGTGAGCCTGAGGGGGTACTCGTCCTATAAAAAATGCCGGGCAGTCCGCAGACCGTCCGGCATTGCTTTCTTCTTTACATCATATTGCGGAACACCAGCTGTGCGATCTGGAAATAGAGGATCAGGCTGCAAGCGTCCACAATGGTGGTGATGAAGGGGGTAGCCATGATGGCGGGGTCGGCGCCCAGCTTTTTGGCAGCAAGCGGCAGCATACCGCCCACCAGCTTTGCCAGAATGACGCTGAAGAACAGCGACACGCTGACCACGATGGCGTAGCCCATCACGTTGGCGTACTGACCGGGGAAGAGGAAGGTGTACATCAGGTAGATGCGCAGGCCGTTCACGATGCCCAGCACTGCGCCCACGATGGCAGACACCCGCAGCTCCTTGCCCAGCACCTGTACAAAGTCGGCAGGCTCTACCTCGCCCAGTGCCAGACCGCGCACCATCAGGGTGCTGATCTGGTTGCCGCAGTTACCGGCGGTATCCATCAGCATGGGCATGAAGGAGACCAGCAGCGGCAGGCTGACAAAGGCTTCCTCGTAGTGGGTGGTGACCATGCCGGTAAAGGTGGCGGAAAGCATCAGGATCAGCAGCCATGGGATGCGCTGCTTTGCGTGGGTCCAGACGCTGGTGCCAAAGTAGGTGGTGGCATCGTCGTCCGGCAGAATGGCGGCCATCTTCTGCATATCCTCGGTGCTCTCGTCGGTCAGGACGTCGATGGCATCGTCAATGGTGATGATACCAACGAACATGCCCTCATTGTCCAGAACAGGCATGGCGGTAAAGTCGTAGCGCTGCATCTCACGGGCCACAAACTCCTGATCGTCGGTGACCTTCACGGTGACCAGATTGTCATCCATGATCTCCGTGATGGGGGTCTTGGGGTCTGCCAGCAGCAGATTACGGGCAGAGACAACGCCCTGCAGCCGGTTGCTCTCCACCACATAGCAGGTGTAGACGGTCTCGGCGTTCTCGCCCTGCTTGCGGATGGCGGTAAAGGCCTGTTCCACCGTCATATCTTTGCGCAGACGCACATATTCCGGGGTCATCAGGCTGCCGGCAGAGCTTTCCGGGTAGTTCAGCAGCTTGTTCAGGCTCTCGCGGGTCTGCCGGGAGGATTTTTCCAGCACCCGCTTGACCACGCCTGCGGGCATATCTTCCAGCAGGTCGGCGGCATCGTCCAGGCTCATCTCCTCGATGGCGCTCACCAGCTCCACGTCCGAGAAGGCGTTCACCAGATCGTCCCGGGCTTCATCGGACATATAGGCAAAGGCTTCGGTGGCAACTTCCTTTTTCAGCAGACGGAACACCACCAGACGGTTGTTCTCGTCCAGCTCTTCCAGCAGCTCGGCAAGGTCGGCGGGCTGCTCTTCCTCGGTCACCTCGCGCAGCTTGACGTACTGCTTTTTGATCAGCAGCTTCAGCAGACGGCTCTTGGTCAGCATCTCGGGGTTTGCCTTGACCTCTTCGTCCTTGGCTTCCTCCCGCTCTGCCTCCCGCATATCCTGCTTCAGGTCCTCGGTGGCTTCCTCGTTCAGGTCCTCAGCCAGCTTCTGACGCACTTCGGCGGGGATATCGGCGGGCAGCTCCTGCACCGGCAGGTTCTGTTCCGCATTGGTCTCCAGCTTCTTTTCTTCCATTTCCATGGGCTACCTCCTCTGGGCACTATACGGCGTGGAGGGCTTTCTCCGCGCCGGAGGATGCAGCAGGTCGGGAAACAAAAAACGCGCCGCCCGGTGCCGGAATGCCGCAAAAGCAGCCGTTTCCGCGCACGCAAAGCCGCGCCTTTCCCATGCCGGGGGCTTTTTCAGCAAGCCGCCGGATGCAAAAAGGCGAACGCAGTACTTTTTGTTGTCCGATCTACCGCATCGGTGGAGCTACTTCGACTATGATCAGGGTCCATTGTTCTGCGTTCACCTCCCAGTTTTCGTAAATTCCGCAGCCGCAGCACCCGCACCGGGCACTGCTTTGGCTATATCCTTTTTTATTATAGCGCCGCAAAAAAAGGGGGTCAACCCTAAAGCGCGCTTTTGCAAAGATTTTTAGGGCGTCTTACAGAAACAAAACACCCTTCTCTGTGTTGCGGCGCACAGAGAAGGGTGTTTTGCTTGGATATTGCCTTGGTGTGAGGAGGAATCATG
Organism: uncultured Faecalibacterium sp.; assembly: GCA_934512105.1. GTDB lineage: Bacteria > Bacillota > Clostridia > Oscillospirales > Ruminococcaceae > Faecalibacterium. Next base: position 13 of record CAKSWQ010000036.1, on the reverse strand, counting down.
TTACTTGGGAATC
>CAKSWQ010000035.1 GCA_934512105.1 uncultured Faecalibacterium sp. | reverse complement strand
CCTTCTTTGACTCTGTTATATCACTTTTTCTCAAAAGTTAAAGCACTCGATGCTGTATTATTGAAAATTGCTATAGATAAAATAGATTTACTGATTATACTTCGTAAACAGCAACTTGCTAAACTGGACGAGCTGATAAAGGCACGGTTTGTGGAGATGTTTGGAAACCCAGCGAGTAATACGATGGGCTGGAAAAGTGAACAGCTTGTAGATTGTTTGCAAGGCATCGATAATGGAAAAAGTTTCGTATGTTCCAATGATACGCGACAGGGACAAGAACCCGCAATGTTAAAGCTAAGTGCTGTTACCTATGGTGTATACAATCAAAAAGAGAATAAAGTGCTTCTCGATGACACAATGTTCATTAAGGCTGCGGAAGTCCATAGGGGCGATTTGCTTTTCACGAGAAAAAACACACCTGAACTTGTTGGAATGTGTGCGTATGTTACGAATACAGAACCTAATTTAATGATGCCAGATTTGATTTTTAGACTTAATCCAAATGATAAAATCAATGCAATTTTTCTTTGGAAACTAATAAATCATGAACTTTTTAGAGAGAAAATTCAGAATATTGCAACGGGTTCTGCCAAATCAATGTCTAATATTTCAAAGGAGCGACTAGGAAAACTGAAAATAATAGTTCCTCCGATTCCCCTTCAAAACCAGTTTGCCACCTTTATGGAGCGTGTAGACCAGCAGAAGCAAACTGTACAGCGGAGCCTTGAAAAGCTGGAATTGATGAAAAAGGCACTGATGCAGGAATATTTTGGGTGACTCCCCCAGTCGCCTAGCGGCGACAGCCCCCTCATGGAGGGAGCCTTAACGCAGCCGCAAGGCAAAAGCCTCCCTCCTTGAGGGAGGTGGCACGGCGCAGCCGTGACGGAAGGAGTTCCCCAGAGAAAGCCACAATTCGGCCAAAAACTCTAAATCGTACGTCAAAATTGGCATCCTATATAAAACATTGAAATGCCATAAGGAGTATGTTACAATGAGGAAAATTATGGTATTTCAACAATACGAAAGGAGCACATACGATGAACCAGTTCTATAATCAGATGTTTAATCCAGCCTATGTAAATCAGGATTTTTATCAATCGATACCGCCGCAGACAATGTGGCAGTATCAGCAGAACCAGAGCGTAGAAGTTGTAAAGGCTATGAAGGCAACCCATGATTTGTGTGAAGCTGTGAATAAATTGGATGCGGAACATCAGCAACAGGCATTTTGTGTGTGCTTGGGAATAATTGCGGCAGAATTGGGATGGGCATAAAATTATCAGGAACGGAGTAAAAAGATGATTACCACTGATAAAAGATATCAGGTCTTTGTTAGTTCGACTTATGATGACCTACAAGATGAGCGCAAAGAAGTGATGCAAGCTCTTTTGGAACTTGATTGTATTCCAGCAGGTATGGAACTCTTTCCAGCATCCAGCGAAGATCAATGGTCTCTTATTAAGCGCGTCATTGATGATTGTGATTACTATATTTTAATTATCGGTGGTCGGTATGGAAGTGTTGGCCCTGATGGGATTAGCTACACTCAAATGGAATTTGAATATGCTCTTAAAACAGGGAAGCCCATCATTTCATTTATACATAAAAATCCAGCATCCATACCAACTGGAAAAAGCGAGCAGACTGACGAGGGAAAAAAGAAACTAGAAGAATTTAAAAATCTTGCAGAAAAGAAATTGGTCAAGTTCTGGGAAACACCGGCCGAACTTGGTTCTGTCGTGTCTCGAAGCATGGTAAAACTAATGAAAAATTTCCCAGCAGAAGGATGGGTAAAAGCAGGCAGTGCAATTGACGAAAAATCCGTAAAAGAGATTGCACGGCTTCAAAAAGAAAATGAAGAATTGAAAAGTAAATTAGAAAAAATTAGCACAGAAGCCCCCATTGGAACTGAAAATCTAGCATGTGGAGAGGACAAGATAGATGTTAACATAACATTTAGAGCTTGGGACAGAAGTAAAGGAAAATGGACTCGTTTAAAACGAGAACTTCCTTTTACGTGGAATCGAATCTTTTCCTTAATTGCGCCTGCGATGCTTGATGAAACCAGCGAAGAAAATTTGAGGGAATTGTTGAACAACGAAATCAGAAATCGTTCGCAAGAATATATAACATTTTCCATGAAAAAAATATATGAAATGTTCCAAAATATTGAAATAACGGATGAATCTATGGGACAGATTCAAATTCAGCTGAGAGCATTAGGATACATAATGCTTAGCGAGAAAAAGCATACCGCATCAGACAAATCAACGTACTGGACGCTCACTCCTTACGGAAATAAAATCATAAATCAACTCTTGGCAATCAGAAAAGACGTGTGATATTTTCACTAAATTGCACAGAAAGGAGCCCCACTATGTCCAACTTCTCCTATCTCTCCACCAAAACTGAGTACTCCATGTTCGCATCTGCTGCCATCGAGGCCGAGAAAGTGTTCTCCACCTCCCCGGCGATGTGCGCAGTGGGGTGCCGGAAGGCGTTGGAGCTGGCGGTGAAGTGGGTGTATGCGGCAGATAAGACCATCACCATGCCCTACAGGGACAACCTGCAATCCCTGTTGCACGAGCCGAGTTTCCGGTTCGCGGTGAACCGCGATGTGTGGAGCGTGCTGCCCAGCATCGTGAAGGCGGGCAATCTGGCGGTACATACAGGGCATAGTGTGTCGGCGGCGGATGCAGTGTTCAGCCTGCGGGGGCTGTTCGATTTCATCCAGTGGGTGGATTACTGCTACGGCACGGACTATGTGGAGCGCTCCTTTGATGAAACAGCCATCCCCGGCGAAAAGGTAACACTGGACGAAAAGAAGATCCGGGAACAGGAAAGCCTGCTGGCCCAGAAAGACGCCGAGTTGGAAGCGTTGCGCAAGCAGGTGGAGAGCCTTTCGGCGGCGTACACGGCCAGCAAACAGCAGAACCAGCAGAGCCGCAGCTTCACCGCCGCCGACCTCACCGAGGCCGAAACGCGGCAGAAGATCATCGATATCGACCTCAAGGCCATGGGCTGGAAATTCACCGGGCCGGACGCCGATGTGCGCACCGAGTACGAAGTGGACAACATGAACGGCGTGCTGGGGCAGAAGGGCTATGCGGACTATGTGCTGATGGGCAAGGACGGCTTGCCGCTGGCGGTCATTGAAGCCAAGCGCAGCACCAAAGACCCCAACATCGGGCGCAAGCAGGCCCAGCTTTATGCAGACTGTCTGGAGCAGAAGTTTGGCCGCCGTCCGATGCTGTTTACCACCAACGGCTACACCACCTATTTCTGGGATGAGCAGAGCGGCCCGCAGCGTGCCGTGAGCGGGGTGTTCTGCAAGGACGACTTGCAGAAGCTGATGAACCGCCGCACCGAGAAAAAGCCGCTGGACACTATTGCAATCGACGACAAAATCACCGACCGCTACTACCAGAAAAATGCCATCCGGGCAGTCTGCGCCCACATCACGCAGGGCTTCCGGCGCAATCTGCTGGTTATGGCAACGGGCACGGGCAAGACCCGCACCGCGTCCAGCCTGACCGATGTGCTGAGCCGCGGCGGTCATGTGACCAATGTGCTCTTTCTGGCCGACCGCACTGCGCTGGTCAAGCAGGCGAAGGACGACTTCAAGAAGTATCTGCCCGACCAGTCGCTGTGCAACCTGTGCTCCTCCAAGGACGATAAGGCCGCGCGCATCGTGTTTTCCACCTATCCCACCATGCTCAACGCCATCGACAACGCCAAGACCAAAGACGGCGTGCCGCTGTTTTCCCCTGCGCATTTTGACCTTATCATCGTGGACGAGAGCCACCGCAGCATTTTCAAGAAATACCGCGCTATTTTTGACTATTTCGACGCGGTTCTGGTGGGTCTGACCGCCACCCCGAAAACCGATGTGGACCGCAACACCTACGATTTTTTTGAGATGGAGCACGGCATCCCCACCTACGCCTACGATTACGACACGGCCGTCTATACCGACCATGTGCTGGTGCCTTACTACAACTACGAGGTCAAGACGAAATTTACAGAAGAGGGCATCCACTACGACCAGCTTTCACCGGAGGACAAGGCGCGCTACGAGGACGATTTTGCCGAGGACGACACCCTGCCCACTTTCATCCCATCTGAAAAGCTGAACAAGTTCATCTTCAACGCCAACACCGTGGACACGGTGCTGCAAGACCTGATGGAACGGGGCATCAAGACGGCGGGCGGCGACCGCATCGGCAAAACCATCATCTTTGCCCAGAACAAGCGCCATGCGGAGTTTATCCGGGAACGCTTCGGCAAGCTCTACCCGCAGCTGGAGACCCAGCACCCGGGTTTCATCCAGCGGGTGGTCTGCGACGACGCCTATGCGCAGTCCATCATTGACGACTTCAAGCAGCCGGACAAGCCGCCGTTTATTGCGGTCTCGGTGGATATGATGGACACGGGCATCGATGTGCCGGAGTGCGTGAATCTGGTGTTCTTCAAAAAAGTGCGCAGCAAAACGAAGTTCTGGCAGATGATCGGCCGTGGCACGCGGCTCTGCCCATCCCTTGCCTGCGTGGATGCCATCGACGGCGAATATACAGGCAAACGGCGTTTTCTGATTTTCGACTACTGCGGCAACTTTGAGTTTTTCCGTCAGAAGCCCAACGGCTATGAGGGTACGGACACCAAGAGCCTGTCCGAGAGCATTTTCTGCAAGCAGGTGCGGATCGCCGCCGCGCTGCAGGATGGAGCCTATACAGACGAAAAATACCAGAACTGGCGCAAGATCTTAACCGAGACCTGCCGCGCCGAAGTGGGAGCGCTGAACCCGGAGCTGGTATCCGTGCGGCTGCACCGACAGGCCGTGGAACACTATCAAAAGCCAGAAGCCTTTATCAGCCTGACCGAAACGGACAAGGGTACTCTGATGAAAGAGGTCGCACCGCTCATCTCGCTGGACGACAAGGACGAAGCCGCCAAGCGGTTCGATAACTTTGTGTATGGCTTGCTGCTCTGTGAGCTGGAAGGTCTTCCGGGGCTGCGCCGCGCCCAGAAACAGCTGCGCAGCACAGCGGCCATGCTGGAAGGAAAGGCTACCATCCCGCAGGTGCAGGCAAAGCTGCCCCTCATCCGGGAGGTGCAGACGGACGAATTTTTGACCTCGCACGATCTTCTCCACTTTGAGGAAATGCGGCAGGAACTGCGGGAACTCATCAAGTTTCTGGTGGACGGTGTAGAGGGGCAAAAGCCTGTCTACACGGCCCTTGCCGACCCGGTACTGGAACAGACCGAGGGCAAAACGCTGGATTCCGGCTATGATTTCGGCGAGTACCGGGAACGTGTGAACCGATACATCATGGAGCACCGCAGCGATACGCTGGCTATCCACAAGCTGACCCAGAACATTCCGCTTTCCCGGGGTGACTACACCGAGCTGGAACATATCTTTACCTGTGAGCTGGGCAGCAAAGAGGACTACACGCGGGAGTTTCGGGATACCCCCTTTGGTCTGCTGGTGCGTAAAGTGGCAAAGCTGGACCACAATGCTGCCATGCAGGCATTCTCAAAATTTATCAACGATGAATCGCTGAATGCAAAGCAGATCGCATTCGTGCAGAAGGTCATTCATTACATCGAGCAGAACGGTTATGTGGAGAGCAAAGCGGTTCTGATGAAACCTCCCTTTGACCAACCCATTCTGTTTACCCGCCTGTTTGATGGCAAAACAGGCAGTGAACTGATGGAAACGATCAATTCGGTCAAAGAGAATGCCACCCATGTAACCGCATAAAGCGGTGGAATGTACTGCTAAAATACGGTATAATACGCTTGAACGATATTAGGACTTAGAACTTCATGTGGAAGTAGCCCAGAAGCCGACTTTCTACTCGGATTCGGATTTCTTTATCGTCACACTGCCGAATAGAAGTGTAGCGACTCCGGCACAGGTCAGTATGGAAAGTGTGGCAAGTGGTGCGGAAAGTGCGGAAACCTCTGCGGAAAGTGCGGAAACTTCTACAGCATTCCACGGAATGAGTACGGATGCCGAAGTGCGTGAACTTTGCGAAAGGTTGGATAGCACGAGACTAACTGCAAGTACAAAAGAGCGGACGCTTGAACTTTTCAAGAGATATCGGTATCAATATCAGTTCCGCAGCATAAATGTCGCACAGCTATATGGCGTGCAGAAATCGCGTGCATCCTCTATTATCAAGAATCTTATCAAGCATGGATTGGTGACGTCACCAGAATATGGCGTATACCAATTTGTGAAGAAGTAACCTGAGGTGCACTCCGTCAAGTAGACAGAAAAAATAACATAAGATTTTTATTCGCTGTTTCCACAAGGGAACAGCGAATTTTTTGTGCAGTTAATCTTTCTTGTGTCGGCCACGGTGATCTTTTAAAGCCGCTTCTCCTTTTTCTTTGTATTTCCTGACCCATGTATAGATTTGCTGATAACCGACCTTGTACTTTTTCACCATCTCCCCGTAATTATATCCCTTTTCAATGCACTCTCTTACAAGTGCGATTCGTTCCTCGCAGGTAGTACTTCTCCCTTTGGTCATACGGCTGCCTCCTGTATAACTCTTTAATTCCGTATGACTATTATACATCTTTATCCAGTTTCGCAACTGCCGATCTGACAAAATTCCATATTTTTTGCAGACCGCATCTAGTGTTTTCTGCCCCTTTAGATATTCTCCTACTGCTTGATATTTTAATTCGGATGAGTAGTGATGGTTTTTTCTTGACATGAAAATACCCCCAGAGTATTCAGAGTTTTTGTTTTTACTCTGTCTACTCTAGGGGTAGCATACCAGAAACCGGGGGCGCTGCGGTTTTATGGGAAACGCCTCAGGCGCTGCAAAGCCTCAGTGCAGCAGAGAGCTGACCCATGCCCGGGCGGCCGTCTTGGCCTGGAGCTTATTGTACATCTTCAGGGTGGTGTTGTACACCTTCTGGCTCATGGCATTGCTGGCGTTGGTGGCGGCAGCCTGCTTGGCCTCAAGCGTGTCGGCGGCGGCAACGGCGGCCTTCATATCGGCGTAGTCGGCCATGATCTCCTTCTGGAGCGCGGCATAGCTGGCCTTGGCTGCTGCCCGATCCTTTGCGGTGACCTGATTGCCATTGCTGCCGTAGGTCAGCAGGTTGGAGAGGGCGTCACGCACGCCGTAGAAGGAGTCGGTCCAGTCGTCCGGGTAGGTATAGTAGCGGCCCTTGGCATCCTGATACCAGACGCCCTCGGTGGGCTGCTCGTCGGAGCGGGTGACCGTATGGACCGAGACCTTGTAGACATCTGCGGTGTCGGTGGTCAGCATCGGATAGTAAGGGACGAAGGCGTTGTACACGTCGTCGTCAAAAGCGGTCCACTCGGTAATGGCGGTGTTCAGATCGCCGGTGTTGCTCACCTGGAACAGGTGGGTCTCCACGTTGCCCGTCTTGCCGATGGGCTCGGTCTGAAAGAAGTGGATGGAGTCCTCCACCGAGAACTTCTTGGTCAGCTGGATGTTGGAGTAGACCGGGACGATGGCACCGTTCTCGCCGACGTTGCTGATGGCAAAGTCGGTCTCGCTGTAGTTGTCCTTCGTAAAGGTATCGGTGCCGTACAGGTAGTTCAGGCCGGCGGCCATGCGGTCCGACGCGATGTCGCCGTTGTAGGAGGCGTCCAGGTCGATGACGTTGGCAGCGGCGTCGCCCACAAAGGTACCGGCCTTCTGGGCCACGGAGATCAGGTTGGCGGAGGCCACCACGTTGTCGGTGTCATCCAGATCGATCTTTCCCATGGCGGCGACGTTGGGCTGCATGAAAACCACGCTGGAGGAGAGCTTCAGGGCAAGGTAGGTGTGGCCCGTCAGGTTCTCCACGAACCAGGCCTCGTTCTGGTCGGCAATGAACACGCCGGAGCCGCCGGCTGCACCGGCGTTGTCGTAGATGGAGGTCAGCAGGGCAACACCCTCGCGGGCCGTGGAAGCTTCGCTCAGCAGCACCGTGGTGATCTCGGCTTCCTCAATGCCGTTGTCCACATAGGGGTCTACGCTCAGCACGGCGTCGGTGCCGTAGAGAGACTCGGTGGCAGAGACCATGACGCCCTTCTCGTTGGTGCCAGCCTCCTCATAGGGGGTGTGCTCGTGGGTGCTGTCGCAGTCCGGGCAGACGCCCAGACCGTTGTCGTCCCGGCGGGCGGTGTAGCGGTAGCTGTCGTGGGTGAAGGTGTAGGTAAAGCCGTAGCAGCCCTCGTACACCTCGCCCGCGGTGTGCTTCCCGGCGGGGCTGACATAGAACAGCTTGTTGTAATCGTTGGTGCCCAGATCCTCGATCCGGCCAAACATGGTGGTGCCGTCCTCGGTGAGGTCGCTGCCGACATAGAGTGCCGTGCAGGCAAAGGCGGAAGGAACCACGGCAAGCGTTATCGCACAGGCGATGAAAGCCGCAGCAATTTTCTTCTTCAAAGACATAGTATCGATCCCTCTCTTGTTGATTGTCGGCATTTCGTCGACAGGTGTCATAATACACCTATTTTAATGAAAATGCAAGTATTTCCCCAATATTTTAGCATATATTCATTTTTATATGGAATATATTCACACTGCGCTTTTCATCTGCCCCTCCGTGAACACAAAAAACCGCCCCGGGTGCCTGTTTGGTATGCTACCCCCAGAGTATTCAGAGTTTTTGTTTTTACTCTGTCTACTCTAGGGGTAGCATACCAACACCGCTATCAACAGGTGGTTTTTGAAAACCAAGCGGTGAAGTTGTTACAGCCCATGGAACGTCTTAATATAATTTGAATTATCATAATCGAAATTATATTAACCGCCTGAGCAGAAATGCCCACTCCCCTGAGAACTCCTCAGACGAGTGGGCATTCTTCTTCCTATATATCAAATATACCTTTGTGGTCACTCAAATCGCCACCAAGTCATGGATCAAAAATCATCATTTTTCATTTGTCCCAGAGTAAGTGCACGGTTTCTGCACTGTTTTTGCACGGTTTCAAGGGATGCAAGGGGCACTCTGACTTGCAAAATACGGCAAAGGATGCAGAAATTACACAGTGAAAAATCATGATGCTTTGCACAAAAACAACGTAAACTCGAAACTTCTAAAATCAGAGTGTTCTGCCCGGTGGGCTCTTTTAATCAGAGGGCCAGGAATTCGAATTTCCTTGAGCACACAAAAAAGCCACGATCTACTGCTGAAAATTCAGCACAAATCGTGGCTTTTTCTGTTTTAAAAGGGGTGCAAAATGGCCAGAATGTGCCTTGCTCTTGAAAAATGTCTTGCCGTGTGCCGGTCTGGCTGTGTGCTGTTGGGTATGGATGCCGCCGGGAAACAACGGTGATAAGATGAAATGCTTTGATCACATATCGCCATAATACATATTATCGCAAATTTCAAAAATAGTGCCTATCAAAACGGCATATTTACGATATGCAGTTTGCGGATGTTGTCTGGGCATTAAAAACGCAAACTGCTATAAAAGGTAATTACCCGATATAGCTGATATTGGCGTCCAGTTCGCCGCTGTAACCGTTGATGCGGGCCTTCTCGGTGCCCTGCCACAGGTCGCAGCCAACGGGGCTGGAGGCGACGCCGTAGTGGGCGTTCCAGATGGTGTAGCGGTTGCGCAGGGTGTTGTAATCCACCCGCTTGCGGTACCATGTGGTGGAGGCATACACGCCGGGCTGGTAGCCCAGCTCCTTCACCCGCTCGCAGAAGGCGATGGCGCACTTGGTGCGGTCCTCAACGCCCAGACCGTCGGCGCGGCCGGTGCCGCCCGAGGCGGTGGAAGCCTCGGTATCGTAGAAGATGGGGTAGTCCAGCATCCGGCCGTTCAGCGCCCAGTTGCAGGCTTCGGCCTCTTCCTGCGCCTCGGCCTCGTTCACGGCCTGCGTAAAGAAATACACGCCCACCTTCAGTCCCGCGTTGCGGGCGTTGGTGAAGTGTTCCTCGAACATGGGGTCCTTGACCAGCTTGCCCTCGGCACCGTAGCCGCGGTACCCGATGCGGATGATGACGAAGCTCACGCCGGATTTTTTGATCTTGTTCCAGTCCAGCCCGGACTGATACTTGGACACATCGATGCCAAAGGTCACGTTGTCCTGTTTGACGCCATTGGCATCAAAATAATACAGCTTGCCGTCAATGGAGCGCAGACCGGTCACTTTTTTGTTGGTGTTCTGCGCATAGTAGTAGGTCTTGCCGTTTTCGGTGCGCCAGCCGGAGTATGTTGGCGCTGGCTCCTCTTCCTCTTCCTTATCCTTGCTGCCGAACAGCCAGTTGAACAGCCACCGGAAAAAGCCGTTTTCATCGCGCAGGTCGATGCACTGCGCCTCGGCATCCTCCAGCGCGCCGGAATCCAGCGCCTGCTGGATCTGCTCCGGGGTCAGCAGTACGCTGTCCTCCGGGGTGTGCTGGCTGGCGGTGTCGTTCTGGGCAGTGCCGTCCGCTGCAGGAGCCTGCGGATCCTGTGCGGCCAGCTCCGGGGTCTCTTCCAGCAGCATGGCAGGGGCGTTCTCCTCTTCCAGTGCGGCATCCTCAGCGGGCTGTTCCGGTACTTCCGGCGCTTCGGCGGCTTGTGCCGGTTCAGCTGGTTCAGTTTCGGCGGTTTCCGGCTTTTCTGCCTGTTCCGGGGCCGGTGCAGCCTGCTGCGGCTGTGCAGTGCTTTCTGCTGTCTGCTCCGGGACGGTGGCCGCCGTGCTCTCCGCTTCCGGGGCGGGGTCAGCCGCTTCCGGGGCAGAACTCTGCGGTGCCCCGGCGGTGATGTGGGGTACAACTGCGCCTACGGTCAAAGTTTCCGGCTGTGCAGACAGCAGGGTCGCTGCCCCTGTGCCGCTCACAGCCAGAACCAGCGCCATGGTCAGCGCTGCAACGGCTGCCGCCGCTTTGCGGCGGGCTGTGCCGGATCGGTCAAATCGTTTTTTCATCTGTCGTCTCTGCCTCCGAATCTCCCGGTGGTGCAGCGCTGTGCTGCACCGGGTCTTTGCCCCTTGCCCGGGGCGGGCCCGCTTTTATTCCACGCCGCCCATGGGTTCAGGATAAAAAGGACGGCGGATGATAACTTTACTCTTTCTCTAGTATACACCCGCACGCGGGGAGCAGTCAACGGCACAGCGGGCTTCTGCACAAATTCTCCACCGGGGCAGTGTGTCGGAAAATGTTCCAAATGGAATACGTTCCGGCAGGGCAGAACATTGCACAAAGCCGAAATTTCACAATTTTTCCAGCAACCCCTTGCTGTCTTGACAGGTGTATGGTATGATACAGGGCATACGTTTGTAACCTTAACGATCTGTTTTGGATAGAAAGGCAAGTTTTATGTCGAAACTGAAAGAATTTTTGGCGCGGAAGGATATCGTCATCTCTCCGCAGCGTTACCTCATTGACGCACTGGGCGCAATGGCACAGGGCCTGTTCGCCAGCCTGCTCATCGGCACCATCATCAAGACGGTGGGTCAGCAGACCGGTCTGGAGCTGCTGGTGGATCTGGGCGGCTACGCCACGGCCATGAGCGGCCCCGCCATGGCCTGCGCCATCGGCTGGGCATTGCACTGCCCGCCGCTGGTGCTGTTCAGCCTGATCACCGTGGGCTACTCGGCCAATGCGCTGGGCGGCGCAGGCGGCCCGCTGGCCGTGCTCATCATCGCCATCGTGGCAGCAGAGCTGGGCAAGGCTGTGAGCAAGGAGACCAAGGTGGATATCCTTGTCACCCCGCTGGTGACCATCTTTGCGGGCGTCGGGCTTTCCATGCTCATCGCCGCTCCCATCGGTGCAGCCGCAAGTCAGGTGGGCACTCTTATTATGTGGGCCACCGAGCAGGCTCCGCTGGTCATGGGCATTCTGGTGTCGGTCATCGTGGGTGTGGCGCTGACCCTGCCCATCTCCTCTGCTGCCATCTGCGCCGCACTGGGTCTGACCGGCCTTGCAGGCGGCGCTGCCGTGGCAGGCTGCTGCGCCCAGATGGTGGGCTTTGCGGTGATGAGCTACAAGGAGAACGGCGTGGGCGGCCTTGTCAGTCAGGGTCTGGGTACCAGTATGCTGCAGATGGGCAACATCATCAAGAACCCCCGCATCTGGATCGCCCCTACGCTGGCCAGTGCCATCACCGGCCCGCTGGCTACCTGCCTGTTCCACTTTGAGATGAACGGCGCAGCGGTGTCCTCCGGCATGGGTACCTGCGGTCTGGTGGGTCAGATCGGCGTTTACACCGGCTGGGTCAGCGACATTGCCGCCGGTACCAAGGCTGCCATCACCCCCATGGACTGGGCTGCCATGGTGCTGCTGTGCTTTGTGCTGCCCGCCGTGCTCAGCGTGGTGTTCTGCGCGGTGGAGCGCAAGCTGGGCTGGATCAAAGAGGGCGATCTGAAGCTGAACTAAATATTGATCGTTAAACCACCGGAGCGTCTGCGGATGCTCCGGTGGTTTTGTTTGTGGGGGGATACCCCTTCCGTCTTGCCGCTTCGCGTCAAGCCACCTTCCCCAAGGGGACGGCTTTAGCAGTGGCGGGAAACTTTGCGGCAGCACCGAAAGGCGTCCCCTTGGGGGAGCTGTCGCGTAGCGACTGAGGGGGTATTTCAGGCGCAAACTTTGCCGCCGCGCCAGAGGCTCCCTCTCCGAGGGAGCTGGCAAAGCCGTCAGGCTTTGCCTGAGGGAGTTCAGCCGTCCCCTTGGGGAAGGTGGCTGCGACCAACGGGAGCAGACGGAAGGGGTATCCCGGCACACGGCTTTGCCTGAGAGAGTTCCCAACCCCCATGAAAAAATACACTCAAATTGCATAAAATGCGTATATATTTAAAAATACTTGCATAAAGATACAGGTTGAACCAAAAGAACAGCGAAACGGGCGCTATGTTTGGCAGTTTTTAGCATTGACGAAAAACCCGCGCTGCGTATAATAAAAGCATCAACCGCAAACGAAAGACAGAGGATGCGAAGGGAAATGCGCATCAGAGAACAAAAGTGTATTTTTATTAAAGGAGCGCGTTTATCATGAAAAAGGAAAACATCAAAAAAGTTGTGCTGGCTTACTCCGGCGGTCTGGATACCTCCATCATCATTCCCTGGCTGAAGGAAAACTACAACAACTGCGAGGTCATCGCTGTTTCCGGTGACGTGGGTCAGGGCACCGAGCTGGACGGTCTGGAAGAAAAGGCCAAGGCTACCGGCGCATCCAAGCTGTATGTGCTGGACCTGAAGAAGGACTTTGTGGAGAACTACATCTTCCCCACCCTGAAGTTCGGCGCAAAGTACGAGGACTACCTGCTGGGCACCAGCTTTGCACGTCCGTGCATCGCCAAGGCACTGGCAGACATCGCCATCAAGGAGGGTGCAGATGCCATCTGCCACGGCTGCACCGGCAAGGGCAACGATCAGGTGCGTTTTGAGCTGACCCTCAAGGCCTTCTGCCCGGATATGGCCATCATCGCTCCGTGGCGTGAGTGGGACATCAAGAGCCGTGACGAGGAGATCGACTACGCCGAGGCTCACCACATCCCCCTGAAGATCAACCGCGAGACCAACTACTCCAAGGATAAGAACCTGTGGCACCTGAGCCACGAGGGTCTGGATCTGGAGAGCCCCGCCAACGAGCCCCAGTACAACAAGCCCGGCTTCCTGGAGCTGGGTGTCAGCCCCGAGCAGGCACCCGATGTTCCCACCTATGTGACCATCCACTTTGAAAAGGGCATCCCCACTGCCGTGGACGGCAAGGAGATGGGTGCTGTGGAGCTGGTGGAGTACCTGAACCAGCTGGGCGGCGCAAACGGCATCGGTCTGCTGGACATCGTGGAGAACCGTCTGGTGGGCATGAAGAGCCGCGGTGTGTACGAGACTCCCGGCGGCGCCATCCTGTACAAGGCCATCGACGTGCTGGAGACCATCACGCTGGACAAGGAGAGCGCTCACTTCAAGGCACAGCTGGCACAGAAGTACGCTGACATCGTGTACAACGGCCAGTGGTTCACCCCGCTGCGCGAGGCACTGGATGCCTTTGCCGACAGTCTGGAAAAGACCGTGACCGGCGATGTGAAGCTGAAGCTCTACAAGGGCAACATGATCAACGCCGGCGTCACCTCTCCGTACACCCTGTACGACGAGCAGACCGCTTCCTTCGGCGAGGATGACGACTACAATCAGGCAGATTCCGCCGGCTTCATCAACCTGTTCGGCCTGTCCATCAAGGAGCGCGCAAAGCTGTCCAAGAACTGGCCGGAGGTCAAGTAACCGCAACATTTTCGACTGCGTGTGTTTTCACACTTTCACACGCGGGTTCTCACACCGGCATCGTTGCCGGCGGCACCGCCGCAGGAGCGTTTTCCCCTGCGGCGGCTTTGCCGTTTTTATAAGGAGTTTATATTATGGCAGAACAACTCTGGAAGGGTCGGTTTTCCAAGGCGGTGGACAGCCGCGTCAACGACTTCAACTCCTCCATCCGCTTCGATCAGCGGATGATCGCGCAGGATATGCGCGGCAGCGGCGTCCATGCCGCCATGCTGGCACGGCAGGGCATCATCTCGGAGCAGGACTGCACGGATATCCTCAGCGGTCTGGCTTCCATCGCGGACGATCTGTCCAGCGGTGCGCTGACCATCGACCCCGCCGCCGAGGACGTGCACACCTTTGTGGAGCAGACCCTGACCGCTCGCATCGGGGATGCAGGCAAGCGGCTGCACACCGGACGCAGCCGCAACGATCAGGTGGCGCTGGATATCCGCCTGACTTTGCGGGATTACAGCAAGACTTTGCAGGCCTACATCGTGGAGCTGGTGCGGGTACTGTGCAAAAAGGCGGCGGAGAACACCGCCTCCGTCATGCCCGGCTATACTCATTTGCAGCGCGCCCAGCCCATCACCTTCGGCCATGCACTGATGGCCTACGCTTCCATGCTGCTGCGCGACCTCGACCGCTTTGCAGACGCCACCGCCCGCATGGACAGCCAGTGCCCGCTGGGCTCGGGCGCTCTGGCCGGCACTACCTACCCGCTGGACCGGGATTTCACCGCCGAGAAGCTGGGCTTTGCCGCCCCCTGCGCCAACAGTCTGGACGGCGTGTCCGACCGTGATTTCTGCATCGAACTGGCCAGCGCCATCTCCATCTGCATGATGCACCTGTCCCGCCTTTCGGAGGAGATCATCCTGTGGTGCAGCTGGGAGTTCAAGTTCATCGAGCTGGACGATGCCTTTACCACCGGCTCGTCCATCATGCCTCAGAAGAAGAACCCCGACGTTACCGAGCTGATCCGCGGCAAGACCGGCCGGGTGTACGGTGATCTGAACACCCTGCTGGTGATGATGAAGGGCCTGCCGCTGGCCTACAACAAGGATATGCAGGAGGACAAGGAAGCCATCTTTGACGCGGTGGATACCTTGGAGCTCTGCCTCAAGACCATCACCCCCATGCTGGATACCATGAAGACCCTGCCCGCCAACATGCGCCGCGCCGCCGCAAAGGGCTTTATCAACGCCACCGACTGCGCTGACTACCTGACCAAGAAGGGGATGCCCTTCCGGGATGCCTACAAGCTGACCGGCTGCATGGTGTCGGACTGCATTGCCGCCGACAAAACGCTGGAGGAGCTGACCCTGACCCAGTTCCAGAGTTACAGCCCGCTGTTCGGGGACGATATCTATGATGCCATCGACCTTGTGCACTGCTGCGAGGGACGCACCAGCTACGGCGGGCCCAGCGCCGCCAGCGTAGAAAACCAGATCGCGCTGGCAACGGCGCGGCTGGACGCATGGGAGGAGGAAAACGCATGAAGGTAAAGGTATTTATTGATGGCTCTTCCGGCACCACCGGCCTGCGCATTGCCGACCGTCTGGCCGAACGGCCGGAGATCGAGCTGCTGTCCATCTCTGCCGAGGGGCGCAAGGACGTGCACGAGCGGGCAAAGGTCATCAATTCTGCCGACCTTGCCTTCCTCTGCCTGCCGGATGCAGCTTCTAAAGAGGTCATGCCCCTGCTGCGCCCGGACGTGAAGGTGCTGGACACCTCCACCGCCTTCCGCACCGATGCCGCATGGGACTACGGCTTCCCGGAGCTGGCGGGCCAGAAGGAAAAAATCAAAAATTCCTACCGCGTGGCAGTGCCCGGCTGCTATGCCAGCGGCTTTATCAGCATTGCCCGCCCGCTGGTGGAGCTGGGCCTTGCACCGGCAGAGTATCCCTTCAGCTGCACCGGCATCTCCGGCTACTCCGGCGGCGGCAAAAAGATGATCGCGGACTACGAAAGCCCCGACCGCCCGGCGCACAGCAAGCTGGATGCGCCCAAAAGCTACGGCCTGAGCCTTGGCCACAAGCACCTGCCGGAGATGCAGAAGATCAGCGGCCTTGCGCACACGCCGATGTTCGTGCCGGTGGTGTGTGACTACTACTGCGGGATGCAGGTGCTGGTGCCGCTGGATCTTACCCTTGCGGGCACCACCGCCGAAGCCGTGGCTGCCGCCCTTGCGGACTACTACAAGGACGCCGCCACCGTCAAGGTGCACGGCCTGAACGAGCCGCTGCCGGAAAACGGCCTGTACTCCAATGCCATGGCGGGCACCGACCGCATGGAACTGTACCTGACCGTGAACGCAGCCGGAGACCAGATGATGCTGGTCTCGCTGTTTGATAATCTGGGCAAAGGCTCCTCCGGTGCCGCCGTCCAGTGCATGAACCTGATGCTGGGTCTGGAAGAGACCAAGGGCTTGGAATAACAAAGAAAACCCTCTCAGTCACCTGACGGTGACAGCTCCCCCGAAGGGGGAGCTTTTGGCAAAAAATGATAACGTTTCCCTCTTGCTGAAAAGAGCTGCCCCTGAGAGGGCAGACTTCCCCCGCGCCGGGGGAAGATGTCGCGTAAGCGACAAAAGGGGGAATCTGGCAATGCCGTAAGGCATTGACTGAGAGGGTTCGTCCTGTGGGAAAGGAAAATCGTTATGCAGTATAAGGAAGTTGCGGGCGGCATCTGCGCGCCCAAGGGTTTTGCTGCCGCCGGTGTCCATTGCGGCATCCGGGCAAATCACAGCGAAAAATACGATCTGGCGCTCATCAAGGCCGAGGTGCGCTGCGCCGCTGCGGGCGTGTACACCACCAACAAGGTCTGCGGTGCGCCCATCAAGGTGGACCGCGCCCATCTGGCCGATGGCTATGCACAGGCCATTGTGGTCAACAGCGGCAACGCCAACACCTGCGCCGCCAACGGCGTGGCGCTGGCAGAAGAGTGCTGTGCACTGGTGGGCAAGGCGCTGAACATTGACGAAAAGGACGTTCTGCCCGCCTCCACCGGCGTCATCGGTCAGCCCATGGTCATCGACCCCTTTGCCCGGGGCATCCCGGCGGCGGCGGAAAAGCTGGCTGCCACCGCGCAGGGCAGCACGGACGCTGCCACCGCCATCATGACCACCGACACCCATAAAAAGGAGTACGCCATCCAGTTCGAGCTGGGCGGCAAGGTGTGCACCGTGGGTGCCATCGGCAAGGGCAGCGGCATGATCGCCCCCAACATGGCCACCATGCTGGCGTTCTACACCACCGACGCCGCCGTCTCGCCCGCGCTGCTGGAAAAGGCGCTCAAGACCGTTGTGCCCGGCACCTATAACCAGATGAGCGTGGATCTGGACACCTCCACCAACGATACCCTCATCATCATGGCGTCCGGTCTTGCAGGCAACCCGGAGATCTGCGAGGAGAACGCGGACTACGCCGCCTTTGTGGCAGCGCTGACCGCCATTGCAGAGCATATGTGCGCCGAGCACGCCGGAGACGGCGAGGGTGCTACCCACCTGATCACCTGCGAAGTGACCCACGCGCCCGACCTCAAGACCGCCCGCGCCGTCAGCCGCAGCGTGGTCTGCTCCAACCTGTTCAAGGCTGCTGTCTTTGGCCGCGACGCCAACTGGGGACGCATCCTGTGCGCCATCGGCTACACCCCCGGCGATTTCTCCATTGATAAGGTCTGCGTCTGGCTTTCCAGCAAGGCGGGCGAGGTGTATGTCTGCGAGAACGCCGCCTACCATCCGTACAGCGAGGACGAAGCCGCCAAGGTGCTGGCAGAGCATGATATTCTGGTCAAGGTGGATATGGGTACCGGCGAGGCAAGCGCCAAGGCATGGGGCTGCGACCTGACCTACGATTATGTGAAGATCAACGGCGATTACAGAACTTAATAACCCTCTCAGGCGCTGCGCGCCAGCTCCCCCGAAGGGGGAGCTTTAGGAACGAACGACAAGCAGCTGAGTTTATTTTATGGAATAAAGTGACCCATTCAATAAAAGCTCCCCCTTTCGGGGGAGCTGGCAATGCCGCAAGGCATTGACTGAGAGGGTTCAGAGGAAATCTTATGAAAAACGAAGAAATGGCGCGGCTTTTTTCGGAGGCCACCCCTTATATCCAGAAATACCATGGCAGGACCATGGTCATCAAATACGGCGGCAACGCCATGATCAACGAGACGCTGAAAAACGCCGTGATGAACGACCTTGTCACCCTGACGCTGCTGGGCGTGCGGGTGGTGCTGGTGCACGGCGGCGGCCCCGCCATCAACGAGATGCTGAAAAAGGTGGGCGTGGAGAGCCACTTTGCAAACGGTCTGCGGGTGACGGACGATGCCACCATGGAGATCGTGCAGCAGGTGCTGGCCGGTAAGGTGAACAAGGACCTTGTGGCAAAGCTGCGCGGGCGCGGCGTGGGTCTGTGCGGTATGGACGGACAGATGCTCCGCTGCACCGAGCTGGACCCCCAGCTGGGCCATGTGGGCGAGATCGTCCATGTGGACGCTACCCTGATCGAAAGCCTGCTGGACGGCGGCTTTATCCCGGTGATCGCCACCGTGGGCATGGACGACCTCGGGCAGGCGTACAATGTCAACGCGGATACCGCCGCGGCGCAGATCGCCATTGCCCTCAAGGCCGAAAAGCTGGTGTCCATGACCGATATTGCAGGTCTGCTGCGGGATAAGGAGGACGAGACCACCCTCATCCCCGAGGTGGAGGTGACCGAGATCGAGGGCTACAAGTCCGCCGGCATCATTGCGGGCGGCATGATCCCCAAGATCGGCGGCATGGCAGATGCCATCTATCAGGGCGTGCACGAGGCGGTCATCATTGATGGCCGTGTGCCGCACTCCATCCTGCTGGAACTGTTCTCCGACCGCGGCTCCGGTACACGCTTCTACCGCCGCAGCCACCGCGAATAAAAAGATTGCGCAATCGCCTGCGGAAAGTTATAATAAAGGCAACGAATTCCCGCAGCCGCAAGGCTTTGCGCAAGAGCTCCATGTTACAGGAGGTACACCTATGGATTCTGAAAAAGTCATCAAGCGGGACAACGAGTACGTCCTGCACACCTATAACCGCAGCCCCATCGTGCTGGAAAAGGGGCACGGGCTGTACGCCGAGGGCCCTGAGGGACAGAAGTATCTGGACTTCACCAGCGGCATCGGGGTGAACAGCCTTGGCTACTGCGACCTTGCATGGGCAGAAGCCGTGTCCCAGCAGGCACACAAGTTGCAGCACACCTCCAACCTCTACTACACCGCACCCTGCGGCAAGCTGGCCAAAAAGCTGTGCAAGCGCACCGGCATGAGTAAGGTGTTCTTCGGCAACTCCGGTGCCGAGGCCAACGAGGGTGCTATCAAGGCCGCCCGCAAGTACAGCGTGGACCACTACGGCAAGGACCGCTACAACGTCATCACGCTGGTCAACAGCTTCCACGGCCGCACCATCGCCACCCTGACCGCCACCGGGCAGGGGGTGTTCCACAACTACTTCGGTCCCTTCAACGAGGGCTTCCAGTACGTCCCGGCGGGGGATATCGAGGCGCTGCGGGAACTGGTGGATCGCCACACCTGCGCCGTGATGATGGAACTCATTCAGGGCGAGGGCGGCGTGATGGCGCTGGACCCGGAGTATGTGCAGGCTGTGCGCACCCTGTGCGATGAAAAAGACCTTGTGCTCATCGTGGACGAGGTGCAGACCGGCGTAGGCCGCACCGGCACCTTCCTGTGCTGTGAGCACTATAACCTCAAGCCGGACATCGTCACCCTTGCCAAGGGGCTGGGCGGCGGCTTGCCCATCGGCGCGGTGCTGATGAATGAAAAGGTGGCCGAGGGTATGACCCCCGGCACCCACGGCTCCACCTTCGGCGGCAACCCGGTGGTATGCGCCGGTGCCAACGTGGTGGTGGACCGTCTGGACCAGAGCTTCCTTGCACAGGTCAGCGAGCGCGCCGTACAGCTGCGCACCGGCTTGGCAAAGCTGCCCCACGTCAAGAACATTTCCGGCATCGGCCTGATGGTGGGCATCGAGTTCTTTGATGTGCAGGCCGCGGATGTGCTGGCTGCCTGCCGCGAAAAGGGCTTGCTGGTGCTTACCGCCAAGACCCGGCTGCGCCTGCTGCCGCCGCTGACCGTCTCGGAGCACGAGGTAGACATGGCACTGGATGTGCTGGCCGAGGTGCTGGGCACGATGGAGCCGACGGCTCCGAAGGAGCAGGCATGAAAAATCTGCTGAAAATGAGCGACCTTTCCCCCGCCGAGCTGACCCACATTCTGGATGTGGCCGACCAGCTGAAAGCGGACTGCAAGGCGGGCCGCACCGAGCCGCTGCTGGCGGGCAAAAGCGTAGCGCTGCTGTTTTCCAAAGCATCCACCCGCACCCGCACCAGTTTTGAGGTGGGCGTGTACCAGATGGGCGGTCTGGGCAACTACATGAACACCGCCGAATTACAGGCCGGGCGCGGCGAGCCTTTGCGGGACACCGCCCGGGTGCTGGGGCGCTACTACGACTGCGCCGTCTGGCGCACCTACCGCCAGCGGGATTTGGAAGAACTGGCCGAGCTTTCCGGCATTCCGGTGATCAACGGTCTTACCGACTACGCCCACCCCTGTCAGGTGCTGGCCGACCTGATGACCATCCGGGAGCGCCGGGGCACGCTGGCAGGGCTGAAGCTCTGCTTTGTGGGCGACGGCAGCAACATGGCAAACAGCCTGATCGTGGGCGGCCTTTTGGCGGGGATGCAGGTATCCTGCGTCTGTCCCCCGGGCTACCGCCCGGCAGCGGATGTGCTGATGTTTGCCCACAAATACGGCAATGCTTTCCACCTGACCACCGACCCTGCCGAGGGTCTGCGGGACGCGGACATCGTAGCCACCGCCGCGTGGAACACCACCGCCCCCGGCACCGCCGAGAGCGAGCAGCGTCTGCGGGATTTTGTGGGCTTCCAGCTCACCGGCCGTCTGCTGGAAAACGCCAAGCCGGACGCGCTGGTGCTGCACTGTCTGCCCGCCCACCGGGGCGAGGAGATCTCCACCGCCCTGTTCGAGCAGCACGCGGACGAGATCTTTGACGAAGCGGAAAACCGCCTCCACGTCCAGAAAGCCGTACTGGCGGTGCTGCTGGCGGGAAAGTAAAACGATAGGATAAAAGCGAGAGAGCGGGGCGTCTGTGGACGCTCCGCTCTCTTGTTCTTCTGATTCGTTATACCTTCGCGGCGCCCCGTTCCAGAATACCGTTGAAGCGGGAGAAGAAGGTGATGGTGGTGATGGTGGCCGCCAGAATATCGCTGACCGGCTCTGC
>CAKSWQ010000034.1 GCA_934512105.1 uncultured Faecalibacterium sp. | reverse complement strand
CGGCCGTAGCTCATCTGGTAGAGCGCCACCTTGCCAAGGTGGAGGTAGCGAGTTCGAGCCTCGTCGGCCGCTCCATTGGAGTGGTATTCATCACTCCCTTATATGGTGACGTGGCCAAGTGGTAAGGCAAGGGTCTGCAAAACCCTCATCCACCAGTTCAAATCTGGTCGTCACCTCCAAAAGATTCCCGGAAGCTTCGGCTTCCGGGATTTTTTGTTTTGCATTGTTCCCAGCCGGGGGGCGGGACGATTTAAAATGTGCTCCGCTGCGCTCTGCACATATTCAGCGGAAAGAATATTTTTATTTCGCGTTTGTCGCGCTCTGCGGAGCGCTCCAAACGCTATTTTCACAGAAGGGCTACAATGATTAAAGGGCGGTCTGAATTGCAAATGCCGCTTCCCTCCACGACCCCTCTCGTGAAAAGGGGATTCAGAAAAGCCCGCGTTTGCGCAGCAATGAAAGCCCCAGTGGGGCTTTTAAGCGGCAGAGCGGTCTGCGTTAGCAGATGGAGGGGCTTTGCCCCGACAAGCTCCGCAGGCTTTTCTGAATCCCGAATAAAAAATCTAATTCCGCTATTTATGCGCAGAGTGCAACGACGACGACCGCCGCCAGTGGCGGAAACAGGGAGGAGTTGTTGGGGCAGCGGCCAGCAAGACGCAAGTGCCGCCCAAGGCACGATGCGGATGCTGGGTGCCGCAACCCGATAGCGGAGCGCATTCCAAACCGTTCCCTCAGAACCGCAGCCGCATCTGATACCACACCACCCCGCCGTGGGTGGAGCCGGAAACGCCCTCGTTCACAAAACCGAACTTTGCGTAATAGTGCAAAAGTTTCTCCTTGCAGGTCAGCACCAGTCCCTTGCGTCCCTGCGCGCGGGCATCTGCGATGGCTCTTTGCAGCAGCAGCCCGGCATAGCCCCGGCGGCGGCAGCGCGGGAGGGTGTTCACCCCAAAGATCATCTGCCATGCGCCGCTTTCATCATGCAGGGCGGCATCTGCGTACATCTCATCGGTCAGGTCGGACGTGTCGGTGCAAAAGCCGTCCACAAAAGCCACCAGCTCCCCCTGTTCAAACAGCAGCCAGAAATGACCGGCATAGTGTGCCAGCCGCCCGGCAAATTCCCCGGCCGTGGCAGCCTCCGCTGCCGGAAAACAGGCTGTCTCCACGGCGGCAATGGCCTGTAAATCGTCCATGGCCGCATTGCGGATCTCCATGGTATCTCCCCTCTCTTTTTTCTGTGCTGTCAGTGTACCACAACTGCCGAACAAAGGCAAAGACTACTTTCCTGTTTGCATCTATTCCTCGTCCGTGTTACAATGGCTATACTACGCTTGGAAGGGAGTTGAAACGCCATGCCCACCGAAAACCGCACCACCCTGACCCCGGACACCCCGGTGCGCTACCTGAAGGGGGTCGGCCCCAAGACCGCAGAGCGGTTCGAGAAGCTGGGCATCGTGACGCTGGCAGACCTGCTGTGCCACTACCCCCGGCGGTACATCGACTTTTCCAAGCCCTACTCCATCGCGGAAGCCCCTGCCGACACCGAATGCGTGGTGAAGGCCGAGGTATTTGCAAAGCCCGGCGGGCGCATTCTGCCGGGCGGGCGGCGCATGGAGCGCATCACTGCCGGAGACGATGTAGCCAGTCTGGAGATCACATGGTTCAATAACCCCTACGCCACCCAGAAATTGCAGCTGGGGCAGGAATACTATTTTCAGGGTATCGTCACCGGCGGAATGCTGCGCCGCCAGATGGTCAACCCGCAGGTGCGCACGGCTGAGCAGATCCAGGCCGCACCCTTTGAAGCCGTTTACCCCCAAACAGAAGGGCTACCCAGCAGCGCCATCTCCCGCTGCATCCGGCAGCTTTTGCCCCACGCGGAGCTTCTGCCCGACCCGCTGCCCCCGGAGATGCTGCAAAAATACCGCCTGCTGCCCAAGGCCGAGGCAGTGCGCGCCATCCACTGCCCTGCCACCGAGGAGCAGGCCACAGCGGCGCGGCGGCGGCTCATCTACGAGGAGCTTTTGGTGCTGCAATTGGGCATTGGGCGGATGCGCAGCCGGGGCGCTGCCGCCACCGGAGCCCCCATGCGCCGTGCCGACCCTGCTCCCTTCTGGCAGAGCCTGCCCTTCGCCCCCACCGGGGCGCAGCGCCGTGCGGTGGAGGAAATTCTGACCGATATGGCGGGTGAGACCGCCATGAACCGCCTGTTGCAGGGCGATGTGGGCAGCGGCAAAACGCTGGTAGCCGCTGCCGCCATCTGGGCGTGCATCCGGGCGGGGTATCAGGCCGCGCTGCTGGCACCTACCGAAATTCTGGCCGCGCAGCACGCCGAAGGGCTCAACCGGCTGCTTGCCCCCTTCGGGATGCGGGTGGCCCTGCTGACCGGCGGCATGAAAGCCGCTGCCCGCCGCACCACGCTGGCCGCCATCCGCAATGACGAGGCCGACCTTGTGGTGGGCACCCACGCCCTGATGAGCGAAGGCGTGGAGTTTGCCCGGCTGGGTCTGGCGGTCATCGATGAGCAGCACCGCTTTGGGGTGCGCCAGCGCGGCGCACTGGCGGAAAAAGCCGCAAACCCGCACCTGCTGGTCATGAGCGCCACCCCCATCCCCCGCACGCTGGGGCTTTTGATCTACGGCGATCTGGACATTTCCATTCTGGACGAGCTGCCTCCCGGGCGCACCCCGGTCAAGACCCGGTGCATCACCGGCAAGCGGCGGCAGGACCTGTACCGCTTTCTGGACAGCGAGATCGACAAAGGGCGGCAGGTGTATCTGGTCTGCCCCGCCATCGAGGATGTGCCGGACGGCGGGCTGAACGCCGTCAAGACCTACTATGAGGACATTGCCAAGGCGCTGCTGCCCGACCGCCGGGTGGGGCTGATGCACGGCAAGCTGAAACCCAAGGAAAAAGCCGCCGTCATGGAGGATTTCAAGGCCGGGCGGCTGGACGCACTGGTGTCCACCACCGTCATCGAGGTGGGCGTGGACGTGCCCAACGCCAGCGTGATGGTGATTGAAAACGCCGAGCGCTACGGCCTGAGCGCCCTGCACCAGCTGCGCGGCCGGGTGGGACGCGGTGCCGCCGAAAGCTGGTGCTTCCTTGTCAGCGACAACACCAGCGAGGCCGTGCAGAAGCGGCTGAAATTCCTCTGCTCCACCACCGACGGCTTTGCCGTGGCGCAGTATGACCTAGAGACCCGCGGCCCCGGCGACTTTTTCGGCAGCCGCCAGCACGGTCTGCCCACCTTACAGATCGCCGACCTGATGAACGACACCCGTACCCTGCACGCCGCCCAGAGCGAGGCTGCTGCCCTGCTGGCCTCCGACCCGCTGCTGGAAAGCCCGGCCCACGCTTTGCTGGCCGCGCAGGTGCAGCAGATGTTCGACAAAGCCGGACCGATGAACTGAGGACGATTTTGAGTGCGCTCCGCTTTGCTTTGCGCAACTTCAGCGGAAAAAATATTTTTATAGTTCGCGTATATCGCGGCCTGCGGGCCGCGATATACGCTTTTTTCACGGGAAGGGTCGTGACGGCAAACAGCATCTGCCGCTGCGACTTCACGCATAAAAAAGTGGGTCAGAAGTGCTCAGGCTTCCGACCCACGATAGGATATTATTCTTCTTTGCTCCCGACGACCCTTTGCAGGATGCGGGTTGCAAAAACATCCACCTTTTCTTCCAGTGCGGGCAGGCGCAGCAGGCGGTAGAGCCGCTGATACACGGCATCCACTGCGTAGCCCGCAACGGCGATCAGCAGCACCGCGCCGGTCAGGTAAGCCAGCGAGGGCAGCAGTGCCCCGCCGAACCGGGGCAGATCCACCAGCTGCCACAGCAGCGCCCGGGTAAAATCGCTGTCGTGCAGCAGATACACCCCGAAGGACAGCGGTGCCAACCGGAATACCCAGCGCCGCCAGTAGTCCGAGCGGATACGGATATTCTGGAACAGCAGAAACATCGCCGCCGAAGCGATGACCGTAGCCAGTGCCTGATAGCCATTAACGGTATTCACAAAGCCGTTCAGGTGCAGGGCGTTTTCCACCCGCAGTGCCAGCATCCGGTTGAAAAGCCCCGCCGCTGAGGCCGCCAGATACGCCAGCAGGCACAGCCCGCTGGGCACGGTCACCCGGTATTTGCGGAAATAAGCCGCCATAAAATACAGGATATAGAACCAGATAAAGCTGTACCCGTTATTCACAAAAGTCACATCCGTTGCCCAGTAGAACAGCGTGCCCCACACGCTTTGCAGCAGCAGTGCCACCAGCAGCAGCGTTTTGTACTGCCGCCTGTCAAGGCTATGCACCACCGCATTCAGCACCGGCACCGAGAGGTACATCAGAAAATAGGCCGAGGCGAACCAGTAACCGTTGGAGGTAAGGGGCAAAAGCGCCCGGAGCAGCTTGACCGCCGAAAGCGGGACTGTCCCCGCCTTGACCGCAGCGCAGAAGGTGAGCATGGAGTAAAACCACACCTGTGCCCCGATGCGGAACAGCCGTCCGGCGTGGACAGGCCCCTTGCGCTCCGACAGGTAATAGCCGGAAAGCATTACAAAACAGTTGGTGGATACACGCGCCAGAATAAACAGCAGCCAGTATATCCAGAATGCCGCCGACCCCTGCGGTGCCGCACTGCCCAGCCCGCCGTGCCCGATGCCGTGCATCAGCACGATCATCACCATACTGAGGATGCGCATCGTCTCAAAGCCGCTATGCCGCCTTTGTTCTTCCATACCCCGGGTTCCTCCTTATTTTTCCCCTGCTTCCAGCTGCCGCAAGGCCTGCCGCACCTGCTGCTCCGGCCGCAGCCACGTTTGATAGTAGTCCGCATTGTGCTGCGCCATAGCCAGTATCGCCGCCGGGTCTGCCAGCAGCTGCCGCAGCTGCTCCTCGCACTGTGCCGGGGACGTATACGTTTTGTAGTTTTTTCCCTCCGCAAAACAGCCCGGCAAGGTATACCGCAGCGGCTCGGTAACGATGGCGCGCCCCGCCGCCACATACTCGCCCAGTTTCCAGCCGGTAGAGCCGTGCAGTCCGGTAGACGCCACACAGATCTCCGTGTGCTGCATCCGGTGCAGGTAGGCGCGCTTGCCGGTCAGCTTGTCCGGCACGATCAGTTCCGGGCACAGCTGCCGGGCGCAGGCGTTGTCGGACACGCCGCCGGTGAACTGTTCCGGAAAAGCAGCTTGCAGCCGGTGCAGCAGCTCGATGCGGTCAGCGTTCACCTGCCGCCACTCTGCCTGTAAGTCCGGGTATTGCTGCACCGCCGGTTCCTCCGGGTCCCACAGGCGGGTCAGAAAGAGGATGCGCGGCTTTTTGCGCACCCGGGTCAGCCGGGCTTCAAAGTCCTGCGGGTAGCACCGGGTGGAAAGCGCCCACTGCTTCAGGCGGCTCTTTGCGCTGCGCTCCGCTTCCAGCGGCGAGCCCGGACAGGTAACGTAATAGTTCAGCCCCAATGGCCGCAATTTTGCGGGGATATCGCCCGGGAACTGCCGGTTTTTCTCGGCTGAAAAGGAGCGTTTGAACACCACGTCCGCCCGGCTGAACAGCGCCAGCACCGCCGCCGGGTCGTTGTAGAAGTAGCCGTCCATCAAATCGAACACCACCGTGCGGCCGTCAATTTCCGTTTCCAGCAGCGCCTCCCGGGCAAGGGGATTGCCCTGCCGCTCGTCCTGCACCCGCAGGGTCAGCTCCCCGCGCTTCGCCAGCAGAGTAAAGCCCGCCAGAATGCCGCTGACGTGCGCCGCGCCCTCCCGGGCAGAAAGTTTTACTGTGACCTGCATTTTGCCTCCTATCGACGGAACAGCCCGGTGCGCCGCTCACCCATAGGGATGACATCGCAGAACACACACCGGCTCTTGGTGGAAAGCTGCACATCCTTGTGATAGCAGCCAAAAAACCATTTTTCGTAGGTCAGCTTGAGCAAGATCTCGTCCAGAAACAGATGCAGCCGGTTGCTCTCGCCAAGGGCGAGGGCGGTAAAATCCAAAAACCTGCTTGGTGCATCGTGGGTCAGCACATAATCTACCTTGTACCCCACTGCCTCTAAGTTGCGGCGGCAGGTGTCGTATTCCTCATCGCTGGGCAGCTCCTGCTTCCACCAGTTCACACCCGGCTCCCGGTCTTCCTTATCCTGACTTTCCGCGCCGCCGAAACAGAGATAGGTCTTGCCTTCCAGCTCCAGCACGCTGCCCCGGCATACATGGTACACATTGCCGCCAAGGCTCTGCACCCTGCCGCCGAATAGCTCCGTCTCCGGGTACTGTGCCAGCAGGTTGTAATTTTCGTGGCTGCCGTCCAGAAACAGCACCGTGTAGGGGCGCTTGCGCAGCCAGTCCAGCCGCTTGCGCTCCTCAGCACTGCCGTCCCATACAAAGCCAAAATCCCCCAGCACCACCACGGTGTCCTTCTTGCTCAGCCAGCGCAGTTTGCCCTGCTTGAAGCGCTGGATATCGCCATGGGTATCCCCTGTAAGATATACCATTCCTGCCCTCCCTGCCGGAGCGAAAGAACGGTGTAAAACACCGCAAGGCTCTTGTAACGCCCCGGCAAACCTGTTATTATTATAGAACACAGCACTTTTGCTGCAAAATTGATCTTCCGGCGCGCTGCACAGCGCAGCCTTATTTAGTATATTTTATCGCTTTTTAAAGGAATTGTCCACATGAAACGTATTTTTGCACTGGTTCTTTCGCTTGTATTTCTGCTCAGCTGCCTTGTGCTGCCCGCCGGGGCCATGTTCGACCCCAGCCCGGTGTATCAGGTGCAGGCTGCAAGCGCCTACATTGTGAACACCGATACCAACATCATCGTCTATGATAAGGACAGCACAAAGCAGGTGACTGCCGGCGGTCTGACCAAATATATGACCCTTGCTGTGCTGCTGACCAACTACGCCGACCAGCTGGACAGCACCTTCCAGATGCCCTTTGCCATCTCGGACTACGTTTATAACACCAACAACGCAGATATGCGTTCCAACGAAACTTTCACCTACCGCGAGGCCATGTACGCCATGCTTACCCGCAACGCCAACGAGGCTGCCATGGGTCTGGCGTACACCCTTTCCGGTGGAGATCTGGACGGCTGGGTAGCGCAGATGAATACCCTGTCCCAGCGCATCGGCACCACCGCCAGCAGCTGGACGGACGCCTGCGGCATCGACAGCGGCAACACCACCTGCGCGGTGGATATGTACCTGATTTTGCGCTACCTGATGAGCTTTGACGCCTTTGTGGAGGTATCCGGTGCGCCCAGCTTTACCATGCCCGCCAAGGAGAAGCACCGCTCCTCCTCGGTACTGGTCAGCCAGAACGCGGCGCTGAGCAAAGCCAGCGGCGGCAGCTACTACCGCAGCGCCATGCAGGGCGGTATGTGCAGCGTGACCGCCTTTAAAAACGATACCGGCACCCAGAGCTATGTTTCGTGGGGCAACAAGGACGGTGCCACCTATATCTTCTGCGTGATGGACAGCCCCGACAGCTGCGATACTTTCGGCTACGCCAACCGCCGCCCCGCCCTGTTCGAGACGGTCAAGCTGATGGACTGGGTGTTCGACAGCTTTTCCATTCAAGCTGCGCTGGACACCGACCTGACCATTGCGGAGATCCCGGTCAAATATTCCTCCGACACCGACACTTTGCAGCTGTACCCCAACGACAGCATGATGACCCTGCTGCCCTCCACCAGCGACGGTACTGTCACCCAGAAATACTTCCACCTGCCGGACTACGTCTGCGCCCCTATCCAGCAGGGCGATGTGGTGGGCACGGTGGAGTTGAAGCTGGCGGGTGAGACCATCGGCGTGGTGGAGCTGATCGCCGGGCAGGACGTAGCCCGCAACCCGCTGCTGTTCGGGGTAGACAAGGTGAAGGAGTTCTTCACCAGCCTGTACCTGAAGGTGGTGCTGGTGCTCAGCCTGATCGCCGCCCTGATCTACGGGCTGTGGCTGCTGTGCGCCAACTGGAACCGCCGCAAGCCCACCAAAAAGATCCACCGCCGCTATTGAGCCAATTACAAAAGCCCCGCACCGGACACACGCTTTGCGTCTTTGACCAGAACGGTCAGAGCACTGCGGTGCCCGATGCGGGGCTTTTATTCCAGCGCAAAAAAGCAGGCTTTTCCTTCCAGATTTCACAAAAATTTGACCCCTGCCCGGTTTTCCCTCTTTCGGATTGGTGCTACAATAAAAATATTGAAGTAAAGCAAAAAGGAGCAGTACTTATGGACGATTTCTGGAAGTCTGTACAGACGATACAGGCTGAGCGCGGCAGCGCGTACCGTGCATTCTCTCTTTTTGACCGCACCCATCTGGCAGAGCTGCTGGCGGCTGCGCTTTTGATCGTGCTCTGTGCCGTGGTCTACCGCCGCTGCACGGACGCGACCCGCCGGCAGATCCTGCGTGCCCTGTTCGTGCTGATGCTGGCGGACGAGGTTGTAAAGCACCTTGCCATGCTATGCACCGGACAATGGAGCGCGATCTACCTGCCCTTGCACCTGTGCAGCATCAATATCTTTGTCTGCTGGTACGATGCCCTTCATGACAGCCGCTGGAGCAAGGAGGTGCTGTACGCACTGTGCCTGCCGGGTGCTCTGGTGGCCATGCTTAGTCCCTCCTGGCAAAAACTGCCGGTCTGGAACCTGATGCACCTGCACTCCTACACTGTCCATGTTCTGCTGATCCTTTACCCCATTCTTCTGCTCGTTGGCGGATTCCGTCCACAGGTGCGCAGCCTCCGGTATGTGCTGGCCTTTCTGCTCTGTACCGCTTTGCCCATCTATGTGTTGAACTGCATTCTGGGCACCAATTTCTTTTTCCTGAACGACCCGCAGGGAAACGCCATCACGGTGCTTTTTGCCCGCTATCTGGGCAATCGGTTCTACGTTCTCGGCTTTCTGCCGGTCATTGCACTGGTCTGGGCGCTTTTGTATCTGCCGTGGTATATTGCCCAGCGGCATCCGCGCCACGCCGCCCTCAACTGACCCGCAGCTGTTTGTAACTACGCCTGAAGTTCTGCATTGCAGTGCTTCAGGCTTTTTGTTTCATCGCAGTTTGCGTTTTTAATGCCTAGACAACATCCGCAAACTACATATCGCAAAGATGCTTTTTAAGGCTGCGCTGCCTTCTCGCCTTGCGATAAGAGCTCCGTCAGGCTGCGGAAGGTTTGGCCGTGGTTGCCGGTAACCGTCTCGGCGTGGAGCAGGCTGCTGAGAACGCTTTCCTCCACACACTCTGCCACCGCCCGGAACAGGGGGTTGATGGCATCATCGTGGAGCAGGGTCATGGGCAGCAGGGCTTTCTCTGAATAGTGCGGCACCCGGTTGGCGGTGGTGAAGGCGATGACGATCTCACCGCTGCCGTTGCCGCAATAGGAGCCGGTGCGGGAAAGCCCCACCAGCGCCCGGCGGCACAGCCGCCGCAGCTGCCGCTCGCTCAGGGGGATATCCGTAGCCAGTACTGTGATGATGGAGCCCTTGTCCTCGTGGGGCGGGATGCTGCCATCCAGCAGCGTATGGATGGGCGTGCCCGCCACGATGAGGTCATCGAACAGCGCGTGGTTGGAGAGCACCAGTGCGCCCATGGTGTACGGCTTGCCGTCCAGCTCCACCACCCGGGAGGCAGAGCCGATGCCGCCCTTGAGGCCATGGCAGCGCATCCCCCGCCCGGCACCTACGGCACCCTCGGCAAAGTCTGCCTTACAGTCTGCCAGCGCGGCAAAGACGTGCTGCTCGGTGACATGGAGCCCCCGGATATCGTTCAGGCCGCAGTCGTTGCACTCGCAGACCACCGGGTTCACGCTGCCGGTGGTCTCGCAGATGTCGGGGTTTCTCTCCAGCATATACTTCACCAGCGCGGTCTGCGCCGTGCCCACACTGAGGGTGTTGGTAAACAGAATGGGCGTTTCCAGCGTGCCCAGCTCGTCGATCTGTACAAGACCGGTGGTCTTGCCAAAGCCGTTGATGACATAGCTGGCCGCCAGCACCTTTTCGTGGAAAACATCCCCCGGGTGGGGCAGCAGCGCCGTCACACCGGTCTGCACCACACCGTCTGCCAAAGTGCAGTGCCCCACCGTCACCCCCGGCACATCGCTGATCTTATCCAGCGCACCTTTGGGCAGCGTGCCCACCTGAAAGCCCCATTCGTTCCCTGCAATTCCCATCGTAGCTCCTCCTTGCCTTTTTCTTAGGTGTATCTGAAAACAAAGAAAATGACGAATATTTCGCAAGCACAAGCGGGATTTAAGGCAAACAGCCGCAGGAATCCTTTGTGGATTTCAAGGCTGTTTAACGCAAAATCCAGCTGTGTTTGTAGAAATAGGCTAAATTTTCGACTTTTCAGATACACCCAGTGTATCATAGCATTTCTCTTGTCAAAAGTAAACCGCTGTAACAGACCGGGCGGGCATAGAAAAAAGGCTGCTGCACAGCTATTTCACTGTGCAGCAGCCCCTTTGCTATTTTGTAAAAACGCCGCCGCGCGGGTTGTTCCATCAGGAATGTTCCACCGGCCGGAAAAGCCCCTTGAACTTTTCCCAGCAGGCCACCACCCGCTCGCGCGGCAGAAAATAATTGACCAACAGCGCTACAATGACGCCCACTGCCGTATCAAAGATGCGGTTGAGGGAGTAGGCAACGTAGGTCTCCACCGGCGTGCTGAACAGCACGATGCAAAGCACCACACCGCCGGGCTGCACGCCGCCCGGCCAGAAATACTGGCACAGCAGGATGAGCATCACGATCGCCGCACCCAGCAGCAGCGCCAGTAACATACTGTGGCCGCCCTGCGGGTAAAACCGCAGATACACCCAGAACACCGCAATGGCCAGCAAGCCGCCGATGAGGGTGCCGAACAGACGGTTGCCGCCGTTTTTGATCGAGTCCGGCATATCGGTGCCAAGGCCGAAAATGACGCCGATGCAGGCAAACGCCGGGTTGCGCTCCAGCAGGCAGTAGACGACCGCCACCAGCATGGCCGTGATCGCCGTTTTGATGGTGCGCCAGCCCACATGCAGCCGGTAATCCTCGCGCGGGAACTGTAACATCTCCAAGATCCTCCTCTTTTTGCATTACCGCTCCAGCATACCACAGGACATTGTTGGATACAAGACTTTCAGCGTAAGTAGATTATTTAACAAGACCACTGCTCCCGCGCTGCACAAAATTATTGAGGTGCTGCTGCATTCTCCGTCGGCCACGATCTTCTGAGCGCCGCATAGGAGACAAGGAAGTTTGCAAGCCACCCCGCCGGGACAGCAAGCCAGACAAAGGCAATGCCAAAGCGCGGTGCGCAGATCAGGGCAACGGACAGACGAATGGCAAGGTTTACCATGTTTGCAACGAGGAACGGACGCATGATCCCAAGCCCGCGCAGCACGCCGTCGGTCGCCATCTTGATGCCCATGAAGATGAAGAAGTACCCCAGCCACCGCATATAATCACCGGACACCTGATAGGCCAGCTCCGTTCCGTCTTTGCCCAAGAACAGCGAGGAGATCTGGGTGTGCAGGGTTTCAATGACCGCAAAGGCAATGACCGCAAAGCAGAGATCCAGCACCAGTGCCGCGTGGTAGCCTTTTTTGAGGCGGTCGATTTTCCCTGCGCCAAGATTCTGGGAAACAAACGGCGAGACTGCATTGCCGATGGAGACAAAGATCAGGGAGAAAACATTTTCCACCCGCATCGTTGCCGCATACCCGGCAAGCGCCTGTGTGCCAAAGGGGTTTACCACCGCCTGTACGATCATCATGCCGATGGACACGGTGGACTGCTGTAAAACCGAAGGCACCGCAATGCGCAGCATGGAAGCCAGCTCCTGCCGGTCAAACTTTTTAAAGGGGCTTTTATATTGCCGCATCCGGTGCAGGAAGATCAAAAACGAAAAGACCGCAGAAATGCCTTGTGCGATCAACGTGGCAAGGGCTGCGCCAAACACCCCCAAGCCAAGCCCTGCCACCATCCAGAGATCCATAAAAATATTCAGGATGGAGGAAAAGATCAGCAGCCCCAGCGGGATTCTGGATTCCCCAATGGAGGTAAACATGGTGGAAAGAATGTTGTACATGAACAAAAACGGGAAGCCCACAAAATAGACCCGCAGATACAGCACCGCGTCCTCCAGGATATCGGCGGGGGTCTGCAAGCCGCTCATCATAGCATGGGAAAAGCAGAAGCCAAAAACGCCAAGGACGACGCTCAAAGCCAGAAAGCTGACGAGGGACGTTGACACGATGGTTTTCATTTTGCCATAGCTTTTGGCGCCAAAATAGCGGCTTACCAGCACACCGGCACCCACACCGGCACCCAGCGCCACGCAGATAAAAACATTGGTCAGCGCAGCACAGGCCCCGACAGCCGCCAGCGCCGAGGAACCGACAAACTGGCCGACTATGATGGAGTCCGCCATATTATAGACCTGCTGAAAAAAGCTGCCAAGGATCATTGGCATTGCAAAAACCGTCAGCGCTTTCAGCGGCGCATCTGTAATCAGATATTCATCTTTCGACATGATCTCTTTCCTTCCGAGCTGTGTTTCTCTCAATTTTTTAATTTGCTCTGCCCAAGTATACCACGCTTTTCCCATGCAGAAAAGCCTCTGCACGCATCCCGGGGCGGTTTTGCGCTGCGCGGGGGCAAAGCACGCGGTTTTTCGCCCTTTTCCATGCAAAATCCTTCAAAAACAACTTGAAACGCTTTTGTTGCGATGGTACAATAAGAATGTCATTTTATGGGAAAATCGGCGTATGCCCAGTGCGGACAGGCCGCGAGCGTGGGAGTTCCTGTGGGGTGTGTAAGAATAACCAACCTGTAAGAAAGGTATTTGTATGATGAAAAAGATCTCCCGCCGCTCGTTTTTGCAGGCTTGCGGCCTTGCAGCCGCCACGGCAGCGCTGACCGCCTGCGGCGGCGGCAAGACCGAAACGGCTAAAAAAGAGGATGCGCACGAAGCCGTTACCTTTATGGCACCTTATAAGGAAGTAGAAGCCTTTATTGAGCAGGTGCACAGCGTTTACCCGGAAGTAAATGTTGAGATCGTGCCGTACAGCGGCGATAACACCACCACCTGCTTGCAGAATATGTTTGCGGCGGGCGACCTGCCGGATGTGTGCACCTTGACATACTACAACCCCCGGATCGATCTGGTCTCCGACAAACTGCTGGATCTTTCCGGCTACGATTTTACCGACAGCTATGTGGAGTCCCGCCTGCAGGATGTATTTGATAACGGTGCCATCTATCTGCTGCCTTCAACCTACAACTGCTACGGTATTACCTACAACAAGACCCTGCTGCAAAAATACGGCTGGGCGCTGCCCAATTCCTTTGCCGAGCTGGAAGTGCTGGCTGCAAAAGCCAAGGAGGCGGGGGTCGATCTCTGCCTGCCGCAGATCCAGTACCCGGGCTACGGTTTCCAGTTCCTGTGCAACATTGCGGATGCCGATTTCCTCGGCACGCTGGACGGCAAACAGTGGCAGAAGGATTATCTTTCCGGCAAGGCAAACGTCAGCAACACCCCCGGCATGATGCAGGCGATGGCATACGTCCAGAAGTGGAAGGACATCGGGATGCTGAACGGCTCCGGCGATGCGCTTGACGACAGTGTGACCTGGCAGAGGATGGCCGAGGGCAACACCCTGTTTTTGATCGGCAACACCAACGGCATCGTAGAGGCAGACGGCAACGCCGATAAATTCGGGCTGATGCCGTTTCTCTCGGAGGACGGCACCCAGAACGTTTTTGTGCTGAATGTGAACCGTTTTTACGGTCTGAACAAAAAGCTGGAGCAGAACCCCCAGAAGCTGGAGGATGCGCTCAAGGTAATGCGCGTGCTTTCCACCGTTGCGGGCACCAGCGCTCTGCAGCCCGCAACAGCGCTGAAAAGCAGCCTGCTGCCCTTCAAGGACGCAAAGGCGGACGGCACCTATTATGCCGACATCGCCAACGCCCTGAACGCGGGCAACACCGCGCCCTTTATCTATTCCGGCTGGGAAAATACCGTTGTAACCACCGGCAACAAGATGCTGGATTTCATGAAGGGCAACGCCACCATGGAGGATGTCATCCGTCAGCTGGACGAGGATCAGGACAGTGTGGTGAACAACACCCCGGATACCATCACCACCGTCACCGAGGAGCTTTCGCAGCAGGACTGCGCCATGCTGGTGGGGCGCTGCTTTGCTCAGGCTACCGGCAGCGACCTTGCGCTGGTCTCGCTGAGCACATGGATCCCCGGCAACCCCACCAACCAGAACCACCACGGTGTAGCTGCCAAGCTGTACGCCAAGGGCATTACGGATTACGATCTTTCGGTCATTCTTCCCACCGGCTGGAACCGCACCATCCAGACCGTTCCCCTGACCGGGCAGCAGATCAGCGACCTGCTGGCTTCTGGCTACGATGCCTACGGCAACGGCAAGGGCTACCCCTATGTGCTGGTAAGCCCGGTGCAGCCGGAGGCAGGCAAGACCTATCAGGTAGCCATCTGCGGCGTGAGCGACCAGCTGGCTGCCGAAGCAACGGTGACAGACAGCGGCGTGGTGGGCATGGACGCCGCAAAGGCTTTCTTTGGCGCATACACCACCATCAGCCGGGCAGATACCGCATGGAGCTAAGGTGCATCTGAAAACAAAATGGACAGGAGATACTGGATGTGAACAACAAAATCTATAAAAAGCTGCTTGGGGGCTTCGGCTTTGTCATCATCGTGTTGATCCTGACCCTTTTTGTCATGAGCCAGACCTACATCCAGAACCTTGTCTACCACGAGCGGCTGAGCCAGATGGAAGAGGTCACCCACCAGATGTTCCACAGTCTGGAGGATGTGATCGAGAACCACTGGGATATCGTGGATGTCCAGTGCAATTATTTGTACTATACCCCGCCAAAGACCGATACCGATCTCTACCGCTACCTGAAAAAGCTGTCGGAACTTTCCAATTACCGGGAAGCTCAGCTTGAACTGGTTGCCGTAGACTCCAGCGGGCGTTATTATACCGAGTACGGCAGCATGGGGCTGCTGCGGGAAATGACCTATCTGGAAAGCGCACCGGAGCGGGTCAGCTATGTTTCCAACTCACTGACCACAGATGACTCCCGGATGGTGTTCCTGCAGCAGCTTTCCACCCCGGTCACCCTCCAGAGCGAGACCGGCGAGATCATCCTGCGGTACTTCGGCATCTCCCAGAGCATGACCCAGCTGAACGATTATTTCCGCTGCGACGCCTACGAAAACAACAACAGCGTCTATGTGCTGGATAACGATGGCTTCAAGCTGTTCAACGCCAATGATGCCGAGCTGCTGAAGGGGCACAACGTATACTCCGTGCTCTCCAAGATGTCCTATCTGCACGGTTCTTCTTTTGCAGAAGCAAAGGCGCGGCTTGCCCGCACAGGCTCCTGTTATTCCAACGCGGTGCTGGACGGGATCGAGTATTTCTACGCCCTGAAGCAGATGGAAAACGCCCAGTGGACGCTGGCGTTCCTTGTTCCGGCAGAATATGTGGCCGTGAACACGCAAAAGCTGGTCGGCATCGTCATGGCCATTATTATAAGCTTTGCAACGATATTTTCGGTCGCGGCAGTTTTCGCTGGCTGGGTCTTTCTGCGGGAAAAGCAGCAGCAGGAGCTGCGGGCAGAAAAAGAAGCGAACCTCCGTCTGGAACAGTATAACATCCAGCTGACACAGGCCAACGACGAGATGCGGCGGGCGCAGGATGCTGCCGCCGAGGCGCTGCAATCCGCCGAGCGCGCCAGCAAGGCCAAGACGGACTTCCTTTCCAACATGAGCCACGATATCCGCACCCCCATGAACGCCATTATCGGCATTACCACCCTGATGAAAAACGAGCTGCACGAGCCGGAAAAGCTGGCCGAGCATCTGGGCAAGCTGGAAACCTCCAGTCAGCTGCTGCTGGGCATCATCAACGATATTCTGGATATGAGCCGTATCGAGAGCGGCAAGACCACCCTGAACATCGAGAAAATGAACCTTTCCCAGCAGGTCAGCCAGCTGGACAGTATCATTCGCCAGCAGGCAGGCCAGCGCCGCCAGAGCTTTACGGTAACCACCAATATGCAGCACGAAAACGTGCTGGGTGACCCCAACCGTCTGAATCAGGTGCTGATGAATATCCTCTCCAATGCGGTCAAGTATACGCCCACCGGCGGACATATCCGGTTGGAGGTAGAGGAGCTGCCCCGGAACGAGCACTACGCCCGGTACCGCTTTGTGGTGCAGGATGACGGCATCGGCATGAGCGAAGCGTTCCAAAAGACCCTTTTTGACCCCTTTACCCGCGAGGAAAAATCCGGCACCAACAAGGTGCAGGGCACCGGCCTTGGCATGGCGATCACCAAGAGCGTCGTAGACCTGATGGGCGGCTCCATCAGCGTGGAGAGCGCCACCGGCAAGGGCACCCGCTTTGAGGTGGTGCTGGAATTTCCCATCGATACCGAAGCAGACACGGTACAAAAGGCGCAGGCGCTCCCGGAGGAAAAAGAGACCGCCTCTCCCCTGTCCGGCATGAAGTTTCTCTGTGCCGAGGATAACGCCATCAACGCTGAAATTTTGCAGATGCTGCTGGAGACCAAGGGCGCAAGCTGCACCATCTGCCCCAACGGTCAGGAAATCGTGGATGCCTTTGCCAGCGTCAAACCCGGCGATTATGACATGATCCTGATGGATATCCAGATGCCGGTGATGGACGGCTTGGAAGCCACCCGCCGCATCCGCAGCGGCGAAAACCCGCTGGGCAGAACCATCCCCATCCTAGCCATGACGGCAAACGCCTTCCTTGAGGATATGCAAAAGAGCAAGGAAGCCGGCATGGACGAGCATCTGTCCAAGCCTGTGGACATCAGCGCACTGGAACAGGTGGTAAAGCGCTTCCGCGTTACCCCCCCCCGAAAATAAATAGCGGTATACAGCGCTTTTGCCGCAAAGAGCCGCATAATCTTGCATAAAAAACTGCTGCCCCTTTGCCCGGATATTCTTGCATCCGGTGCGGGGCAGCAGATTTTTTGCGTTATAGAGGGAATGTTACGCTCAGATGGGCATGGTCTGGTAGAACCAGTCCGAAATGGCTTTGCGGGTGTCGGCGAAGAACTTCTTCACCGGGCAGGCGGCATCCCGGGCTTCCTGCTCCAGATCCGTGCCTGCGGGGAAGTTGCGGATGACGGTATACGCCACCGACTGCGGCGGCAGCGACATCATCACAGCCGGGTCGTGCACCACGCAGATCTGCTCGCCTACCGCAAGGGTGGCGGGGTCGGAGGTGGTCTTTTCGTCATGGTCCTGCCAGACGGTGCTGTCGGTGACGATCATCTCATAGGTCTCCTGCTCTTCCGCAGTTACCAGAATGGACTCCACCTTGCCTTCCACGGTGCGGCTGACGCCCTCTACTACACCATAATAGTAGAGTTTCTGGGAAAACAGCGCCGAGGCAGAGGGCAGCGCGCTGACACTGAGCAGCAGCACTGCAAGCAGACAAAAGAGCGAACGATAGGTCTTTTTCATAGAAAACCTCCATTTTTCATGTTGCAGCGGAGCGCCCGGCGCTCCCGGATGCCTTATTTTACCACAACTACCGTCGGATTTCTATATCCAGGCTTAACCGGCCACGGAAAATCAATTTTTTACGCAAAAAGGACTGCCGTGCAAAACAGCGCACAGCAGTCCTTTTTATGCTTTTATCGTTTTACTTGTTGATGGAAAGGGTGCCGAAAGCAGTCTCTTCAAAGTGGCTGCTGTACAGTTCCTGCATCAGCTTGATGAGGGAGAGGGTGTCCTCTGCACCGGCAGTCTCGTAGCAGGAGTGCATCGCCAGCTGGGGCAGGCCGATGTCCACACAGTTCATGGACACCTGTGCCATAGCCAGATTGCCCAGCGTGCTGCCGCCTACCTTATCGGAACGGTTTGCAAAGTACTGCAGCGGCACACCGGCGCGGGCAGCCAGCTCCCGGGCGGCGGCAACGCTCATGCCGTCGCTGGTGTACTTCTGACCTGCGTGGGTCTTGATGACCACGCCCTTGTTCATGTAGGTGCAGTTGTTCACATCGGTGTGCTCCGGGTGGTTGGGGTGCACGGCGTGGGCGTTGTCGGCGCTAACCATAAAGCTGGAAGCCACTGCACGGTGGAAGTCCTCGTCGTTGCCGCCAAGGCTCTGGGCAATGCGGTGCAGC
Source organism: uncultured Faecalibacterium sp. (assembly GCA_934512105.1). Lineage (GTDB taxonomy): Bacteria > Bacillota > Clostridia > Oscillospirales > Ruminococcaceae > Faecalibacterium. Next base: position 5,077 of record CAKSWQ010000034.1, on the reverse strand, counting down.
ACATCGTACAGGAAGGTGGAAGCTGCGCCCTGCTTGGTGCCGGAGCCCACCTCCTCGTTATCAAAGAAGGCTGCCACACCGATGGAGCGGGCGTTCTTTGCGGTCAGCAGACCTTTCAGGATGCCGTAGACGCACTGCTGGTCGTCCAGACGGCCGCAGGAGATGAACTCCTCGTTGCAGCCCCAGACGGTGGCCTTTTCCCGCACATAGAGGAACAAATCGCTGCCAAGGATCTGCTCCTCGGACACTTTCAGCTCCTCTGCGATCAGCTTTTTCAGCGCGCCCTCCTCGCAGGCACCGCCCAGCACGGGCAGCATATCCACCTGCTTGTTGAAGGAAGCCTTATCGTTGACCTCGCGGTTCATGTGGATGGCTACACTGGGGATCATCAGCAGGTCGCGGTCCAGCGCCACCAGACGGGAAACGATAGCGCCGTTCTCCTGCACCAGCACACGGCCCGCCACAGACAGCGGACGGTCCATCCATGTGGCGCAGATCATGCCGCCGTAGCCCTCGGTGTTCAGCTTGGTGTAGTTCTGCCCCATGTGGATCTCGGCGTTCTCCTTGATGCGGAAGCAGGGAGAATCGGTGTGGGCGGCGGCAACGTTGAAGCTGTAATTTTCCAGCTGGTCGCCCATGCGGAAAGCGATGATGCTGGAGCCGTTGCGGCAGACAAAATAGTCCTTGCCGGGTTCCAGCGCCCATTTGCGGCTTTCCAGCAGCTCTGCAAAGCCTGCCTTCAGCAGGATATCCCGCACAGCGGCGGTGGTATGGTATGCGGTGGGGTTGCCGTCGATAAAGGACAGCATTTCACGGACTTCGGATGCGATCATAAAAATAAACCTCCTTGGGTGTATCTGAAAAGTCGAAAATTTAGTCTATTTCTTTGTTTTCAGGTACACCTTAATTTCCCGAGAAAAGAGCCGGTCAGTGCTGACCGGCCCTTTTTAAACATATTCAGGTTACTTTTTGGCAGCGGTCTGCTCGCGCTTTGCAAGGGCGGGCAGAATGAATCCCAGCACGGTCAGCACCACGGGGGTGATAACGTTCAGTGCAAAGGTGAAGGGGTCCTTATCATACATACCCAGCACGCAGCACACAGCGGTAACGGCAAAGCACCAGCCGCCGAAGAACTTGGCCACGGCCTGATTCTTGACAAAGCGGTACTCGGCGGGGATGGTATCGTAGGCGTTGCGCAGGGCGATGTAAGCAGCAAACACCCACAGGTAGCGCATGGGCATGCACACAGAGTTCAGCTTGGTCAGCTGGCGCAGAACGGCAGCAGCACCGGGCACGAAGGACTGTGCCAGAATGATGGAGCCGGACAGCACAGCCACCATCTTGATGCCGTTGCTGTGCACGCCGTGGGCGTTGACCTTGTGCAGCGCCTGCGGGATGAACTGCTTGGTGTGCTCGTTATCCAGCAGCATACGCAGCGGTGCGTCGATGCTCAAAATCAGCACGGCGAACTGGCTGATGACGTTGCACAGGGCGTAGATGATCATGAACAGATCGCCCACATGGTAGTACTGACCCAGCTTCTGGAAGGCCCAGTAGGAGCTGTTGGCCGCATAGGCGTTGAAGCTCTCTGCGCTGGCGTTGATGATGGCGGGGTCGAACATACGGCTCATGGCCAGCGTGCCCAGAATGGCGCAGGCGACCACCATGATGGCCAGCGCGATCATGCCGCGGGGGAAGCCCTTGCTGGGATTTTCGACCTTATTGACGTAGGGAGAGATCTTCTCGCAGCCGCCCACAGCGAACACCAGAATGGACAGAGACGTGAAGTAGGTGACGTTGAAGTTGGGGATCAGGCTGCTGAAGCTCAAGTTGGCGTGGACGTACTCTGCCGTGGGGTTGATGGCCGGGGCGGCGAACATCATCACGATGTACAGCAGGGACATAACGAAGGTGCAGGTGCCTGCGGCGGTCAGCAGCTTCTTCAGGGGGTTCAGACCCAGACTTGCAATGTAGCAGCCCAGCAGCAGAATGCCGAAGGTGGCCAGCTGGATGTAGCGGGTGGGGAAGGAATCGTAGGTCTCCGCGTTGCGGAAAACTGCCCAGCTCAGCGCCTTCAGAAAGCCGCTGCCCTTGCTGGCAATGTAAGTGATGTGGCAGGCCCAGTAGGTCCAGCCTGCGTAGTAGGCCAGCTTGGCGTTGGTGGTCTGGTGCAGCCAGGAGCTGACGCCGCCGCCCTCGTTTTTAAAAGCAGAGCCCAGCTCGCCCACCATCAGCGCATAGGGGATGAAGTAAAGGACAAACATGAAGATCCAGCTGAAGATGACCTGTGGACCGTTAAAGTACACAAAGCCGTTGGTAATGTTGCCGAAGCCCCAGACCGTTGAAAAGGCCATGAAGGCAAGGGTAAGCCACGAGATCTTTGTGGCTTTTTCTTTGTTAGACATGCGGACAATTCCTCTCTTTCTTTTCCACACAGGGCGGAAGTTCCTGTAAGAAGGCCGATGTTCCGCATACATTTCGCAATTTTACTAAAAATACAGCAGTACTCGACCAGTCACTTTGATAGTATAGCATAATTGCAGATTGTAGACAATCTGCAATTTCCATAAAATGATTGGTCAAAATTTAGACGGTCAGCCAAATTCCCCTTATTTTGCTGTTTCGTCCGCTGCCTGCACCGCGCTGTTCGCGCTGCGCATCCGCTCCATAGGCTCCATGTAGTGGGCGTAGACAGCGCGGCAGGCAGCCTCGGTGTCGCCGCTTGCCAGCGCCTCGTACAACTTGGTGTGGATGCCATTCTGCCGCTGCGCCAGCGTCTCGTGGTTAGAGCCGCTGCTCACCCCCACGAGCAGGTTGCCGTAGTTCAGATCGTTCCAGAATTTCAGCAGCCTTGGCAGCCCTGCCCGCTGGACGATGACCGCGTGGAAGCGGTTGTCGTTCTCCACGATCTGCGAAAGATCCCCCTGCCGGACATTGCGCATATCTTCCAGTATCTCGCGCAGGGTGTGCAGATCCTCCTCCGGGAATTTGCAGTCAAAATAGCGCAGAGCCGTCATTTCCAGATTTGCCCGCAGCAGATAGATCTCGTAGGCATCCTCCGGTTTCACCCGGCGCACCGAGCAGCCCACATTGCGCGAATACTCGACCATGCCCTCCTGTTCCAGCTGCCGCAGCGCCTCCCGGATGGGTGCCCGGCTGGAGCCGAATTCCTCGGCCAGCCGCTGCTCGGCCAGCTTTGTGCCCGGCTGTAATTCCCCGGTAAGGATCTTGCTCCTGATGGCAGAGGTGATACTTTCCCGTAAAGTCTGAAAGGCAAATTCGCCCATGACTTTTATCCCCCTTTTCCCTTCTATACGTTCTTTTTTGCCGCACGCAGTCCGCAGCCGCTGCCAGTGCAGCTGCAGGCCTGTATTGCATGCGCCTTATAAGGATACCACGAAACGGTGGAAAAATAAAGTTTTCTGGCAAAAACAGGTATGCGCGCAAGGATGCTCTTTTCCATCATTGCCTACGGCGTTGGCATCTCTAGGAAGAAAACCCTCTCCGTCAGCAGAAACCTACGCACACAAAAAATGCCCCCGGAGGGCTTATTGCTCTCCGGGGGCATCCTATATGCGTTATGCCTTGGCGCACATGACCGGCATTTTACTCGATCTCGATCAGATTCGGGTTCTCAGGCAGAGCCTTCGTCTGCTGAGGAGCGGGCAGCTGGATGTGCAGGACGCCATCCTCGAACTTTGCGTGGATGTCCTCCTTCTTCACATCGCCCACATAGAAGCTGCGGGCGCAGCTGCCGGAGAAGGTCTCGCGCCGCACATAGCGGCCCTTGTTGTCCTTTTCATCGTTAGAGTGGCTGCGCACGGCCTGAATGGTCAGGTAGCCGTCGTTCAGATCCATCTGAACGTCCTCTTTCTTGCAGCCCGGCAGGTCAACGTCTACTTCGTAGCCGTTGTCCGTCTGCTTGACATCGGTCTTCATCATGTTTGCACCGCGCTTACCAAAGGTGTCGCGCGCTTCGCGGTTCATCGCACGTTCCAGTGCACCCTCGTTCCAGAACGGATCAAAGAGATCATCGAACAGGTTCTCATGAAAAACAGTCGGCATAAACATAAAACATACCTCCAATCCCGGCGTTCGGGTCGGGTATAAAATTACATTCTGAAGCTCATTGCAAAGGGCTTTCCGGGGAGCTTTGCGGCTCTCCTTTTGCCCTTCCTCCTGAGCACGCCACTGTTATAACACGATTTTTTAGCACTGTCAAGCATAGAGTGCTAAAATTCATAAAAGAATAATACTTTTGTCACAGCTTCTGCGATTTCTTCAAAAACACTGCGAATCACCGCGTTTATTATACCGCAAGTGGAACAATCGTTCCTTGGATATACCCCGCAAAATACGCGATGCCTGTGCTTACAGCAATGCAGACGCCCCACAAGACCCATGCCGCAGGCTTTTTGCCGGTCAGCCTATGAATAGCGTTCCAATACTCCATGTTGCACCATACAAGCGCCACCGAGAACAAGACCGAGAACCACTGCGCACGGAAGGACAGTTCCATGCTGATAAGCAGATAGTTCGTCAGCGTATAAAACAGGCTTCTGCTCACGATTTCCGGCACACTTGAATGCTTTTGCTGCATCTCGGTCACCCATCTTTCCGTTCAAACCCCAGATAGCGGGTGCCCTGAAAGCTCAGCTTTCCAGTGTCGCCCTCTACGAGCATTCCGTAGTCCGAACCATCTACTTCAAGTTCCATGCGGTCACCGCTTTCCACCTGAAAGGTCACATAATAGGTCGTGAACGTGTGTGCCATCGTATTGTCCGTGTGATGGCGGGAAACGTTCATCCGCTTGGCCACCACAGCAGCCGGGACGGTAAGGCGCGGGGACGCATTATTTTTGCTCCATCTGCGCAGGTTGCTCACCACAGTAAACAGCATCATGCCCAGCACAAACAGAAATACCAGCGGAATCAGGATGCTGAACAGCGCGTCAAACCCACTATAAAACATATCAGCCCTCCAAAATTTCCTCCAACAGCTGCTTTACGTCCTCCAGAAAAGCGTCCTCGCCGAGGGTGTTCATTTTAAAGAACACCGCCTGACTGCCGCCCGCTGC
>CAKSWQ010000033.1 GCA_934512105.1 uncultured Faecalibacterium sp. | reverse complement strand
TGAGCTGACATGGCACCCGGACTTTGCCGCCGGGCGCAGCGCCATCTTTACGGTGCGCCGCGATGCCGACGAAGCCGCTTTGGGCCCTGTCCCCACCACCCCCGCCGAGGTCGGCAGCGTGGTGGACCTGTAACAGCATAGTAAAAGAGCCATTGCACAAGTTTGCGTGCAATGGCTCTTTTTTGTTAAAACCCTCTCAGTCACGCCTGACGGCGTGCCAGCTCCCCCGAAAGGGGGAGCTTTATTCGTGCTACCCGGAAGATGACAAAAAGCTCCCCCTTTCGGGGGAGCTGGCGAACGAATGTGAGCCTGAGAGGGTTCGTCCCCTTGGGGGAGCTGGCGAACGTAGTGAGCCTGAGGGGGTATTGGCCTTTTTTGCACTCACGCTCCCACCAGCGCTTCGCCGGTGCTGCTTTGCACCAGCAGCTCCTGCCCGGTAAGGCTGGAAAGCAGAGCGATGTAGCTGCGCCCTGTCGGAAGCTCCAGCGGCTTGCCGTTGGAGTCGTAGAGGGCAAGGGTACTCTCCGTGCCCTGTGTCCATGTGACCTGCCACAGCTGCCCGCCGTTCAGCCAGACGCCGCCGCCCATGGAAAGGTCGTAGTCCAGCGTGCGGCCATCATCCCGCAGGGAAGAGCCGCTGTACAGGATGAGCAGATTGTCAAAGGCTGCCTGTGTGCCGGTGTTGGCGTCCAGCTGGGGGGTGCCGTCCGCGTGCAGCATTCCGTAAGCGGCAAGGGCGTCATTATAGACAAAGCCGGTGGCACCGCCGGATTGGAAATTCACGGTCACGTTTACTGCATCTGCGGCGTTTGCTTCCGGCAGATGGCCAGTGTCCCGCTGGGGCAGCAACGCAGGCAGCACACCTGCCGTTTCACTTTCGCTGCCAGAGGCGCTCTGGTTCACAGCGGCAGAGATGCTCAGGCTGTCCAGCACCGAGGCGACTGCCTTGCCGCTGGTGCGCCACAAGGGGGTGCTGTTCCAGCTGTAACCGGTGTTGACAAAGGCATTGCGCCCCACCTCCTGTGCGTCTACCGCGCGGAGATTATAGTATTCCAGATATCTTTTGGTGTATGCGCTGCTGCCGCACTGGATGGGCAGCACCTGCTGCCCGCTGAGCAGCCGCCAGTATAGGTCCTGTCCGCGTGTCACCGGCCCTACCACGGGCATGGCGCTGAGGGCGGGGTATACCAGACACAGCTCGGTGGAGCTTCCGCTCTCGGTCAGGGCTTCCAGCACCACCGAAGCGCTGCCGATGCCCCACTGGGTGGTGCTGTCAGTGGTGTTCTCAATGACTACCGCCGCCGCCCGCTGTTCCGGGTACAGCAGCTGCTGCCCGGTAAGCGGGTCTGCCGGGGCGGTGCTATCTGCGGGCGCAGCGGCGATGCTCCCGCAGCTGCCCAGCAGCACCGCGCACAGCACGGCTGCACCAAGGCGCAGGCTCCATTTGCGTTTCATGGGCTTCTCCCCTTACTGATAATTGAAGTTTTGCCACTCGTCGTCGTCCACGATGGCCAGATAGGTCTTGCCGCGGTTGAAGCACATCTCGCTGCCATCGGCAGCATAGACCTTAAGCGGGTGCTCCGGGGAGGCTTTCTGCCATGTGCCGCGCTGCACTGCGCCCCGGGTAAAGAAATAGGCCTCGCCGCCGGACACATAGTCCACCTGCTGCACACCGCCGGAGTTGCCGGGGTAGTCCGCGATGCCCGCAAAGCAGACCAGCAGGTTGGTAAAACCGAGCTGCTTGCCGGTCAGCTCGTCCACGGTGTTTTCAAAGGCACCGGCGGCGCGGCTGTACATGGACATTTTATAAAGGTGCTCCCAGCGGTTGTAGCTGAAGGTGGTCTTGTAGCTGTCCGAGTGCACGATGTGGATGGTCTTGGCGGCGGCAGCGCCGGACATCTTGTTCTCTGCGCCGGTGCGGTAGTCCGCAAAGCGGAAGAAGGTGCTCTCGTAGGGATATTGCAGCCCGATGCCTGCGTTGGCGGCAGCCTGCCGGATCTCGGCACCGGAGGTGAACTCGGTGTGCTCGTAGGCCACGTTGCGGCCGCGGCTGTCGCGGTGCGCCACATGGGGATGGGTGGGGGTGTTGAAGTAGCTCTTGCCGCCGATGTTCAGGCCGGAGTAGTTGTACACGTTGATGAACTTGGTGCAGGGGGCGCTTTCGCCGTCATGGTAGTACAGCGCCTGCCACGGCATGAGCAGCTGCAAAAACTGGTCGCGGCCGGAGCGCAGCGGCCCCACCTCCGGGATGGCGTTGGCATCATAGTACACCGCACAGAAGCGGGAGATGCCGCCCTCCACCTTGCTCTCAATGAGCAGGTCGGCAGAGCCAAGGCCGCGCTGCGGACGGGCATTCTGCCGCTGGGTGTTGCTGATATTGTTCACCATCACACCCACCATGCGGCCGTTGCTGCGGCGCGGCTCGCCGGTAAGAGGGTCGGCGTTGTAGGCAGGCAGGCTGGTATCGGTGCTTTCCGCCGGGGCTTCAGACGCCGCTCCGGCGTCCGGGGCAGCGGCCTCAGTGCTTTCAGAAGAGGCGGCACTGCTGGAGGCGGCGCTGTCTTCCTTCCCGAAGGTCTGCTTCAGCCAGTCGGAAAAGCCGTTGCCCAGACAGGCGCTGCCGGTGGGCGCGCAGCCGGACAGAGCCAGCGAGGCGGCTGCCAGCCCCGAGGCACGAAGAACGGTACGACGCGTGATCTTTTTCATGCAAAAAACCTCCTGACAAGAGCGTTCTGCGCAGCCCCGGCGCTGTCGGAACGGTTGCGCGCGGTGAATGAAAACGATTGGCCTTTCGGCATTGCTTTGATTGTAATTGTAACGGTTCTTGCGGCGTTTGTAAAGTGAAAATTAGCGGCGCTCAGCAACCATTTTTGCAGCTTGACCCTGCGCAAAAGCCTTTACCCCTTTGGGACAGATTTCCCCCGGCCGGGGAAAATGTCGCACAGCGACAAAAGGGGGAACAGGTGGCTGCGAACGCAGTGAGCAGACGGAGGAGGGATAAATTTTCCATCAGCTGCTGCTTGCCTGCGCCCTCCTTTCGGGCGTACTGCGGCCGGAGAGGAAAGCTCTGCCGGTACTTTCTTTCCCCGTATGGCGTCGGCTGTACAGGGATGGTCTGCCCTGCACCCCGGCAAAAAAGCTGCCTCCCCTGCCCTGATAACATGGAGAAAAGTGCCCGCTTTTCTTGCATTTTGGTGCGCGGTATGGTATCTTTTATACAGGTAAACCATTCAGGGTCGGCAAACATTTTGTTGCTTCTGCCGTCCTCTTGAATAATGACAGGAAGGAATGATACTTATGGGTTTTTTTGACAAGCTTTTTGGCGGCAAGTCCAAGGACGAAAACACCGCTAAGTTCACCAACCAGAGCAAGACTGTGCTGACCCCGCTGCAGGGCAAGGTGCTGGCACAGGCTGACATCCCGGACGAGACCTTTGCACAGGGCATTCTGGGCCCCGGCTGCGGCATCGAGCCCACCGGCGACACCGTGTACGCCCCCTTTGACGGCACTGTGACCCAGATCGCCACCACCCTGCACGCTGTGGGCATTACCAGCAACGACGGCATCGAGCTGCTGATCCACGTCGGCATGGACACCGTGGACATGAAGGGTCAGGGCTTTACCGCTCTGGTCAAGGAGAACCAGAAGGTCTCCGCAGGCACTCCGCTGCTGAAGGTGGATCTGGACGCCATCCGCGCCGCCGGTCACCCCACCGCAACCGCTATCATCGTCACCGATGGTGCGGACGATGAAGTGAAGATGCTGGCAGAGGGCGATGTTGCCCCCGGCACCCCGCTGTTCAAGGTCTGATTTTTTTCATCGCAAAGAGGCCGCTGCCATCGCGCAGCGGCCTCTTTTTTGCGGAAACATCTTTTTACAGCGTGATGCCGGGCAGCCTGCGGCTGCCCGGTATCACTTTTTTACAAAGCTCAGACGATGCGGACGCCCTTCTGGATGACGGCCTTGAGGTTCAGCTCCTTGTCCGCAAGGATGACGTTGCCGTAGCGGCCGGCGGCAAGGCTGCCGTAGTCATTATCCACGCCGATGCTCTTGGCGGGGGTCTCGCTGGCGGCGCGGACGGCGCTTTCCAGCGGCACGTTCATCTCCAGCACGGCGCGCTTCATGCAGTCGTACAGGCAGGTGTTGCTGCCCGCAATGGTGTCCGGGTGCTCGGTCAGGGTAGCGCGCGGCCCCTTGACCGTGATGGCCTGTCCGCCCAGACTGTACTGGCCGTCCGGCAGGCCGCAGGACATGGCGCTGTCCGCGATCAGGCAGACGCGGTCGTCTCCGAAGGTGTTGAAGGTGAACCGCACCATGGCGGGGTGGATGTGCACGTTATCGGTGATGAGCTCCACCTCGGCGTCGTGCTCCATGGCCGCAATGATGGGACCGGGCGCACGGTGGGTGATGCCGGGCATAGCGTTGTACAGGTGGGTCATGTGGGTGGCACCGGCCTCAAAGGCCTTGACGGCGGTGTCGTAGTCGGTGCAGGTGTGGGCGATGGAGATGCGCACCTCGTTATGGCACTCCTTGATAAAGTCCAGATTGCCCGGCTCCTCGGGGGCAACGTCCACCAGTTTGATCAGACCGCCCGCGCGTTTCTGCAGGCGGCGGAACATGGCGGCGTCTGCGCCCTGCACATACTCCGGGTTCTGTGCGCCCACCTTTTTGGGGCTGATGAAGGGGCCCTCCATGTTGATGCCCACAAGGTCGGCGCCCTTGCCGTTTTTATGGGCGGCAGCGGCGTCCATCACCTTGTTCAGGATCTCCTCGGGGTAGGTCATGGTGGCGGGGCAGATGGCCAGCACACCCTTGCTGGCCTCGAAATCTGCCAGCGTCTGGATAGCCTCCTCGGTGCCGTCGCAGAAATCCTTGCCCATTGCCCCGTGGAAGTGGATATCCACAAGGCCCGGCAGGGCGTACAGACCCTCGGCGTCCAGCACCTCTTCGCCCTCCTCCGGGGCGGCAAAGGGCACGATGCGGCCATCGCGGATAACGATGGTGCCGCGCTCAAAGGTGTGGCGCGGGGTATAGACCAGTGCATTCTGAAGGATCATACAAAACACCTCGTTCTTTTTTCTTTTCACCCAGTATAGCACGCCGGGTGTTTTTTCAAAAGTCCTTTTGTGTGAACATTGTACCGCTGTGCACAAAAAGCGGGCCGCCGGGAGGGGGCGCTGTGCACCCCGCCCCCGGCGGCCCGGTTCATACTGCAAAATCAACCAGACTTTTGCAGTTCATTCTTTTCAGAAGTGCAGGATCACAGCATCTTCTTCAGCTCGTCGTACACGAACTGCACCTTGGTGCCGATGATGACCTGGCAAGCGTTCTTGCTGGGACGGATAACACCGGCAGCACCGGCAGCCTTCACAGCCTTCTCGTCAACCTTAGCGTTGTCGAGCACCTCAAAGCGCAGGCGGGTTGCGCAGTAGCCAACGTCCTTCACGTTCTCCTTGCCGCCGACAGCAGCCAGAACAGCGGAAGCGACCTCGGTGTAGTTGTTGTTGGCCAGAACGACCTTCTTCTCAGCTTCCTCGTCGTCATCCTCACGGCCGGGGGTCTTCAGGTCGAACTTGGTGATGGCGAAGTAGAACACGAAGTAGAACACCAGGAATGCTGCGATGCCCAGAGGAATGATCATCCAAGTCTTAGCAGCTGCGGGCAGAGAAGCGGAGAACACCAGGTCGGTAGCGCCTGCGGAGAAGCAGAAGCCAGCACGGAAACCGGAGTAGTAGGTGATGACGGTGAAGATGCCGTACAGAGCGGAGTACACAACGTACAGCGGGAAGCACAGGAACATGAAGCCGAACTCGAAGGGCTCGGTAACGCCGCAGACGAATGCGCAGATTGCAGCGGACAGAACCAGACCGATGGCGGCCTTCTTGTTCTTAGCGGTCTTGACCATAGCCAGAGCAGCGCCCAGGATACCGAACATCATGCAGGGGAAGAAGCCGGACATGTACATACCAAGGCTCCAGCCCACATCAGCGGAGGTCTCGCCAGCCCAGAAGTGGCTCAGGTCGCCCAGACCGATGGTATCGAACCAGAACACGTTGTTCAGAGCGTGGTGCAGGCCGGTGGGGATGAGCAGACGGTTCAGGAAGGCGTAGATGCCGGCGCCGATGCCGCTCATGCCAGCGATGCCGTTGCCCAGAGCGACCAGCGCGCCAAAGATGACGGGCCAGACGAACAGCAGAACAACGGACACCAGAATGGAGATCAGACCGGTAGCAATTGCAACGAAGCGCTTGCCGGAGAAGAATGCCAGCCAGTCAGGCAGCTGGATATTCTTGAACTTGTTGTAGCAGGCAGCACCCACAACAGCAGCCAGAATGCCGATGAAGGAGTTGCCGGCGACCTTCTGGAAGGCGATGTAGGTAGCGGTGCCCTCTTCCAGAGTGCGCACCATGCTGACCACGCCGGGGTTCAGCAGCTGCTGCATCATCAGGAAGCTGACCAGACCGGCCAGACCTGCGGTACCATCGTTGTCAGCAAGGCCGACAGCGGCACCAATGGCAAACAGCCATGCCATGTTATCGATCAGAGCGCCGCCTGCCTTGACCAGCAGGAAGCCGACGGTGTATGCTGCGCCGGAAGTCGGTGCACCGGGAACGCCCATAACGCCCGGAGCAAGGGCATAACCAAGACCCATCAGGATGCCGCAGATCGGCAGCACAGCGACGGGAAGCATCAGAGCTTTGCCCAGTTTCTGGAGATACTTCATCATAAGACACATTCCTCCTTAAAGAATGTTTGTGTTTACAGACAGTCTCTGGTTGCAGGCTGTCCATAGTTCCGTAACAGAATAGTAACATATTTTTGCAAAAAAAGAAAGTGGTTTTTTCTTTTTTCTATCAAAATGCGTCAAAAGTCCTTATTTGATGGCACATCTGTCAGTATTTTTTGTTTTTTCTGCACGCGTCCTGATTTAAGTGCTGAAAAATCTTTTCTTTTTATGTCTATTTTACCCAAACAGTTGCATCCCACCATAGGTCTCTGCATCCGTACCTTTTTATACGATGCGCTTTCCGTCCAGCACGGCCTGTTTGAGGGTGTCGCCGTCATACACCAGCTTGAGGGAAAAGTAGGGGTGCTCTTCCTCCAGCAGACGGAAAAAGAGCTTGTCCCCCTCCCAGATGGGCAGCGTTTGCACCTCAGACTTTTGCACCCACTGCAATTCGCCCTCGGCGCAGGCATCGCCCCTGATCATCTCGCCCTCCCACCGGTCGGCGGTGTACAGGTGGATGAACTCGGTCATGTTGCCCCACACAAAGGTCAGCAGTCCCCGGGCGCGGTAGCGCGTCAGGGTAAGGCCGGTTTCCTCCTGCACCTCCCGCACAAGGCAGTCCTCCGGGCTTTCGAATCGTTCAAATTTGCCGCCCACGCCCACCCATTTGTCGTGGTTGTAGTCGTCCTGCTTTTTGATGCGGTGCAGCATCAGATAAGCGTCCTCCCGCTCCAGATAGCAAAGGGTGGTGCTGAAAATGGGAAATTCCGGGTCCATAAATGCGCCTAAGTTCATGGGTAAGTCTCCTTTTTGTTCGATGTTTTTTCGCCAGCGTGCTCGCCCTCTCAGGCGCTCCCGCAATACCCCCTCAGTCTGCTCACTACGTTCGCAGCCAGCTCCCCCAAGGGGACGCCTTTGAGCTGAGCTGGAAACTTTCCCACCACCGCTAAAGCCGTCCCCTTGGGGAAGGTGGCATCGCCGCAGGCGATGACGGAAGGGGTTCTTACCTAAACTCCCCCAGTCTCGCATTCGCTCGACAGATTCCCCCTTTTGTCACCTGCGGTGACATCTTCCCCCGGCCGGGGGAAGTCGTCCTCTGGGATGGGGCCTTTGGCATGGCGGCAAAGCTTCTGGCTAAAGTGTAAAGTTTCCGGGCGCGCCAGAGGCTCCCTCCCAGAGGGAGCTGGCAAAACCATCAGGTTTTGACTGAGGGAGTTAAGCCTTCACCCGCCGGGGGAAGGTGGCGCGCAGCGCCGGATGAGGGGCAACGCCCGTTAGCCTTGCACGCCGCTGACCGTATCTCTTCTTATAAGAAAGGGCTGCTGCATGAAACGCTGTGCAGCAGCCCTTTGGGAAGTGTCTCCGCTGCGGATGCCCACATAGCAGCGGGAGAGATTTTTGATTTATGCCTTGCGTCCGGCACGCCCCTTGCCTGCGCTGTTCAGCTTGCGCACCAGGTCGTTCTGGTGCTTGCGCTGGCTGGGCGTGGGCTGGGGATCTTTTGCTTCCCCGGCGCGCTTGCCGGTCTGGGCAACATCGGGGTCAATGCGCTCCAGCGTCCACTCCTGATTGCCGCCCGCCACATAGTTCCAGATCTGCGCCTGTGCGCCGTTGGCGGTGTTCATGCCCACAAGGTCGATGTACTTATCCGACAGCACATTGCGGATGCGGGTGCGTCCGCTGCGGGTAGGCTCCAGCGCCCAGCACTGGCTCAGCCCGCTGGTGCGGCTCCACTGGTGCAGCCATGTGCCCTCCACCACGCCGCCAAGTGCCAGATCGATCATCTTGCCGGTAAAGCGGTTCTGGATGCGCCAGCGTCCCTCGCCCGCGTCCACAAACTGCCACTGCTGCCACGGATGGCCCGCATAGCTCCACAGCTGGATGCCGGCGCCGTTCTCCGTGTTGAAATCCTTTACTTCCAGTACCTTCCCGTTGGGGGACTTGATAATGTAGTATTCCCCCTCCATAATGACGACCTGCGATGCCTTTGCCATAGAGCACAACTCCTTTCCGCTATGGTAGCCCTATTATACCCGATTTGCCCGCTGGCAACAAGAATGCTTTTCCATAATCTTTCTTTTGTTTTTTGTGCATTCTGCCGTGTTTTTGCGCCGCAAACGTTTTCGGAAGCCGATGATGTTTTTTACTGGCAGGCACTTTGCACTCCGGCGCAGGTTGTGGTACAATAAAGCCATCCACGATTAAGGAGGGGATCTTTCATGACCAACGAGACTTTACAAACCATTCACAGCCGCCGCAGCTGCCGCGCCTACAAGCCCCAGCAGATCACGGATGCCGAACTGAACGCCGTGCTGGAGGCCGGCACCTACGCCGCCAGCGCCATGGGACGCCAAAGCGCTAAGATCGTGGTTGTGCAGGATGCCGCTACCCGCGCCCAGCTGACCCGGATGAACGCCGCCGTCATGGGCGCCGACAGCGACCCCATGTACGGCGCACCCACCATTCTGGTGGTGCTGGCCGATGCCCACGCAAACTGCGCCGTGCAGGACGGCAGCCTTGTCATGGGCAACCTGATGCTGGCCGCCGCATCGCTGGGGCTGGGCAGCTGCTGGATCAACCGCGCCCGGGAGGAATTTGACTCCGCCGAGGGCAAGGCACTGCTGAAAAAGTGGGGCATCGAGGGCGACTGGATCGGCGTAGGCCACTGCATTCTGGGCTACCCCGCCGCCGAACCCAAGCCCGCCGCGCCCCGCAAGCCGGATTACATCGTAAGAGTATAAGGAGTTTTATGAAGCCTGATTACAAGCTGGTCGCAAAGGCCAGATACATCCACAACACCGCCGACCTTGCCAGCGAACTGTGGCATGAGGTCTACAAGCGCTACTACCCCGCAAAGCAGCTGGACACCCTTGTGGAGGAGCTGCAAAGTGCCGACGCCATTGAAGCGGACATCGACAACGATGTGAACTATTTTCTGGTATTTCTGGGAGGCAAGCTCATCGGCTACTTCGCGTGGAAGATGGAGAACACCGCCCTGCACCTGATGCACCTGTACCTCAAGCCGGAGTACCGCGGCAAGGCCATCGGCCGGGATATCGTGCAGACCTGTGAGCGGCTGGCCAAGGGTGAGGGCAAGGGCCGGGTGTGGTGCACCATCCACGCCAAGGCACTGCCGGTGCAGCAGTTCTTCAAGGCGCTGCGCTACCGCGAGCTGCGCCCCGCCGAGCAGGAAAACGGCACCGTGCCCCGCAACGAGCTGGTGTATGAGCACACCCTGAGCTGAACGCAGATTTAAGGCTTCCCCCGTCCGGGGGAAGCCTTAAGAGGAAAATTGATTTCCGAGAAATCACAAAATAGCCATTGAAATTTATCCGCGTTTGTACTACACTGATGTAGTGTAATAAAGCCGCTGTCTGCGGGCATTCTGTGCAAAAAAGGAGACTATCATGGCGAAAGATCATCCCACCGGCAACTCCGGACTGTACCGGGCTTTTCTGCAGCTCAAGACCCCGGAGGAATGCTATCGTTTTCTGCAGGACGTGTGCAGCTATTCGGAGCTCAGCGCAATGGAGCAGCGCTACAACATTGCCGAGCTGCTGGCCGACAAGTGCATCTACACCGAGATCATGGACAAGACCGGTGCGTCCAGCGCCATCATCAGCCGGGTCAGCCGGGTGCTGAGCGCGGAGGACAGTGTGCTGCGTGCGCTGCTGGAAGCTGAAAAAAAGTCCGCTGACTGATACAAAGGCCGCGTACCGCCAAAAGGGCTTTGCCCAAAGCTGCGGCACGCGGCTTTTCTTTTTAAGATCTGAACAGGAGGTTTTTCTTATGGCAAAAGCTGTTGTATTTTTTGCGGAGGGCACCGAGGAGTGCGAAGCACTGCTGGTGGTAGACCTGCTCCGCCGCGCCAAGGTGGAGGTGCTGGTTGCCAGCGCCTCCGGCAGCCGGGAGATCCTGAGCAGCCACAAGGTGCATATCACCGCCGATGCGCTGGCAGAGGAAGTCGATTATTCCGACGTAGATCTGGTGGTGCTGCCCGGCGGCATTCCCGGCACGCCGAACCTTGCCGCCAACAAGACGGTGACCGACACCTGCGTTGCCTTTGCAAAGGCGGGCAAAAAGGTAGCCGCCATCTGCGCCGCACCCAGCGTGCTGGCCGCACTGGGTCTGCTGGAGGGCAAAAACGCCACCGCTCACGTTGCATTTCAGGATCAGCTGGCCGGTGCCCATGTGCTGGACACCGAGGTGGTCGTGGACGGTAATATCACCACCAGCTACGGTCTGGGCGGTGCCATCCCCTTTGCGCTGGAGCTGGTGCGTCAGCTGGCCGGAGAAGCGGAGGCCGAGCGCATCCGCAGCGCCATCGCCTACCGGCACTGAGAGGAGGGGGACTGTATGCGTTTTGTCACCTGCCGCCTGCCGGACGGTGTGGAGGACCCCGCCATCCTCTCGCAGGACGGCACACAGGTCTGGCCGCTGAGCTGGCTGGGGCTCTCCTACGAGACCCTGTCCGACGCCATCCCCTTCCTCACCCCGCAGGTGCGGTTCGGCTTGCAGCTGGCCATCAGCGGCATCCCCGCGCTGCCGGTGGAAGCCGTCACCCTGCAAAGCCCCATCCCCTGCCCCGCGCAGGACGTGGTCTGTCTGGGCATCAACTACATGGCGCACTCGGACGAAGCCGAAAAGTATTCTGCGGACGCCTTTTCCACCCAGCATCAGGACGCCATCTACTTTTCTAAGCGGGTCAGCCGTGCAGTGCCGGACGGCGGCTTTATTGAAGCCCACACCGACCTTGTGCAGAAGCTGGACTACGAGTGTGAGCTGGCCGTGGTGCTGGGCAAGGACGCTAAGGACGTGCCCGCCGGGCAGACCAAGGACTATGTGTTCGGCTACACCATCCTGAACGACGTCTCCGCCCGGGACGTGCAGACCGCCCACAAGCAGTGGTACTTCGGCAAAAGTCTGGACGGCTTCACCCCCATGGGACCCTGCATCGTCACTGCGGATGAATTTGACACCTACCCGCCCGCGCTGCCCATCCGCAGCCGGGTGAACGGCGAATTGCGGCAGGATTCCAACACGAAGCTGCAAATTTTTGATATCGACCATGTCATCCACGAGCTTTCGCAGGGCATGACCCTGAAAGCCGGTACTATCATCGCCACCGGCACCCCTGCCGGGGTGGGCATGGGCATGGACCCGCCGCAGTTCTTGCACCCGGGCGACACCGTGCAGTGTGAGATCGAAGGGATCGGCACGCTGACCAACACCGTACGCTGAAACTCCTTGTGGAACTGCCCAAAATTTTACATGGATTTCAGTCCGATTGCACGAAATGCCGCCGCAGTACTGCTCTTTTGCGGAAAAATATGGTATACTATAAAATACTGATAAAAAATGCGGCACATCCGCATCAAAGGGGTAAATGACATGAAGGAATACGCATTTGGCATCGATCTGGGCGGCACCACTGCCAAGGTCGGCCTGTTCACCACCAGCGGCAAGCTGCTGGAAAAGTGGGAGGTAAGCACCGATACTTCCAATAACGGTGCTCACATTCTGGAAAATCTGGCTGCTGCCGTGCAGCAGAAGATGCAGGAAAAGGGTCTGTCCGCAGACGAAGTCGAGGGTGTCGGTCTGGGCGTGCCCGGCCCGGTGCTGGATTCCAGCATCGTGCCCATCGTGTGTGCAAACCTTGGCGGCTGGGGCAATCGCAACGCCTCCATTGAGCTCAGCGAGCTGCTGGGCGGCATCCGGGTGCTGGTGGGCAACGACGCCAACGTGGCTGCTCTGGGCGAGATCTGGATGGGCACGGCACAGGGCTGCCGCAGCGCTGTTATGGTCACGCTGGGCACCGGCGTGGGCGGCGGTGTCATCGTGAACGGCAAGGTCATCGACGGTGCTCACGGTGCCGGCGGCGAGATCGGCCACATCACCGTCAACCCCCACGAGACCGCCGTCTGCGGCTGCGGCAAGCGCGGCTGCCTGGAGCAGTATTCCAGCGCCACCGGCGTTGTGCGCTGCATGAAGAAGCTGCTGGACGCAAACCCGGACACCGCCTGCACCCTGCGCGGCAAGGACTTTGAAGCCAAGGACGTGTTCGACGCCGCCCGCGCCGGGGACGCACTGGCCGCCCGCGAGGTGGACGAGATGGCTTCTACGCTGGGCATGGCACTGGCCAACATTGCCGCCACCACCGACCCCGAGATGTTCATGATCGGCGGCGGCGTGGCCCGCGCCGGAGCGGTTCTGTTCGATCCGCTGGTGCGCCACTACAAGGAGTACGCCTTCCAGTCCTGCAAGGAGACCCCCATCAAGGCCGCCAGCCTTGGCAACGACGCCGGCATCTACGGTGCCGTGCGCCTGATCGTGGGCGCCTGATAAAGGAATCCCGACAACTTTTAAACCAGCCAAGCCCGCGGGCTTGGCTGGTTTTGCTTTTGCGGGGAATCGCTGAAGCCACCCCCCTCAGGCTCACTACGTTCGCCAGCTCCCCCAAGGGGACGCCTTTGGACTATGCCGGAAACTTTATCACCGTCGCTAAAGCCGTCCCCTTGGGGAAGGTGGCTTGACGCGCAGCGGCAAGACGGAAGGGGTACTCACCTGAACTCCCGCAGGCAACTAAGAAGGTACTGCGTCTTTTTTATAAAAACCGTTGCCTATCAGCGCGAAAAAGCAACTGTCGTCTTGTTTATTTTGTACATTTATGCTAAAATAGCGTGCAGATAGTTGATTTTTATAGAGTGGTATTACTTTTTCTGATGCTGTAAAAATTCGGCTGAGCCGAAAAAATAAGGACGCAACAAAAGGAGAACACGCCATGAAAAAGCTTTTCGCCATGACGGTGGCCGTGCTGCTGCTGTTTTCAGTACTGCTGGGCATTCCCGCCGCCTATGGGCAGGCACCGGAAACAGGCAAAACGCTGGACATCCTGTTCAGCCACGACACCCACTCCCACCTGAACACCTTCACCACTGTGGTGGAGGACGAGGAAACGGACATCGGCGGCTTTGCCCGCGCCAACACCCTCATCAAGGCGCAGCGCGCCAAAAACCCGGACACCCTTGTGATCGACGGCGGCGACTTTTCCATGGGCACCCTAATCCAGACGGTGTTTGAAACGCAGGCCGCAGAGCTGCGGATGCTGGGCTACATGGGCTGCGATGTGACCACCCTCGGCAACCACGAGTTCGACTACCGCTCCAAGGGTCTTGCCAATATGCTTACCAGTGCCCGCACCTCCGGCGATGCCGTCCCGGCCCTCGTGGTCTGCAATGTGGACTGGGATGCCATGGAAAGTGCCGGTCTTACTGAGGGACAGCAGCTGCTCAAAGACGCCTTTGCTGCCTACGGCGTACAGGACTACATCGTGCTGCAAAAAGGCGATGTGCGCATTGCCGTGGTGGGCGTTTTCGGCAAGGATGCCCTCTCCTGCGCACCCACCTGTGAGCTGAAGTTCAAGGACCCGGTACAGGCGGTAAAAGCCACCGTGGCAGAGATCAAGGCGAATGAAGCTGCGGATATGATCGTCTGCGTTTCCCACAGCGGCACTTGGGACGACCCCAAAAAGTCCGAGGACGAGCTGCTGGCCAAGGGCGTGCCCGACCTCGACCTTATCCTCAGCGGCCACACCCACAGCCGCATCACTGAGCCCATCCGGCACGGGGACACCTATGTGGTGTCCTGCGGCGAGTACGGCAAAAATCTGGGCAGCATTGCCATGGCGCAGAAGGAAAACGGCCGCTGGCAGATCACCGATTACCAGCTGATCCCCATCACTTCCGATATCCCCGCTGACGCGGACACGCAAGCGGTCATCGACCGCTTTATGGATACGGTGGACGAGGACTATCTAGCGCAGTTCGGCTACACCAAGGATCAGGTGCTGGCAGAAAACGATGTTGTTTTTTCCAACCTGAAAGATCTGGGCAAGGTGCACACCGAGCACAATCTGGGCGATATCATCGCGGACGCCTATGTGTACGCAGTGGAGAACGCCGCCGACTATGACGGCGTGCCGGTGGATCTGGCGGTGGTGCCCAGCGGCACCGTGCGTGACACCTACGCCCGGGGCGATATCACGGTGGAGCAGGTGTTCAACTCCTTCTCGCTGGGCATCGGCGCGGACGGCGTGCCGGGCTATCCCCTCATCGAAGTCTACCTTACCGGCAAGGAGCTGCGCACCGCCGCCGAGATCGACGCTTCCATCTCGGATTTCATGACCACCGCGCGGCTGTATTGCAGCGGCCTGAACTTCACCTACAACCCCCACCGCCTGCTGCTGAACAAGGTGACGGACGTCTATCTGGTCAAGGACGGGCAGCGCGTAGAGCTGCAGGACGACAGGCTGTACCGCATCGTGGCAGACCTTTACAGCGGGCAGATGCTGAGCGCTGTCACCGATATGTCCTACGGCATTCTGTCCATCGTGCCGAAGTACGCCGATGGCACCCCCATCGAGGACTTTGAGGATGTGATCCTCACCGAAAACGGCAAAGAGCTGAAGGGCTGGGACGCCATTGCGCGGTACATGGCCTCGTTCGAGGACACCGACGGCGACGGCATCGGCAACGTGCCGGACTATTACAGCACCCTGCACGACCGCAAAAAAGTGGAGGACAGCCGCAGCCTTTCCGCGCTGCTGAAAAAGCCCAACCGCTTTGCCTTTATCCTTCTTGGCCTGATTCTCACCGTCATTCTGCTGGTGGTGTGCCTTGTGCTGCTGCTCCGTAAGCTGGTGCGCAAGCTCCGCCGCAGAAAAAAGGCGCGGGGCTGAGCCTGACGATTTGAATGCGCTCCGCGTTCGCTTTGCGCATATTCAGCGGAAAAATTATTTTTTATTAGAACAAGCCCGGAAAGTCTGCGGACTTTCCGGGCTTGTATTTTCACGGGTGGAATACCCCTTCCGTCTGCTCACTGCGTTCGCAGCCACCTTCCCCAAGGGGACGGCTTTTGGCGGTGGCGGCAAAGTTTCCGGCATAGCGCAAAGGCGCCCCCTTGGGGGAGCTGGCGCGCAGCGCCTGAGGGGGTTTGCTCCCCGAGAGGGCTGTCCGGCATTGTATTTTTATAATTAGAATCTCCCCTTCTGCAAGCCGTCCAGCACCTCGTACAAGTCGCGGCACTCGGCGGTGTACAGGCGGCGCATCTCGTCATCGGCGGGGGCCATGTCCGGCACCATCACGGTAACAAAGCCACCGGCGGCACCGGCACGCACGCCGTTGTAGCTGTCCTCCAGCACAAGGGTGCGGTCGGGCGCAGTGCCCAGCGATTCTGCTGCCCGCTTAAAGATCTCCGGGTCGGGCTTGGAGGCCGAGAACTGCTCACCGGAGACGATCACCTTGAAGTAGTGGGTCAGGCCCCAGCCGTCCAGATGGTGCCGGATAGACGCCATCCGGCTGGAGGAAGCCACTGCCATGGGGACGTGCTGCGCGTCCAGCCATGTCAGGATCTCGTCCAGCCCGGGCTTTTTGGGCGGCGGTGCCTGAAACGCCTTTTCTGCCTGTGCGTGCAGCGCCTCGATGATGGCGTCCGTGTCGCAGTTCTCCCCGTAGAAGCGGCGCAGCACCGCCCGCATGGTATCCCCCGCCGTGCCGCGGGCGGCAACGTCCAACCCTTCCTTATAAGAAAGCCCGAGGGTAGCCAGCGCAGGCTCCCACAGGGTCGCCCAGACCCGCTCGGTGTCGAACATCAGGCCGTCCATATCAAAAATAACGCCGTCGATCATGGCAGTATCTCCTTCCATAGAAAAGCGGGGCTGTGCCCCGCAAAGTGCTCTGTGCCCCTATTGTACCATAGATTTGGCAGTTTGCACACCATTGTGCTCATAATCTGGTGCAACTTACCGGGTGGAAAGATGAAACATTTTGCGATTCCTTGCAAAACCGCTCCGGAATATTATAATAGAAACCAACATTTGTGTCATAAAGCGCCGGAAATCGTGCGCACGCGCATAAAAGGAAAGAGGGAAACTCACTATGTTGGATATCAAGATCACCCGCACGGCTGCGCCCAAGGCAAAGCCCACCGATGAGACGAAGCTCGGCTTCGGCAAAAAGTTCTCCGACCATATGTTCGTCATGGATTACACCGAGGGCGAAGGCTGGCACGATGCCCGCATCGTCCCCTACGGCCCCTTTGAGCTGGACCCCGCTACCGTGGTGTTCCACTATGCACAGGAGATCTTTGAGGGCATGAAGGCCTACCGCACCGCCGACGACACCGTGCAGCTGTTCCGCCCGGACTGCAACGCCAAGCGTTTTCAGGATTCTGCCGACCGTCTGTGCATCCCCAAGATCCCGGTAGAGGACTACATTCAGGCTGTCGAGGCTCTGGTGGACGTGGACCGCGACTGGGTGCCCCACACTGACGGCGCTTCCCTGTACATCCGCCCCTTCATCTTTGCTAATGATGTGGGTCTGGGCGTGCACGCTTCCAAGCACTATATCTTCTGCATCATCTGCGCTCCCTCCGGCGCTTACTACGCCGAGGGCATCAACCCCGTGCGCATCTATGTGGAGGACGAGTACATCCGCGCCGCCCCGGGTCTGACCGGCTTTACCAAGTGCGGCGGCAACTACGCTGCCTCCATCAAGGCCGGCGAGCTGGCCGAGGAGCAGGGCTACGCACAGGTGCTGTGGCTGGACGGCGTGGAGAAGAAGTACGTTGAAGAAGTCGGCAGCATGAACATCATGTTCAAGATCGACGGCAAGGTGTACACCGCCGCTACCGTGGGCACCGTGCTGCCCGGCGTTACCCGCCGCAGCTGCATCGAGCTGCTGAAGGACTGGGGCTATGAGGTCGTTGAGGGCAAGATCGCCATTGCCGACATCATGGCCGCTGCCCGCGAAGGCAAGCTGGAAGAGGTGTTCGGCACCGGTACTGCCGCTGTCGTCTCCCCTGTCAAGGAGCTGGTCTGGAAGGGCGAGCATGCCTTCATCGGCGACGGCAAGATCGGCCCTGTCACCCAGAAGCTGTACGACACCATGACCGGTATGCAGTGGGGCAAGCTGCCCGATACCAAGGGCTGGATCGTGCCTGTGGAAAAGAAATACTAAGAAGCCGCCCGCTACCCTACGGCTTTTAAAGGGACTGCTGCATACCGTCTGGGGCAGCAGTCCTTTTTGCATCACCGCAGATGCCGTTCACCGTCACGACCCCTCCCGTGAAAAGGCAATTCGGGAAAATCCGCAGATTTTCCCGAATTGCAAATATAAAATCAATATTCCGCTATTTATGCGCAGAGCGAAGCGGAGCGCATTCTAAACCGTCCCGCTGCGCATAAAGATTGCAATTCCCGCCGCATGGTGCTACACTACCTATAAAGGGCATGGGCTTGCCGCCTGTGCCCTTTGCAGGAAGATTTGAGAGGAAAGAAGCACCATGATCAAAAAATGGAGAATGAGTTACCCGGCGGTCAACGGCACCGAGCAGCGCCGGGTGTATGTCTATCTGCCCACCATGTACGAGGCACAGCCGGAGCGCCGGTTCCCCGTGCTGTATATGTTCGATGGGCAGAACGTGTTTTTCAACGAGGATGCCACCTACGGCAAAAGCTGGGGCGTGGCAGATTATCTGGACTATACCGATACCCCGCTGATCGTAGCAGCCATCGAGTGCAACGCCGGGGCAAACAACGAGCGTCTGGTGGAGTATTCCCCCTACCGCTTCGATGACCCCACCTACGGCCACTTTGACGGCAAGGGACAGGCCACCATGAGCTGGTTCATCCACCGGTTCAAGCCTTTGATCGACCAGAATTTCCGCACCCTGCCGGACAGGGCACATACCTTTATCGGCGGCAGCAGCATGGGCGGGCTGATGAGCCTGTACGCCCTGCTGCAATATAACGATACTTACAGCCGCGCCGCAGCGCTGTCGCCCTCTATCTGGGTGGCACCGGATAAGCTTTCCGGCCTTGTGGGGCGTGCAAAGCTTGCCCCCGGTACGGTGCTGTACATGGACTACGGCTCCCGGGAGATGGGCAACCACGATGGCATCCGCCGGGAATTTTCTGCCTTGAGCGGCAAGCTGATGACCCGGGGCATCCACCTGACCAGCCGCATCGTGCCCGGCGGCACCCACAGCGAGGCCAGCTGGGAAAAACAGCTGCCCTTTGTGTTCCACACCCTGCTGTATGAGGTGGAGGAGTAAAAGAGGGGGTGACCCCTTCCGTCATCGCTGACGCGATGCCACCCGCTCCCCACTCTGTCGCTAAACGCGACATCTCTCCCCGGCCGGGGAGAGTCTGTCCAAGGGGACGGCTTGCAGCTATGCCGGAAAGTTTCCAATTCCCACAAAAGGCTCCCCCTTGGGGGAGCTGGCTGCGAACAAAGGGAGCAGACTGAAGGGGTGCCCCGACACCATAACCACACTAAAGGAGGAAACACCATGGAGATGCAGTATTTCAAGGAGTACAGCCCGGAACTGGGACGGGATATGGAGTGCAAGCTTTACGGCCACGCAGGCCGCCCGGTGCTGTATATCCCCTGTCAGGACGGCCGTTTTTTCGATTTTGAAAACTTCCACATGACCGACACCCTTGCCCCGTGGATCGAGTCCGGGCAGATCATGGTGCTTTCCATCGACACCATGGATCAGGAAACATGGTCGGACGCACAGGGCAACCCCTACTGGCGCATCCGCCGCTATGAGCAGTGGCTGCACTACATCACCCGCGAGGTCGCCCCGATGCTTCAGCATCTGGCGCAGCAGCGCAACGGCTGGAGCGACCTGCCCGGCATCATCGCCTTCGGGTGCAGTCTGGGTGCTACCCACGCGGTAAACCTGTATCTGCGCCGCCCGGATATCTTCTGCGGCTGTCTGGCGCTCAGCGGCATCTACACCGCCCACTACGGCTTTGGCAACTACATGGACGAGCTGGTATACATGAACTCTCCTGTGGACTACATGAAGAACTTCCCGGAGGATCACCCCTATATGCAGCTGTTCCGCAATCAGAAAGCGGTCATCTGCTGCGGTCAGGGCGACTGGGAACAGCCGGACACCACATGGCTGCTCAAGCGCATCTTTGAGGCAAAGCATATCCCCATCTGGGTAGACCTGTGGGGCCACGATGTCAACCATGACTGGAACTGGTGGTACAAGCAGGTGGCGTACTATATGCCCTACGTTCTGGGCGAGCAGTGACCCTTGCCCCGCCGGGCACAGCTTCTGGCAAAGCTGTGCCCCCGCGTGGTCAAACGTTTTCCCGCCGTGCCGCATTTCCGCAGGAAACAGGCGCGGCAGCCTTCCCGTAAAAATGGCACAACGGCGCGTCCGCAGACGCGCCGTTGTGCCGAAATATAAATCATTATTCCGCTGAAAATGCCCAAAGCAGCGCGGCGGGCATTTTAAATCGTCCCGCCCCGCAGGGGCATTGCAATCATAGAGGTAACGGAAAGAGGAATCAACAAATACCATGCAGAACTTTATTTTTATCTCCCCCAACTTCCCCACGAACTACTGGCAGTTCTGCCGGGAGCTGAAGAACAACGGCCTGAACGTGCTGGGCATCGGCGACCAGCCCTACGAGGAGCTGAAGCCTGAGCTGAAGGCAAGCCTGAACGAGTACTACAAGGTGAACAGTCTGGAAAACTACGACGAGGTGTACCGCGCCGTGGCCTTTTTCACCTTCAAGTATGGCCGCATCGACTGGCTGGAGTCCAACAATGAATACTGGCTGGAGCGAGATGCCGCCCTGCGCACCGATTTCCACATCACCAGCGGCTTCCAGAGCTCTGATATGCCCCGCATCAAGTACAAGAGCAAGATGAAGGAGTACTACCAGAAAGCCGGTATCGCCACCGCCCGCTACCACATGGTGGACGATTTTGCAGGCTGCAAGGCTTTTGTGGCACAGGTGGGCTACCCGGTGGTGGTCAAGCCGGACAACGGCGTGGGCGCTTCGGATACCCACCGCCTTTCCACCGACAAGGAGCTGGAGGAATTTCTGGCCTACAAGGAGAAGGAGCACCCGGATGTGGCCTACATCATGGAGGAGTTCGTCCGCGCCGAGGTGAACAGCTACGATGCCATCATCGACGCCCACGGCAACCCCATCTTTGAGGCGGGCAACGTAAGCCCCGTGTCCATCATGGACATCGTGAACAACGACGATAACTCCATCTACTACATCATCAAGGATCTGCCGGAGGACACCCGCGCCGCAGGCCGTGCCGCCGTCAAGAGCTTTGGGGTGAAGAGCCGCTTTGTCCACTTCGAGTTCTTCCGCATGACCGAGGATCAGGCCAGCATGGGCAAAAAAGGCCAGATCGTGGCCTTGGAAGTCAACATGCGTCCCTGCGGCGGCTTTACCCCGGACATGATCGACTTTGCCCGCTCCACCAATGTGTACAAGATCTGGGCGGACATGATCGCCTTCGGCGGCACCGATATGCCGGTGGGTGAGCACTACTACTGCGCCTTTGCCGGCCGCCGGGACGGCAAGAGTTTCGTTTACAGCCACGAGCAGCTGATGCAGAAGTATCAGGACAACATGCGCATGGTGGACCGCATCCCCGAGGCGCTGTCCGGTGCCATGGGCAACCAGATGTATGTGGCCACCTTCTCCACCCGTGACGAGATGGAAAAGTTCTACTCCGATGTGCTGGCCGTCACCGATGCCACCAACGCAAAGGTGCAGGCAGAGCTTGTGCAGGTGCTGGCTCTGGGCGAGCCGGAGACTGCAACGGCTGAGAAATAATCAGAAGTGCGCATCGGGCTCTGCGGAGAAAGTTCCTGCTTGCCGCAAGCGGGCAAAGACGCTCCGCTGTGGGCCGTGGATACCGGCCTGATGTCCGCACAGGATGGCAGCTTCAAGCCCGGCAGCCGCGTGGGCCGCATGGAAGTGATCCGCACTTGGAAAACTTACCAGCAGCGTGGCTAAAACCGCTGTTCTATAACTCCTTATAACCCCGCAGGGACTGCTGCACGGGCACTGTGCAGCAGTCCCTTTTTTGCGCCCCAAAAGGGTGGCGCAAGGACTTTTTGTGGTTTTGGGGAGCGATTCGATGCATTTAAGGGGTCATTCACGCAGAAATTCTTCACTTTTGCCCGCCGTTCGTGCTATACTGCGGCACAGAGCAGTGCTCTGTCCAATATGCCATTCCCGTAATTCCTATAGAGCAGAAAGCCGTCCGGTAACCGCAAGCCGGGCGGTTTTCTGTTTTTGCGGGTGCGTCCGGTGTGCCGGGTCGTTTCAGCGCATTTGCGGGGCGATTCGTGCCCAAAATCGTCCAAAGCAGCGCGGAGGGCATTTCAAATCGTTTACACCCCGGGGCACCCGGCGGCGCGCCATGCGGCGCACAGCACCTCTTTTTCCGCTTTGGGGAGCTTTTTCAGGGCGGCTTCCCGGCGCAGAGCAGCGCTTTTGTCCGCGCAGCGCTCTAAATAGGCAAAGCCCACCGCGCCATGGGCGCGGGTGTAGCGGGCGCCTTTGCCGCTCTGGTGCGCTTTCAGCCGGGCGGCGGGATGGTTCGTCCAACCGGTGTACAGCTGCCCGCCGGTGCAGCGCACCATGTAGACGTAGGCAACATCAGGCAAGGCGGCCATTGTTTTTCAGCACCTGACGGCAGGCGGCAAGGGCGGTCTCCTTGTCCTTGGCGGTGATGAGGAAGCGGCTGGCATGGCAGAAGCTGATGCCCGGGATGCCGCTCTTCTGCTCGATGACCTCCTGCGGCTGCCCCGCCCAGGACTGCGGGAAGGGCAGCTTGGACTTTTTAGTCTTGTGGTCGGTGACGCACTGGGCGCTCCACCCGCCGCGCTGGCTGGGGTACACCACAAACAGGGCGTCGGTCTTGTACAGGCCGTTTTTCCACGGCAGATAGCAGGGCAGCACCACGATGCCGTCGCGGGAGTTGCGGTAGGCCTGCTGCACCTTTTCGTCCGCGCGGTTCACGGCGTTGGCGCTGTCGATCTGGTTTTCCAAAATCTGCTTTGCCACGGCCACTGCCTTGAAAAAGCAGCTGTCCTGATCTTCCTTGGAGTCCCACACCGGGTTGAAAAAGCCGATGGCATCGCACAGGCTGTTCTGTTCGCCGGTGTTGTCGTTCAGGTCCAGCGGCTGGATAAAGTTTTCGTCAATGAGCCGCGCCTGCCGCTCGCCCACAAGGCCGGGGCCCAGTACCCGCCACAGCAGGCCAAAGGCCGCGTAGGGCACGCCGTTGGGCCGGTACTCCCGGGGCTCCTGATGGTGGTCGAACATCCCGAAGCCGATATCATACACGATGCCGTCAAAATCGTCAGGCACGGTAAAGCCGCGGGTGATCCTGATATCCGGGCGCAGGATTTGCAGCAGCGCCGTAGCAAACACGTCATCGGCATGGAACTTGCCGGCGTGGGTAAAACCGTTTGCGGGAATTTTCATGGACTTGATACCTCGTTCTCCTAGTTTCGTCTTGTACCAGTATAGCACAATCCCGCCCGTGGGACAACAAAAAGGAACGGCAGCGCTGCCGTTCCTTTTGCGTGGGACGATTTGGAATGCGCTCCGCGTTGCTCTGCGCATCAATAGCGGAAGAATTTTTTTATTTCGGGATAGCGGAGCGTCTGCGGACGCTCCGCTATCCCATTTTCACGAGAGGGGACACAGCGGAAAACTGCATTTAATATCCTTTCTCTGTGAAAAAGGGTATGTTCGGTTGCGACCCCTCCTGTGAAAATGCGTTTGGAGCGCTCCGCAGAGCGCGACAAACGCGAATCTATAAATCATATTTCCGCTGAATATGGCTAGAGCGCAGCGGAAGCCATTTTCAATCGTCTCACACGAAAAAAGGCCGCTGCACAGTGGTTTGTGCAGCAGCCTTTAACAGTTTTGCTTACAGCGCCGAATAGCCAAAGCTGTTCACCAGCGCGTCAATGTGCTGCCCGGCCTTGCACAGGGGGCAGTCGCGGGAGTCGAAGCTGGCGTAATC
>CAKSWQ010000032.1 GCA_934512105.1 uncultured Faecalibacterium sp. | reverse complement strand
GTAGGCGGACGCGCCCAGAACATTGCGGTGTACGCCACCTCCAACCGCCGCCACCTCATCAAGGAGACCCTCTCGGATCGCACCGGCGACGACATCCACGAAGCCGACACCAGGCAGGAGCTGATGAGCCTTTCCGCCCGATTCGGCCTGACGGTCACCTTCCAGCGGCCGGAAAAAGCCCGGTTCGAGACCATTCTGGAGCAGCTTGCCAAGCAGCACAACATCCAGATGCCCACCGAGCAGCTGCTGCTCAAAGCCGAAGCCTTTGCCCTGCGTGCCGGCGGCCGCAGCCCCCGGGTGGCCAAGCAGTTCATCGAGCAATGCGAGGCCGGTGTGCAGAAGTAACGACCGGCTTTTCCGAACATTATCCACAAAAAATGGGACACTGAAGCATCCACAAATGCTCTGGTGTCCCGTTTTTGTTCTCTTATTTTTTCGCTCAGTCCCGCACGGCGATGCACTCGATCTCCAGCTTTGCGCCCTTGGGGATAGCTGCCACCTGCACGCAGCTACGGGCGGGGAACGGCTCGGCAAAGGCCTTGGCATACTCTGCGTTCACTGCGGCAAAGTCGTTGATGTCGGCCAGAAAGATCACCGTCTTGACCACGTTGTTCATGGTCAGACCGGCCTCGGCCAGAATCGCCTTCAGGTTGGCAAGGCTCTGTGCGGCCTGCTGCTCCACGGTATCGGCCATGGTGCCGGTGGCAGGGTCTACCGGGATCTGTCCGGACACAAACACCATGTTGCCCAGATCCAGTGCCTGACTGTAAGGGCCGATGGCGGCAGGTGCGTTGGTGGTAGATACGACTTTCATAGTATATTTTCTCCTCTATATTACTTTAAGTTTAGAGTAAATTCTTTTTTTGCTCTGGTAAATGGTGAAATTGTGATTCCAGGCAGACTGCGGTCTGCCCGGAATCGCTTAATTTAAAATGATTTTCCGCGTTTACACCCGCTCGCTGACCAGCTGGAAACCGGCCTTGGCCAACTCGGTGCGGATCTGCTCGATCTGGGCGGCATCGCGGGTCTCCAGCGTCAGTTTGAGGAAGCAGCTGGAGATAGGCATATTGGGGTCGGAGCCGTCATGCTGCACCGACACCACGTTGCTGCCGCAACGGGATACCACCTCGGCCACCTTTTTCAGCTGGCCGGGCTTGTCCTCTAGTGCGATGGTCAGGTTTGCCTTGCGTCCGCTCATGACAAGACCACGGGTGATAACGCGGTTCAAGATGTTCACATCAATGTTGCCGCCGGAGATGACGCAGGCCACCTTTTTGCCCTCCACCGGCAGCTTGTGGAACAGCACCGCTGCCACCGGCACAGCGCCTGCACCCTCGGCCACAAGCTTTTGGTTCTCCATCAGAGAGAGGATGGCCGCTGCCGTCTCGTCCTCGGTCACGGTAACGATATCGTCCACATACTGCTCACACAGCTGGTAGGTCAACTCACCCGGGGTCTTGACCTGAATGCCGTCCGCAAAGGTGGAGGCAGCTTTCAGGGTCTGGTACTTGTGCTCGTGCAGGCTGCGGTACATGCTGGGGGCACCCTCGGCCTGTACGCCGTACACCTTGACCTCCGGGCGCAGGGTCTTGATGGCAAAGGCGATGCCGGAGATCAGTCCGCCGCCGCCCACCGGAACCACCACAGCGTCCACATCCGGCAGCTGGTCAAGGATCTCCAGACCGATGGTGCCCTGCCCGGCGATGACCTGCTCGTCATCGTAGGGGTGGATAAAGGTCATGTCGTACTCCTTTTGCAGCTGCACGGCCTTGTCGTGGGCTTCGTCGTAGGTGCCGGGCACAAGGCAGACCTCCGCGCCCAGATTTTTGGTGTTCTCCACCTTCATCAGGGGTGCGCCGTCCGGCATACAGACGATGCTGCGGATGCCGCGCCGGGTAGCGGCCAGCGCCACGCCCTGCGCATGGTTGCCCGCAGAGCAGGCAATAACGCCCTTGGCGCTTTCCTCCTCGGAAAGCTGGCTGATCTTATAATAAGCGCCCCGCACCTTAAAGCTGCCGGTAGCCTGTAGGTTCTCAGTCTTGAGATACAGCTGGCAGTCCTTGGACAGCTTGGGGGCTTCGATGAGGTCGGTCTTGCGGGCAACATCTTTCAGCACAAAGGCGGCGTGGTAGATCTTATCCAGAGTCAGCATGACAGATACTTCCTTTATTTTTTCGTGATGCCATTCAGTATAAGTTACAAAAATTGTTTTGTCAAATGAATTTCGTTCACGATAAAAGGCATAAAAAAGAGAAAGGCAGTGGGCGAGCCCTCTCAGGCGCTCCCGCGCCCCCCGGGAAGCACGCCGGGAGAAACTCCCCCAGTCTCGCTGCGCTCGACAGCCCCCTCTGGGATGGGGCCTTTGGCATAACGGTAAACTTTCCGGCTAAAGCGCAAAGCTTCCGGGCGCGCCAGAGGCTCCCTCTCCGAGGGAGCTGGCAAAGCCGTCAGGCTTTGACTGAGGGAGTTCCCCCACCTGTGAAAAAGGGGTTCTGAAAAGCCCGCAGGCTTTTCAGAACCCCAAAATCTCAAATCATTCTTCCGCTGAATATGCGCAAAGCGAACGCGGCGCGCATTCCAAATCGTCTATTACCGCCCACGGCCACCGCCGCCGCCGTGGCTGGAACCACCGCCCATGCCACCGAAGCCGCCGCCAAAGCTGCCGCCGCCGAAACCGCCGCCGCGCGGGGGCCGGGGACCACGGGAGCCGCCGTAGTAGCCGCCCGGCGGGGGCGGCGGGTCATGCGGACCGCGCGGGCCGCGGGGTCCCCACCGTCTGCGGGGAGGACGGGGCCCGCCGAAGCACCACAGCCAGCCGCAGGGGCTGGCAAAGACGTAGGCCATTGACCGGATGATGACGATAAGCAGCACAGCGCCGACCACAAGGGACAGGATGTCGGTCAGGGTGCTGCCGCCGCTGCTCTGGCTGCCCTGATACCCGGGCTGCACGGTACTGCCGTTGCCGGTGCTGCCGGAAAGGCTGACCCCGTAAATGTCCGCGATGGTGTTTGCCACGTTCCGGGCACAAGTGGTCACTGCGCCGTCATAATCCTTTGCGGCGAACTGGTCCTCCATGGTCTGGGCGATGGCGCTGGACTGCTTTGCCAGCGTGGTGTTGCGGAAGCCGTCGCCGTAGGTCAGGTAGTAGTCGCCGTCCGCATACTGCGCCGACTCCATCACAAGCAGGATCAGAACACCGTTATTGTTGGAGGACGAACCGATGCCCCACGCGTTGAAAGCCTGTGTAGCGTAATCCTCTGTGGAATCATTGCCTGTGTATTCTACTGTCAGTACACCGATCTGCGCGCCGCTGCAGCTGGATTCCAGCTGCGCGTTCAGCTCGGTGATGGTCTGCACAGTGCTGCTGTTCAGCACACCGGCATCGTCCACCACGCACTGATCCTTGGACAGGCTGGGCAGCTGGGCGGCAAAGGCCGCCGGGCACAGCACTGCCGCGCTGACCACCACAGCCAGCACCAGTGCGCTGATGCGTTTTACAAAGTTTTTCATGCGAAGGGCTCAACCTCCTTCACGCCGGACAAAGTTCCCAGCACACTGGCCGGGAAGCCGCCGACTTCCTTCTGATATTCATACACCGCCGTATTGTACTGCAAGGTGCCAATGATGGTGGCTGCGCTGTTGAACTGGCCGTACTGCCCCTGCACCGCACCCATCTTCATGGGGTCGGCGGCCTGCTCCTGCAATTTTGCATACAGCTGGTCGATGGCCGCCCCAAGGGTCTGATCGTCCTCATAGAGGGCGTGCAGCCGGGTCTTGCCTGCCTTTACACCGTTCAGGTCGTTGCTGAACACCGTCAGTGCATCCTGTGCAGCCAACACTTCAGCATTATCTGCCCCCAGCGTATTGCTGGCGGTGGTGATAACGTTGGCCGCTGTATTCATGCGGGTAGTCAGCTCTTCGCTCAGGTTATAGCCGTTGTCGGCGGCGACCCCGGCGGTGAACCACTGGCGGGCGGTGTTGTACTTCCCGCGCAGCTTGGCGCTGCCAAAGCCGAAAAAGGCGGCCAGCATCACCACCACGCTCAAAACCAGCGCCGCCGCCCGGGTGGAAAGCGCTGCGGGCAGCTTTGCTTCCAGTGCGGCCAGCTTCTGCTGGCGGGGCGTCAGCCTTACGGTCTGCTCCGGCTTTGCCTTTTCGCGGTAGCTGCCCGCGTCAAAGCCGCCGGGAGCGGCTTGTTTGTTATTCTGAGAAAAATCAGCGTTTGCCATTTCAGCTCCGGATCTCCATCATTTTGGTTTTCAGCTCGTCCTCGATGCGGGTCAGCTCCTGCTCGGCGGCGGCACGCTTTGCGCGGCCCTCGCTCTGGATCTTGTTCAGCTCGTCCAGCGTCTCGATCAGGCTCTTGTTGGTCTGCTGCAGGGTCTCGATATCCACGATGCCGCGCTGGCTCTCCTTGGCGGTCTCGATGGTGCCCATCTTCAGCGCCTCGGCATTCTTCTTCAGCAGGTCGTTGGTCATGTTGGTCACGGCACGCTCGGCCTGCATGGCCTGCTGGCTGTGTGCCAGACCCAGCGCCAGCACCATCTGGTTCTTCCACAGCGGGATGGTGTTCACGATGGTGGACTGGATCTTTTCTGCCATCATGGTGTTATTGTTTTGCAGCAGACGGATCTGGGGGCCCATCTGCAGGCTGATGTTGCGGGTCAGCTCCAGATCGTACAGCTTTTTCTCAAAGCGCTCGCACTGGTCGGCAAGGTCGCGGGCAGCCTGTGCGTCCTCCGGCAGACCGGAAGCTTTGGCCTTGTCCATAGCCTGCTGCAATTCGTTGGCACGCACATCCGCCAGCTTTTTCTTGCCGGCAAGGATATACATGCTCAGCTCCTTGAAGTAGGCCATGTTCAGCTCGTACATCTTGTCCAGCATGGCGATATCCTTGAGCAGCTGCACCTGATGTGCTTCCAGCATGGACTGGATCTTTTCCACGTTGGTCTCGGTCTTGTCGTACTTGGTCTTGAGGGCATCCAGCTGGTTGGTTTTCTTCTTGAAGAAGCCCATGATGCCCTTCTGCTGCTCCTCGTTGGCGTCAAAGCTCTTCAGCTCACCGATGAGGTCGGTGATCATATCGCCCACCTCGCCCAGATCCTTGGTGGACACCTTGGAGAGCGCCGCCTCGGAGAAATCGCCGATCTTCTTCTGGCAGGCAGAGCCGTATTGCAGCACCTGCTGGCTGTTGGCGATATCGATCTTCTGGGCAAACTGATCCACCATAGCCTGCTCCTCGGGGGTCAGCTTCACCTGTGCTTCCGGGGCAGGGGCAGCGGCGGGCTTTTCCTCCTGCTGCGGCACAGCAGCGGGGGTGGGGTCCAGCGTCAGGGTGGGCACTGCGGGGGCATCCAGATCAAAGTTCAGGGTATTTTCAGCCATAAGTGATTCCTTCCTTTCAAAATCCCGGGGGGGATATTCCGGTTTTACTTGCTCAGCCCCTGCCCTTTCAGCATATTCTGCAAAACGGTCAGGTCTGCGGACAGATCCATGCTCTCTGCCGCGTACAGGGCATCCAGCTGGTTTTCAAAGGCGGTGGCAATGGAGGCGGCGTTGTGCTCCACCTCGGCACGGATGGAGGCGGCATTCTCGCCCCGCACACCCTGCTTTGCAAGCTTTGCGTACTGCTGCAAAACGTTTACAGCGTCCGGCAGGTAGTAGTTGGCAAACCGGCGCACCTGTTTTGCCTTGGCGGGGTTTGCTTCTACCACCTCCACAATGGAGCGGCCCGCCTTTTCCATGCGGGTCATGGCGGCAGACAGCTGCGGGTCGGGCAACGCCTCGTTCAGCGCGTGCAGGGTGTCCAGCTTCTGCTGGATATCGGTCAGCATCTGGTCCACATCCTCCACACCGGTGTGGAAGGGTACTTCCCGCTCCACCACCCGGGGCGGGCAGACCTTCTGTGCCACGCCAAAGGCCACAGCGGCACCGCCCAGCGCCGCCAGCAGCGCCCATAATTTGTATACCGGCAGCACCGCGCACAGCACCGCGAACACCAGCGCCATTGCGTAAAAGGGCAGCACGCTGGGCTTTTGGGTGCGGATGATCTTGCTCATGGTCATTTCTCCTTGTCCGGGGCAGTGCGCCCCTTATGATATCCATAATACAACGTCCGCAAAAAAACGCAAGTATCCCGCAAAAGAATTTACAGCCTTGTCATCATTTTGCGATCCATCCGACCAGCGCAGCGCCCCAAATCTCTTCCAGCCGGGCGGGGCTGCACGCAGCGTTGGCAGGGCTTGTACTGGGCAGACGGACAGCCGGGATGCCGGTAAGCGGCTACTGATATTTTGTGTAGATACGGTATGCTGTGGCACCGTTGCAGAACACCGCCCGGATGGGCGCTTTGCGCAGCAGCCCGGCGATATCGTTGGGCACCACATCCCGGATGGAGGCATCCGACGCACCGGTGATGGTGCAGCTTTCCAGCGTATCCCACAGCGCCAGCCCGTGGCGCAAAAGCAGCTGCTTTTTGGCGGCGATATCCTCCCGCGCGGGCAGCGACTCCCCGGTCAGCGCCGCCAGCAGCGGCCAGAACCGGTTTTGCGGGTGGCCGTAATAAAAGGCCATCTCCCGGCTTTTGGGGCTGGGCCATGTGCCCAGGATCAACGCCCGGCTGCGGTCATCGTACACCGGCGCAAAGCTCATAAGCTGCCGCCTGCGCTTTCAATATTGCCCCATGCAGAGCCGAAGTCCTTGCCGGAGGGCTCCGCGCGAGGGCCGTCGAACCACAGTTCCTCGATCAGCGCCGCCACGCCATCCTCCCGCACGTCCCCGATGATCCGGTCGGCAGCGGCCTTGGCGTCCGGGGTGCCGTTTGCCATGCAGGCACTCAGACCCGCAACTTTCAGCATTCCCACATCGTTGGCAGAATCACCCACGGCAACGGCATCGGCCAGCGTAAGCCCCATCTGTGCACACAGGTCGGCAAGCCCTACGCCCTTATCCATACCGCCGCGCACGATATCGTAGTAGCAGTAGCCGTCCGCGTTCTGCGCGCCCGTCTGCATCCAGTGCAGGCCAAGGTAGCCGTACTTTTCGCGGAAGCGCTCCACTTCCTGCGGCGGCATGGCGGCAAAGGCGGCGTGGGGCATATCCACCAGATGCCTGTCCTGATCCTCGCCGTCCACGCAGTCCAGCCCGGGGCTGTTCATCATCTGATAGCCGGTGTGCAGATACTCGTACTCGCAGTAGGCGTAATAGGCATCCCGGAAGTTGAATTGCAGCGGGTAGTTATAATCCTCACAAAAATCCACCAGCACATACATCTCCTCGCTGGTAAGCGGATGTTCGGCTATTACGTTGCCCTGCCTGTCCACCACGCAGGCACCGTTGCAGGTGATGGCGTAGTCGTACCGGATGCCGCCCAGCTGGTTTTTGTCCCGGATGGCGGGGTAGGAGCGGCCGGTGCTGAGCACGAACTTGCCCCCGGCGGCTTGCAGCTTTTTTACCGCCTTTACCACCGCCGGGCGGGGCTTCGCCTCCCCAAAGGGCATCAGCGTGTTGTCGTAATCGCTTGCCAGAATCTTGTATTGCATCGTTTTCTCCCCTCATGCGCATGATTTTTGTTCCAGTATATCACATTTCAAAGGGCCGTGGGAAGTTTTTGGCAAAATAAAAGCTGCCCCGGAGCACTTCCGGAGCAGCGTTTGCCATTTGATTCAGTTTTTCAGGGGATCACGCTGTCAGATGCCAATGGCCGCAGGGGTCTGGTTCCAGCAATGCTCCGCTTTCATCAGGTCCTTATTGTCAGCACCATTGCCATTTTTTTCCATATCGATCTCGATATTTTTCCACATTTCTTCACTGCCGCCAAAATAGACTGTTTTCAGCCGCCAGCAATGAAATGCCCCTGCACCAATTTTTTTCACGCTGGCCGGGATATAAATTTCCCGCAGCGAATCACAGTACATGAATGTCTGTGTGTCAATTTCCGAAATGCCTTCCGGCAGAGCAATCTTCTGTAAGGCACCACAACTCTGGAACGCACCCCACTCAATCTGGGTCATCTGGGCCGGGAGTTTGATCTGAGTAAGGGCCTTGCAGTCACAAAACGCCAACCATCCGATGCTCTTAACGCTGTCCGGGATCTGAATCTCGACAAGATTCTCACAATGAGCGAATGTCTTCGCCTGAATCTCGGCCACACCGTCCGGGATTTTGATGGACCGTAGAGATGTGCAGCCACTAAAGGCCGCCCAGCCGATTTCCCGGACCGTATCCGGCAGTTGGACGTTATCCAGCTGCTCACAGCTGGCGAAGACACCGTATCCGATCTGCTTGAGCTTCATCGGGAGCTGGATGCTCTGAAGCTTGGCGCAACCCGCGAACATGAAATCCGGCAGAGTCTGAATGACATTGTGGAACTCCACCTTCTTCAGGTTGGTGCATTCATCAAAGGTTCTCTTTTCAAATTCCGTTTTGCCCTTGATGATGGCAGTCTCCAGCGCAGTATTGTGGGAAAATGCATACTCGCCTACCGAAATCAGACTCTCCGGCAGAACCACACTTTTCAGAGCGCAGCCATTAAATGCATACAAGCCGATTTCCTTCAGACCCTCGGGCAGCGTGACACTGTACAAGTTTTCGCACCGATAAAACGCCCGCTGGCCAATGACTGTGACCGTCTCCGGAAGCACGACCTGCTCGATCTCGTTGTTTTCCCGGAATAGGGCAAAGCCCAACTCGCTGACCGTATAGCCATCGTACTGGGCCGGGATGACCACCTTGCCCTTCGGCACGACCGCTGCCGTTTTGTCGTAGCCAGTCAATTTGATTGAGCCATCGTTGTTCCGGCTATACTTCCAGCGGATGCCGGAAGTCTCCCCCGCGCCGGAGGAAGAGCTGCTGGAAGAACTGGAAGAGCTACTGGAACTGGAAGAACCGCCGGAGCTGCTCGATGAGCTGCTGGAACTCGACGAACTGCTGGAACTGGAAGAGGGTGCCGACGGCTCTCCGCCACAGCCTGCCAGCAGCCCGGATGCCGCAACCACCGCAGCGCCCTTCATAAAATCACGGCGCGAAATGTTACACTTCATACGTTTGACCTCCTGTACATGATTCATCTTTGTACAAAAAAACACCCAAAATTTGATTGGGAACCCAGCTTTATTATAGTAATGTCGTTCTATAAAGTCAAGTTAAACCATTTGTTTATTATTCTTTCGGTTTAATCCTGTATTGTCAGTATCATAGATCATGCAGGAGGTTTATCAAATGATCGACTATGCTATCATTGGCAAACGCATCCAGCTCGCCCGCCAAAGCAAGGGCATCACGCAGGAAAAGCTGGCGGAAAAGGCCGGTATTTCCGTGGTGTACCTTTCCAAAATTGAAAACGGACGGGTCTATCCCACTCTCGAGACTCTTTCCAATCTCTGCACCGAGCTGGATACCGAGCTTGCCGCGATTTTGTCCAACACCGAGGTCGCCCGCAAGGACTATGCAAACGACCGCGTTCTGGAACTGTTCAACGCCTGCTCCATCCGGGTCAAGCCCATTGCACTTTCCCTGCTGGAAGAGCTTTCTAAATTATAAACCGCAAAAAAGCTGCCCCGGAGCACTTCCGGAGCAGCTTTTGTCATTTGATTCGGTTTCTCTCAGGCAACCACGGCCACCACCAGCTGCATCGCCACGCCCACAAAGGCACCGGCAGCCCACGTCAGGCCGGTGATGAAAAGGTTCTGTTTCCACGAGGGGTTGGCACGCCACAGCACAGCCAAGCCCACACCCGCACCGGTGCACAGCCCCGCCACAAGGCTGGAAAAGCGCAGCGCACCCTCCACATACAGCTGGGTCAGCAGCACGCTGGCGGCGCAGTTGGGGATCAGCCCCACCAGAGCCGCCACCACCGGCTGGAAGAAGCCCATGCCGCCCAGCACCTCGGCGAATACGTCCTCACCCACGCCTTCCACGATCATGCCGAACACCAGACTGAAAACGAAGATGAACACAAAGATCTCCAGCGTGTGGCGCAGCGCCGCCTGCCAGATGGGCTTTTCGTTGCCCTCGGCATCGCTGTGCTCCTCGTGGCAGTCCACCTCGTCCGCATGGCCGGTGTAGCCGCCCCGCAGACCCTTGGGCAGCACGCCCCGCAGCACAAAGTCCAGCACAAAACCCACCGCAATGGCGTACAACACCTTGATGACCATCAGGACGGCCAGCTTATCCCAGTAGGCAGGCATGGATACCAGCAGCGGAATAGCTTCATCGCTGGTGGCAAGGTACACCGCCATCAGCGTGCCCAGCGTGATGACCCGGGAGGCATAGAAGTTGGACGCAATGGCCGAGAAACCGCACTGCGGCACACAGCCCAGCACCGCGCCCGGCACAGCGCCCCAGCGCCCGCCGCCTGCCAGCAGTGCTTCAATGCGCTCGCCGTGGCGGTGCTCGATATACTCGATCAGCAGGTAGGCCAGAAACAGAAAGGGCAGCATCTTGGCGGTATCCACCAAGGTTTCGCCCAGAACATCCAGAAACAGTTCCATAAATAATCGCTCCAAAGACCCGCAGGGGGTCGTCTCTCAACAATTTGCAATCAGCTTGCATTTTCGTGCAGGGATGATTATACACGATATGCTTCCCAATTGCAATACCAAATTGCAAATTGGTTGCAATTTTATGTTATGGAACGCTGCAGCGCGTAAAAAAGCCACCCCCCTCAGGCTCACTACGTTCGCCAGCTCCCCCAAGGGGACGCCTTTACGCTATGCCGAAAACTTTCCCGCCACCGCCAAAAGCCGTCCCCTTGGGGAAGGTGGCTTGACGCGAAGCGGCAAGACGGAAGGGGTATTCCCGCAGCGCCGCGCTTTCGCAGAAAGCGGCGCTGCAACTGCCGTTCACCGTTACGACCCCACCTGTGAAAATGGGGTTCAGAAACGCCCGCAGGCGTTTCTGAACCCCGAAATATAAAATAATAGTTCCTTAGCTTATGCGCAGAGCGAACGCGGAGCGCATTCCAAATCGTCCCACGCAGCAAGGAAGCTGCGGTCTGTTTTATCCCTTCAGCGGTACAAAGCCCACAAGGTCTTTGACGACCTCGCCGCCGATGATCAGACCGGCCACCGAGGGCACAAAGGCATTGGAGCCCGGCACGGTGCGCCGCGCGGTGCACTTGCGCTGGGTGCCCGGGGGACATATACAGTGGTACTTGCAGCTGATGGAGTCATCCTCGATGGGGGTCATGGCAGGCTCTTTGGAGTAGACCACCTTCAGGTGCTTGATCTTGCGCTTGCGGCACTCGATCCGCATCACCTTGGCCAGCGGGCAGACCGAGGTCTTGTAGATGTCGGTCACCTCAAAGCGGGTGGGGTCCATCTTGTTGCCTGCGCCCATGGAGCAGATGATGGGGGTGCCCGCCTCCTTGCACTTCATCACCAGCGCCAGCTTGCCGGTAACGGTGTCGATGGCGTCCACCACATAGTCATACTGGGTAAAATCGAAATCGTCCTGCGTCTCCGGGCCAAAGAAGCACCGGTGGGTGGTCACCTTGATGTTGGGGTCGATATCGTGGATGCGCTGTTCCGCCACATCCACCTTATACTGTCCCACCGTGCTGCGGGTGGCAATGATCTGACGGTTGAGGTTGGTCAGGCAGACCTTATCGTCGTCGATCAGATCCAGTGCGCCCACGCCGCTGCGTGCCAGCGCCTCCACCGTATAGCCGCCCACGCCGCCGATGCCAAACACTGCCACCCGGGCGTGGTGCAGCTTTTCCATAGCCTCTGCACCCAGCAGCAACTGGGTGCGGGAATACTGATCCTGCATTTTGTTCTCCTTACTTTTCTACGCGGGTGATGGTGCCGCCGCCCAGCACCACATCGCCCTGATACAGCACGGCAGCCTGCCCCGGGGTGGGGGCACGCTGGGGCTGGTCAAATTCCAGCCGGAAACCGTTTTCTGCGGGGTAAACGGTGGCCTGCTGCTCCGCCTGATGATACCGGGTGCGGGCGGTGACCCGCAGCGGCTCGGTCAGCGCCGGAATGGCGATCCAGTTCACATCCTCTGCGTAGACGATGCGGTCAAACAGTTCGCTTTCCGGCCCGACGGTTACGGTATTGGCCTGCATATCCTTGCCGCAGACGTACACCGGCGCACCCATCGCAAGGCCAAGCCCCTTGCGCTGTCCCAGCGTGTAGCGCACCGCGCCGCTGTGGGTGCCCACCACCTTGCCGCTCTGATCCAGAAAATCCCCGGCGGGGTAGTGCTTGCCGGTAAACTGCTCCATAAAGCGGGCATAGTCGCCGTCCGGTACAAAGCAGATATCCTGACTGTCGTGCTTCTGGGCATTGATAAAGCTGTGCTCCTGCGCGATCTTTCGCACCTCGGTCTTATGCAGTGCACCCAGCGGCAGACGGATATGCGCCAGCTGCTCCTGCGTGAGGTTATACAGCACATAGCTCTGATCCTTGCCCTCGTCCAAACCCTTTTTCAGCAGCCAGCGGCCGGTTTCTGCGTCCTGCTCCACCCGGGCGTAGTGGCCGGTGACCACATACTCCATGCCGTGCTCCTCTGCCCAGTCCAGCAGGTGGCGGAACTTCATATATTTATTGCAGTCGATGCAGGGGTTGGGAGTACCGCCCGCCTCGTAGACGCGGATGAATTTTTCAATGATCTGTGTGCGGAAGTCTGCGGTGAAATCCAGCACCTGATACGGCATATCCAGCGCAAAAGCCACCTCGGCGGCGTCCTCGATATCCTTTTCCGAGCAGCAGGTCTGGTAGCCGGACTGCCCCAGCGTTTCGTTGTGGGTGAGCCGCATGGTGATGCCGGTGCAGTCGTAGCCCGCCTGCTGCATCAGGCAAGCCGCCACCGAGCTGTCCACGCCGCCGCTCATGGCAATGAGGGCGCGGGGACGATTTGCAGGGTTCTGAGTGGTCATAGATTCTCCTTCAATGCATTCAACATACTAAAGCAGTAGTATAATACTACCGCAGCACAAACCGCTTGTCAAGACGCAGAAATTTTCTGCGCCGCAGCCAGCAGCGCCGGTTTTTCGTTGGGGTATTCTGCGCATATCACGCCGTCCAGCAGCGCTTCCAGCACCCGGCGCAGCGCAGGCCCTGCCGGGATGCCCACCGCCATCAGGTCGCGTCCGTTCACCGCCAGCTGGCTTACCCGACAGCATACGCCGTCGGCCTCCAGCTGCCGCGCCCGCTGCGCTGCAAGGGCGCAATCCGGGGCAGCCTGCGGGTGCAGCGCCGCGCACAGCGCACACAGCCGCTCCACAGTGCACAGCCCGTATCGCCCTAAAAGCTGCCGAAGGTGGATGTCACCGGGGTGTGCAGAAGCTTTCTCCTCGGACACGAGTCGGGCCATTCCATCGCCCGCCCTACTGCCTGCGGCAGCAGGGTCCCACCCCAGCGGACGGTCCTCGGAGAAACTTCTGCACACGCCCTCCCCTGCCGTTTCCCGCACCAATACTGCGGTCTCCTCGATGCAGGCGTTGGAGCAGCGCAGCCGCTTGAGCACCCGGCGGGTGTCGGCCTCGCCCAGAGCGCCCAGCAGCGCCGCCCAGCGCACCGGCAGGTTTTCCTCCCCTGCCGGGCAAGCATCCACCACCGGCCTTGCGGCTTCAAGCGCCGCCGGGGTCAGCTCCGGCAGCACCACCGCCAGCACGGCGGGTTCCAGATATGCCCCCGGCTGCGGGGCAGCCAGCAGCTTTGCCAGCTCCTCCTGAATGCGCTCGGCAGAAATGCAATCCAAATGGGGTGCCAGCTGCCGCGCCGCCCGGGCGGTGGCTGCATCCAGCGCAAAGCCGAATCTTGCGGCAAAGCGGTACAGTCTCAGAATGCGCAGCGCATCCTCGGTAAAGCGCTGCTGCGGCTCACCTACCGCCCGCAGCAGACCGTTTTGCAGATCTTTTTGCCCGCCAAAGGGGTCTACCAGACCCTCGGCTTCATTATACGCCATGGCGTTGATGGTAAAATCCCGCCGGGCAAGATCCTCCCGCACGTCCGGTACGAACTGCACTTCGTCCGGGTGCCGTCCATCGGTATAGCTGCCCTCGGTGCGGAAGGTGGTAGTCTCGTACAGCTGCCCGCCGTATTTGATGGTGACTGTGCCGTGCTGCAAACCGGTAGGGATGCACTGCTCTGCCCCGAACAGTTCCATTACCTGCTGCGGCAGGGCGCTGGTGCACAGGTCCCAGTCGTGGGCGGTGCGCCCCAAAAGACTGTCCCGCACACAGCCGCCCACGGCATAGGCTGCGTAGCCCGCCGCGTGCAGGGCGTTTAGCAGGGCAGCTGCCCCGGGGTCAAGTGTCAGCTTCATTCCTCGTTCTCCTCGTAATGCAGGGTGATGCGTTTGCCGTCAAAGCCGCATTCTGTCGCCGGGAACAGGCTCTGCGCCTGTGCAAGCTGCTCCTCCGGGTCGGTGATCATGGGGGAATAGTGCACCAGCCACAGCCGCTTTGCCCCGGCCTTTGCCGCCAGCGCCGCGCTCTGTCCAAAGGTGCTGTGCCCCCACTGCGCGGCCTGCTCCTGCTGCTCCGGCAGGGCATAGGTGGCATCGCAAAGCAGCAGGTCTGCCCCCTGCGCTGCCTGCTCCAGCGCCGGGCAGGGCGCACTGTCGCCGGAAAAGACGAACCGCAGCCCCTTGCGGGGCGCGCCCAGCACCTCGGCGGGCTGCACCGTGCGCTCTGCCAGCTGCACGGCCTGTCCCCGCTGCAAAAGCCG
The DNA here is from genome assembly GCA_934512105.1 of uncultured Faecalibacterium sp. Taxonomy (GTDB): domain Bacteria; phylum Bacillota; class Clostridia; order Oscillospirales; family Ruminococcaceae; genus Faecalibacterium. Next base: position 9,295 of record CAKSWQ010000032.1, on the reverse strand, counting down.
CCACTGGGTCACCGGCACGCCCAACGCCCGCGCCTTTTCCGGGTCGAATCTGCCCGCCCGGGGCAGCTCCAGCCGGTAACCCAGACTGCGCACCCGGTGCTTGGTAGCCACCGGCAGCAGCGCTGCCCCGGCGGGCCATCCATCCGAAAGGGCATCCAGCGCCACCGGCTGTCCGGAGCGGCAGACCAGCGGCTTTACCACATAGGGCAAAGGCCCGGTCAGGGCATACACCGCCCGCCAGACCTCCAAAAGCCCCTCCGGCCCCAGCAGGGTCAGCGGGCGGGTGCGTCCCTGCGCCCCAAGGGTCTGCAAAAGCCCGGGCAGGCCAAAGATATGGTCCCCGTGGTAGTGGGTCAGGCAGATGGCATCCGCACGCATCAGGTTCACCCCGGCGCGGCGGGCGGCGGTCTGGGTACCCTCGCCGCAGTCCAGCAGCAGGCTGTGCCCGCCGCACTCCGCCACAGCGGCGGTCAGAGCGCGCTCCGGCAGCGGCATGGTGGCAGCCGTGCCCAGCAGTGTAATGGTCAGCATAAGCAGTTCCTCCGTGGTTCTTCCCTGTTATCTTACCACAAACCCCGCCGGTGCACAATTCTTTCTGCTGCGGCATAAGCTGGGCAGAGCCTTGAAAAAGGAGGGCGCAGCCTATGCAGCGAGACCGCAGAAAACGACATTCCCCCGCCCGGCGTCCGGTGCTTTTGCGCCGGGTGCTTTTAGTGCTGTGCATTCTGGCGGTGCTGTGGCTGGGGTACAGCTGCATGATGCCGCAGCTGCTTTTTTCCGCCCGGGGCACCATGATCTTTATGCCGGACCCGCCGCTCCGGCGGTAGCGGGAAGAATTTTTATTTCAGGAATCACCAGACGCAAAAACAGGGCTGCTGCACAAAACCTCGTGCAGCAGCCCTGTTTTCCAACTTATATACTTTCCAGCACCTTTTTCCCGGTCAGCGGGTCGGGGATACCCAACACTGCCAGTATGATCGCCATGCGAATATACACACCGTTATGTACCTGATCGAAGTAAGCGGCGCGGGGATCGTTGTCCACATCCGGCTTGATCTCATCGATGCGGGGGAGCGGGTGCAGTACCGGCATGGTGGGCGGTGCCAGCTGCAACAGCTTTTCGTCCAGCGCATAACAGCCTTTCAACCGCAGATAGTCCTCTTCGTTGAAAAAGCGCTCCTTCTGGATGCGGGTCATGTACAGCACGTCCAGACCGGGCAGCTCAGCTTCAAGGTCGGCGGTCTCTTTATAGTTCTGGTGCAGCGGGGTCAGGGTCTCGTCCTTGACGTACTGCGGGATGCGCAGTTCCTCCGGCGAGATGAACACGAACCGGTTGCCCTCGAACTGGCTCAGCGCGGCGGTGAGGGAGTGCACCGTCCGGCCGAACTTGAGGTCGCCGCAGAAGCCGATGGTCAGATGATCCAGCCGCCCTTTGCGCTGGCGGATGGTCATCAGGTCGATCATGGTCTGGGAGGGATGGGCGTGGCCGCCATCGCCCGCATTGATGACCGGCACCCGCGCATACATGGATGCCCGCAGCGGTGCGCCCTCCTTGGGGTGGCGCATAGCGATGACGTCTGCATAGTTGCTCACCACGCGGGCGGTATCAGCTACGGTTTCGCCCTTGCTGGCGCTGGAAAGCTGGGCCCCTGCAAAGCCCAGCGTCTTGCCGCCCAGCCGCAGCATGGCCGACTCGAAGGAAAGACGGGTGCGGGTGCTGGGCTCGTAGAATAAGGTGGCGAGAATACGGCCGTCACACAGGTGGGCGTAGGGGGCGGGATCGGCCTCCATCCGGTCGGCAAGGTCGAGCAGTGCCAGCTGCTCGGCCAGAGAAAAGCTGCCGGGCTCAATAAAATGTCTCACAGCCATTCTCCCTTCAGCACAAACTTTTCGCGCTCTGCGCCGGTGGAAACAAACTGGATCTCGTGCCCCAGCTGCTTTTCAAGGAACTCCACATAGGCCTTGGCTTCCTTGGGCAGCTCTGCCCAGCTCTTGCAGCCGGAGATATCCTTGTTCCAGCCCGGCAGCAGCGTGACCACCGGCTGCACACGGTCAAGGTCGGACAGAGTGTCGAAGCGGGGGACCTCCACACCGTCCAGCTTGTAACCGGTGATGACCGGGATCTGTTTCATGCTGCTCAGCACGTCCAGCTTGGTCAGGGCGATCTTATCCGCACCCTGACAGTTCAGGCCGTAGCGGCTGGCAACGCAGTCAAAGGGGCCCACCCGGCGGGGACGGCCGGTGGCCGCGCCGTACTCGCCGCCTGCCTTGCGCAGCTTTTCGTTCCACGCCTCGCCCATTGCGTTCTCTGCCGCAAAGGGGCCAGCGCCCACACAGGTGGAGTAGGCCTTCAGCACACCCACCACATGGTCCAGCTTGCAGTTGGGGATGCCCGCACCCAGCGGCGCGTAGGCCGCCAGCGTATTGGAGCTGGAAGTGAACGGGAAGATGCCATAGTCGATATCCCGCATCGCGCCCAGCTGCGCCTCCAGCACGATACGCTTGCCGCTGTCGTGCGCCTGCTGCAAAAAGGCACCCACATCACAGATGAAGGGCGCAAAGTACGCGGCCTGCTGTCTGCACCAGTTCAGCAGGGCATCGTAGCTCATGGGCTCCTGATGGTAGCAGCCTGCCAGTTCCATGTTTTTGGCGTCCAGGATCATGTGCAGACGGTTTTGGGTGCGCTCTTCGTCCAGATGCAAAAGGTCGCCCAGACGCAGGGTCTTTTTGCGGTACTTGTCGCTGTACGCGTAGGCAATGCCGCGCCGGGTAGAGCCGAACGCGCTGCCCTTTTTGGCAAGGCGGTCCTCTTCCAGCCCGTCCTGTACCTTGTGCCACGGCATGGAGATAGTCGCTTTATCAGAGAGTTTCAGGTTCTCCGGCTCCACCTTTACGCCGCGCGCCTCGATGGCTTCCATCTCCCCGGCCAGATGCTCAAGGTCGATCACCATGCCGGTGCCCAGTACGCAGGTCACCTCCGGGTGCAGGATGCCGGAGGGCAGCAGATTCAGGATGAACTTGCCCTTCTCGGTCACAACGGTATGGCCGGCATTGTTGCCGCCCTGATAGCGCGCAACGATATCGGCATTTTCGGCCAGCAGGTCGATGACGCGGCCCTTGCCCTCATCGCCCCAGTTGATTCCAGTAACAGCGGTCAGCATAAACTTCATTTACCTTCTTTTTCATTCTTGTTTCCTGTTCGCGGTGTTTATTATACGAGCGTGCAGAGAATATGTAAAAAGTATCCTGTGTATAGCAGCAATACGTTTTTTACATTTCAAAGACTGCTGCCGCCCATGCTGGGCGCGCAGATACGTCAAAAATCGCCTTGCAGCGCGGCATACGCCCGCCGGGAGGCAAAGTATTACTTTTGAAGTCTTGTGCGGATTTTTTTCAAAAAAGCTCTTGACTTCACTCGAATGAAGCAGTAAAATGCACTCAAACCAGAGAGAAAGCATAAGTACCACCGCGATCCCCCTGCTTTTACAGAGAGTGCCGGGCAAGCTGAGACCGGCGCAAGGCAGTTGCTGGTGGGAATGGGCTTTTGAGGGCAAACCAAACCGCGCCGCAAGGTGCGCAGTAGGGGCGACGGAGAGCGGCTTCGTTAACAAAGCCGATATGTGTTGGCATATCACGAGAGGGCAGGGTCATATCTGCCAAAATTGGGTGGCACCGCAGGAGTGTAATTTTCCGCTCTTGTCCCAATACACGAATGTGTTTTGGGACAGGGGCGTTTTCTTTTTCCCTTGTCCCGCAAGAAAGGGTCCCGGACCCGGAAAGGACAAGCATTATGAAAACCGATGCAAACATTCCGTACAAGTACTACCTGGAAGAATCCGAGCTGCCCACCGCATGGTACAATGTGCGGGCGGATATGAAGAACAAGCCCGCCCCTCTGCTGAACCCCGGCACCCTGCAGCCCATGACTGCAAAGGAGCTGGACGGCGTTTTCTGTGACGAGCTGGTGCAGCAGGAGCTGGACGACACCACCGCTTTGATTCCCATTCCGAACGAGATCCGGGAATACTACCGGATGTACCGTCCCAGCCCCCTGTGCCGCGCCTACCGGCTGGAACAGGCGCTGGGCACCCCGGCTAAAATTTACTACAAGTTCGAGGGCAACAACACCAGCGGCAGCCACAAGCTGAACAGCGCCATCGCGCAGGCCTACTACGCCAAAAAGCAGGGGCTGAAGGGCGTGACCACCGAGACCGGAGCCGGTCAGTGGGGCACGGCGCTTTCCATGGCGTGCAGCTATTTCGGGCTGGACTGCAAGGTGTACATGGTCAAGGTGAGCTACGAGCAAAAGCCCTTCCGGCGTGAGGTGATGCGCACCTACGGCGCTTCCGTTACCCCCAGCCCCAGCATGACCACCAATGTGGGACGCAAAATTCTGGCCGAGCACCCCGACACCACCGGCAGTCTGGGCTGCGCCATCAGCGAAGCAGTGGAAGTTGCTACCTCCACCCCGGGCTACCGCTATGTGCTGGGCAGCGTGCTGAATCAGGTGCTGCTGCACCAGAGCGTCATCGGTCTGGAAACGCAGGCCGCACTGAAAAAGCTGGGCGTCAAGCCAGATATCATCATCGGCTGCGCGGGCGGCGGCAGCAATCTGGGCGGCCTCATCAGCCCCTTTATGGGTGAAAAGCTGCGCGGTGAGGCAGACTACCGCTTTATTGCCGTAGAGCCTGCCAGCTGCCCCAGCTTTACCCGCGGCAAGTTCGCCTACGACTTCTGCGACACCGGCATGGTCTGCCCGCTGGCCAAGATGTACACCCTTGGCTCCGGCTTCATCCCCAGCCCCAACCACGCGGGCGGCCTGCGCTACCACGGCATGAGCAGCATCCTGAGCCAGCTGTATCACGATGGCCTGATGGAGGCCACCAGCGTGGAGCAGACCAGCGTATTTGAAGCCGCCGAGCAATTTGCCCGCATCGAGGGCATCCTGCCCGCACCGGAAAGCAGCCACGCCATCCGGGTGGCCATTGACGAGGCACTGAAGTGCAAGGAGAGCGGCGAGGAAAAGACCATCGTCTTTGGCCTGACCGGCACCGGCTACTTTGATATGGTGGCCTACGAGAAGTTCCACGAGGGCAAGATGACCGACTACATCCCCACTGACGCCGACCTGCAAAAGGGCTTTGACGGCATTCCCCGCTTCCCCGGCAACGAGGTCTGAGACCGTTCTCTTATAAAAATGCGTTTATCGCGGTCCGCAGACCGCGATAAATGCTCAATCAAAATTAAATTTTCCGCCGTTCATGCCCAGAGCGCAAGCGGAGGGCATTCCGAATCGTCCAGTCTTAGCGGAAGTCCCGCTTCTCCCCTGCCGGTAAAAAGCGCTTGCATTTCCGGCGCGCCGTGCTATGATACAAGAAGAGCATAAAGCCGCTTCTGCCGCAGGCCGCGCCGGAAGCCCGACAGGAAAGAGGGGCTGCACCCATGTATGTGGACTGGGAATACTATAAGATCTTCTATTATGTGGCAAAGTATCAGAACTTTACCCGCGCGGCGCGGGTGCTGGGCAACAACCAGCCCAACATCACCCACGCCATGAACCGGTTGGAAAGCCAGCTGAACTGCGTGCTGTTCATCCGCTCCAACCGGGGCGTCACCTTAACGCCGGAGGGGGAACTGCTGTACTCCCGCATTGCATCGGCAGCAGTGCAGATTCAAGACGCAGAGGAAGAGCTGAGCGCCAGCGCCACGCTGGAGCACGGTACCATCAGCATCAGCGCCACCGAGACTGCATTGAATATCTACCTGTCCGAAAAGCTGCGTGCCTTCCATACCGAGTACCCGGGCATCCGGCTGCGCATTTCCAACCACTCCACCCCGCAGGCGGTGCAGGCGGTGCGCAACGGCGAGGTGGATTTTGCCATCATAACCACCCCCGCAGAGGTGGAAAACGGGCTGAAAATGGTGGAGCTGATGCCCTTTTACGAGGTCCTTGTGGGCGGTAAGACCTTTACGGCGCTGGCCAGCCAGACCCTGAACCTGAAGGAACTGGCCGGTTATCCTTTGATCTGCCTGAACGAGGAAAGCATGACCCGCAGCTTTTACCGGCAGTTCTTTCTGGAGCACAACGCGGTGCTGAAACCGGACACCGAGGCCGCCACCACCGACCAGATGCTCACGCTGGTCAAAAGTGAGTTGGGGCTGGCCTTTATGCCGGAGCCCATGGCAGCGCCGCTGCTGGCCAGCGGGGAACTGGTGCAGCTGCACTTGCAGGAGATCATCCCCTCCCGCTCCATCTGTCTTGTCTACGACCATCACCGCCCGCTGAACACCGCCGCCCGGAAATTCCAGCAGCTGCTGACCAAGGCTGGGGCACGGGGCACGGAACGCAAATAAAGTCAATACAGCAAGGAGCTGTTGCACATCGTTTTAGCTGAAAGTGCAGCAGCCCTTTTCAAAATCAAACGTATAATCAAAACAATTCAAAAAAGCATGTGCATCACAAATTCATCGAAAATTTGTTGCACATGCTTTTGTTTTGGGTATTGATACTGTTTGATTCCTAGGCCTATTCGTGCAGCAGCCCCGCTATATGGTGGCACAGCTGAAGAAAACACAATGCCAGAGTAAATTGCACGGATAAACCTTACAGTTCGTGGTATAACGGCCGCATAACTCTCATACGGTTCAAAAAACGTTGGCGCGGATAACAAAAATGTGCAAAGTAGTCCATGTTCACCCGCATCGGCCTTGTGTTACTTTGCCCGGCTCAGCCGCAGATTTGGAAAAGATCTTGTCGTCGCTGGTGCTGCTCATGTTCCAGTCGGTAGAAAAGAAGAACTCAATGTCGTAAGCGTTGTCGTTCCAGTACACCGTGTGATAATAGTGGTGGTCGGCCCGGCTCGTGTCGCCCTTGGAAGCAGATGCCGTGAGCCATGTGCCGGTATTTTCGGATTTTGGGCGTCCCATCTTTGCCATAGCTGCTCTCATGCCTCCACAGCACCAGTATACTTTCCGTGTGACAGAAAGTTAAGCTGTAAAAAGCCCTTCTTGAATTTTTTACGAGAAATCGAAAGTTCACAGTCTGCTCATTGACATTTAGCCCTTGGTTTGCTATTATAATGGTAACAACTCCCCCAGGCCTCTGCGCACAGCGCATGCACACTTGGGGGCGTTTTGCTTATAAAGGCGATTTTTCATGGCGGACAAGGACTTCAAAACGATAGATGAGCAAATTGAGCTTCTCCGTTCACGCGGCCTTACCATCGAAGATGATGCCGAAGCAAAGGATTTTCTGCTGCGGAACAATTATTACCGTGTCAGCGGCTATTCTCTGACGCTCCGCAAGAACGATGTTTTTGCGAAGTCTGCCACGTTCCAAAACATCGAGGACATTTATAATTTCGACCACGAGTTCCGTCATATCATCCTGCGCCATATCGAAACCATTGAGGTACAGATGAAATCCATCTATGCCTATGAATTTACAAAAGTGTATGGGCCGCTGGGTTATCTGGATACCGCAAATTTCTCCAATCAAGCAAAACATAAGGAGATCATTGACAAAGCTAACCAACAGAAACGGCAGCGGCTGGCTCATGAAGCCTACTTAAAGCACTTCATCAACGACCTGCACCAAGAGATTCCACTTTGGGCATGCGTTCACTCAACAAGTTCAGTCGGATGGCATCGGCAAACACATGGTCGTTCTGCAAAATCGTGATGCAGTTCTGGATTGTCCGCTGGATTTCACCGTTGGAGTGCTTGGTCAGCATTTCCTTTACATCTTCAACGATTCGTGGAGTGCGTTCTTCGTTGACTTCTTTGCTCAATAAACATCACCTCGTGTTTCTGATTTCTCGGTGGTAGGCGGTGCAGATAGCTTTTGCTGAGTTTGTTCTGCCTGCAAGCGACTCAGCAGTTGCAGAACGGAATCCCGTGCTTTCTCCTTGACCTGCTCCTTGCCCTTCTGTCGGACTTCCGGCTTCAACAGCTTCTCCTGCAGGTGGGCGGCGGTGGTCTGCATGGTCTTGAGAAACTTGTCCAGCACGCTATCCAACCAGTGAGCAGTATATTCTCTCGTGACCTGCGGAGCCTTGCGTTCCGGGGATAACACCCACTTCTTCGTGTCCTCGATCATCCGCATATCTTCCTTCCGGGTCTCGGCGCGCACTACATCCGTCACAACTTCCACTGCCTTGTCATAGGCCACTGTCGCTACCTCGTCAATCAGCGTTTCCATGTCGTTGACCTTGAGGGTCAGTTCGTCCAGCTTGCTCTGCTGGGCGGCAAGCTGCTCCTTTTGCTTGGCAAGGATAAAGTCCTGCTTTTCCAAATACTTGCGGTTGCCGTATTCCGCTTCTTCCTCCAGATCCAGACCGTGCCGCTTGGCGATCTCAAACAGCATCTTCCGACAGGCGGCATCGAAGGTGATCTGCCCCTGTGCGGTCACGATGGACTTGACATAGTTGGTCTGGCGCAGGGCTTCCATCCGCATATCATCGTCCACGCAGAGCAGGGTGTGTTCGAGGTCGGCACGGGCGAAGCGGTTCTCCGAAATCTTGCCGATGCTGCCATCCTTCATGTTGCAGCCAAACAGCCGGGACAGCACCACGCCGATCTGCGACTTCCCCTCGCCGCCGCTGCCTTTGATGACCATCATGCGCTGCCCCTTGTTGCTGGGGATCAGGCAGTAGCCGATGAACTCCTGCACCGTGGGGATGTCCTCCGGGTAGAGCAGGTCGGACAGGAACCGCAGCCAATGGGTGGGCTGTGCAGCTTTCGGGTCATATCTGACCGGGAGCCGGTTGCGGACGATCTCCGGCTTACCCTCCTGAAAGGTGCCGTCCAGATACAGGGTGCCGTTTGCCAGTGCGATACGGTCGGTGACGGGTGGGAAGTCCTCCACCTGTGCTGCCAGTTTCAGCACGTCCACCACATTGGTGACCTTCTTAGCAAGGTTCGCCCCAACGTATTCACGCATCATCTCGAAAATCTCGCAGCGCAGGGGCATAGTATCGGTCATGCGGCCATCCGGGGTGAAAAATGCGCCATTCACGTAAAGCAGCTGGTGGGTACTAAGGAAATCGTCACAGAACAGGGATTCATTGAAAAAGCCTTTCTTGAACCATGCGGGGGTAAAATTGCTCATAGGCACACTGTCCTTTCGTTGGCGTTACAGAAAACGATGTGATCATTTTGATCACATCGTTTTTCTCTGCAACTGGGAAATCAACGTCCTGCCGTTCTCCCTGCATGGCTTTCCTGCCCCCTTCCGGCGGCGTTTTCCGGCTCTCCCACTTGGGGGTCATCGCCGGGTATCCCATGCAGACGGTCA